>JBBRZR010000201.1:0-8586 GCA_038236495.1 Burkholderiales bacterium
CCTGGCCAACGTCACCATCCACACCAGCGCCCAGACCCGCGAGATCACCGGCGACGGCCAGAAGATGAACGGCCTGCGCTACCAGGACCGGGTGGGCGGCGCCGAGCACCAGCTTGATCTGGCAGGCGTGTTCATCCAGATCGGCCTGGTGCCCAATACCGAGTTCTTGAAGGGCACGGTCGAGCTGAGCAAGTTTGGCGAGATCATCATCGACGCCAAGTGCCACACCAGCGTGCCGGGCATCTTTGCCGCGGGTGATGTGACCACCGTGCCGTACAAGCAGATCATCATCGCTGCGGGCGAGGGGTCCAAGGCCGCGCTCAGCGCGTTTGACCACCTGATCCGCAGCCCGGTGCCGGCGCCGGTCTGAATCCCTGCCCACCCTGCTGACAACGGCCCGGTCATCCCGGGCCGTTTTTTTGTGTCTGGCAGCGGTGGCAGGCCTGCGGGAGGCCGCCGCTATAGTGGTCTGAAACAAGGCCCCAGCGCGACACATGAACGTACAACAACTCGAAAACGAACTCTGGGAGGCGGCTGACCAACTGCGCGCCAACTCCAAGCTCACCGCCGCCGAGTACGCGATGCCGGTGCTGGGCCTGATCTTTTTGCGCCATGCCGACAACCGCTTCAAGGTCTACCTGCCGCAAATCAGCGCCGACATCCCCGCCAAGGTGCCGGCGGCGCAGCGCGAGGCGCTGATCAAGCTCGGCTTCCAGGGCCGGGCCGCGATCTACCTGCCCGAAGCGGCCCGGTTCGACGGCATCGCCAACCTGCCACAGGACGCCAACGTCGGCGAGGTCATCGACGCGGCGATGGACGCGATGGAGGCCGAATACGAGGTGCTGAAGGCCGCCTTGCCGCGCGGCTACACCGCGTTTGAGCCCGACCTGCTGGCCGGGCTGGTGAAGATATTCAACCGCCCGGCCCTCAAAGCCGCCACGGGTGATGTGTTTGGCCGCATCTACGAATACTTTCTCAACAAGTTCGCGATGAGCGGCGCCCAGGAGGGTGGCGAGTTCTTCACGCCGCCCTCGCTGGTGCGCATGATCGTGGGCGTGATCGAGCCCGACCACGGCCTGGTGTTCGACCCGGCCTGCGGGTCGGCCGGCATGTTTGTGCAGACCGGGCACTTCATTGAAGAAGTGCGCCACGCCCAGGCCAACGACACCGTCACCTTCCACGGCCAGGAGAAAAGCGACACCAACACCAAGCTGGCGCGCATGAACCTGGTGGTGCACGGCCTGGATGCCAGCAACATCCGCCAGGGCAACACCTTTTACGACCAGGCCGAGCACTTGGTGGGCCAGTGCGACTTTGTGATGGCCAACCCGCCGTTCAACGTCGACGGCGTGGACACCAAAAAGGTGACGATTCAGGTAGCCCCGGTGGACCAAGGCGGCCGGCTGCCTTTTGGCCTGCCCGGCACCAATGCCAAAACCGGCGCCATCTCCAACGCCAACAGCCTGTGGATCCAGTACTTTTACAGCTACCTGAACAACACCGGCCGGGCCGGCTTTGTGATGGCGTCCAGCGCGTCGGATGCCGGCAACAAAGACCGCGACATCCGCGAGCAACTGGTCAAGTCAGGCCATGTGGACGTGATGCTGGCCATTGGCAGCAAGTTCTTCTACACCCGCAGCCTGCCCTGCACGCTGTGGTTTTTTGACAAGGGCAAGCCGGATGACTTGTCGGACCAGGTGCTGATGATCGACGCCCGCCATGTCTACCACGTGGTGTCGGCCCGGTCACATGTGTTCACCGACGAGCAGCTGGCCAACCTCACCGCCATCAGCTGGCTGTACCGGGGCGAGACCAACAAGTTCATCGCGCTGGTCGGTCGCTACCAGCGCCAGGTGGGCGATTGGCTGGCCACGCTGCCCGCGCGCGTTGCCGCCGACAGTGCCGCCATTGCCACGCTGGGCGCCACGCTCAAGGCCTTTGCGGACAGGGTGAGCCTGGCGGAGCTGAACGCCGACCAGGACGCGCCCGCCCACCTCACACAAGCGGCGCCGGACAACTTCAAGGCCGAGCTGGCGGCGGCGCTGGCCGATCAGTCGGCGGCACAGGCCTTGGCCCAGTTGCTGGGGCGCAGCGCACAGGCCTGCCAAGCCATCGCCAGTGCCGACCTGACGGCGCACAGCGGCCAGGTCAGCTTGCAGACGACGCTGGACGCCCTGGCCCCCGAGCTCAAGGCCGCGAGCAAGACGCTGGAAGCGCGCCACAAGCAGTGGCTGAAGCTGCTGGACACAGCAGAAAAGCCGCTGCGCGCCCGCGCCAGCAAGGCCTTTGACGGCAAGGCGGCGCGCGAGGCCAAGCGCGCGCTGATCCCAGCCGATGCCAAGAAAGACGATGCCGCCACGGTGCGCGATGAGGTGCTGGACGGGCTGAAGCTTGCCGGCTACTTTGCCCACCAGGTGCACTGGCTGCACAGCCGGTTTCCGCATGGCGTGTTTGCGGACGTGGCCGGCTTGTGCAAGGCGGTGACGCTGGACGAGATTGCCGCCAACGACTATTCGCTGACGCCGGGGCGGTATGTGGGTGTGGCCGCAGCTGATGCGACTGACGAAGATGATTTCGTCGAGCAACTGCGCGATATTCAGGTTGAGCTGGCCGAGTTGAATGACAAGGCGGCGGAACTGGCGAGGCGCATTGCGCGCAACTTTGAGGAGTTGTTGGTATGACTTGGGCAAAAGTCCCGCTCAATGAGCTGGGCTACCTATCCCGTGGGCGTTCTCGTCATCGCCCAAGAAATGACCCAGTTTTGTACGGTGGAACGCATCCATTCATTCAGACGGGTGATATAAAACACGCAAATTTTCGAATTACCGAGCATTCGCAGACTTATAGCGATGCGGGCTTGGCTCAAAGTCGACTTTGGCCGAAAGAAACTCTTTGCATCACTATTGCGGCTAATATTGCAGACACCGCCTTACTTTCATATTCAGCATGTTTCCCTGACAGCGTCATCGGCTTTATAGCCGATTCTGAAAAATCAGACCCTCGCTTCGTTAAATACTACTTTGACATCATCCAGCGCGAACTTCAGATGGTTTCTCAAGGGGCTACACAAGACAACCTGAGCCAAGAAAAGCTACTGTCGTTTGGAATCGCTTGCCCGCCTATATTTGTCCAGCGTCAAATCGCAGAGGTATTGTCTTCATACGACGACCTGATCGCCACCAACCAACGGCGCATTTTCCTGCTCGAAGACGCCGCCCGTCGCCTGTACCGAGAGTGGTTCGTGTACCTGCGCTTCCCTGGCCATGAGTCGGCACTGGTGAAAAATGGCGTGCCGCACGGGTGGCGCAAAACACCCATTGCCGAGCAGACGTGCTTCTTCAATCGTGGCATTACTCCAAAGTATGACGACTCCGCCATTGGCTTGATCATCAACCAGAAATGCATCCGCGACGGCCGCCTGTCCATGCAACCTGCACGTCGACAGTCGAAGGACGTGAAACCTGATCGACTGGTTCAGGCAGGCGATGTACTGATCAACTCAACTGGCGCAGGCACACTTGGTCGTGTAGCACAAGTTCGTTCGAATATTGGAAATTGCACCGTTGATACCCATGTCACCATTGCACGAGCAATTGACACGAACTCGGCGGCTTATTTTGGCCAGGCCTTGCTGAACCTGGAACCGGTCTTTTCGGCAATGGGCAAAGGTGCAACCAATCAGCTGGAGCTGAGCCGAGCTGATATCGGTTCGCTCGATATTTGGCAGCCACCACAGCCTCTGAGCGCAGATTTTCAGCGGCTCATTGCGCCGATGCTTGCCCAAGCCGAGCAGCTGAGCGCCGCGAATCTGTCGCTGGAAAAGGCCCGCGACCTGCTCTTACCCAAACTCATGTCCGGCCAACTCGATGTCTCCGGCATCACCCGGCCCGAGGCAGCCGACGCATGAGCCCCGCTGTGCCGGCCGCCGAACCCAGCGTCCGGCACAGCGAGTTCATCATCTACGTGGACGAGAGTGGCGACCACAGCCTGGCGTCCATCGATGCCGACTACCCGGTCTTTGTGCTGGCTTTTTGCATCTTCCGCAAAAGCGACTACGCCCAGCGGGTGACACCCGCCATCCGGCAGCTGAAGTTCGCCACCTTCGGGCACGACATGGTGGTGCTGCATGAGTCGGACATCCGGCGCAAGAAAGGGGCGTTTTCGCGCTTGTCCAAGGCGCCGCGCGAGGCGTTTATGCACACGCTGACCGACATCATTGCGGCGGCCGACTTTCAGCTGGTGGCGGTGGTGATCGACAAGCGCAAGCTCAAGGACCGCTACCGGCATCCGGCGCACCCCTACCACCTGGCGCTGGGCTTTGGCCTGGAGCGTATCTACCGGCTGCTGCAGGCGGCCGGCCAGGGCGACGCGCTGACTTTCGTGGTGTGTGAGGCCCGAGGCGCCAAGGAGGACGCCGAGCTGGAGCTTGAATTTCGCCGCATCCGGGACGGCGCCAACTTCTTCAACCAGCCGTTGCCGTTTGACCTGATCGTGGCCGACAAAAAGACCAACTCCGAGGGCCTGCAGCTGGCGGACCTGACGGCGCGGCCGATAGGCCTGTCAGTCTTGCGCCCTGAACAAGCCAACCGTGCGGCGCAGGTGCTGGACGGCAAGTTCTACTGCGACGCCTGGGGCCGCAAGGGGGGCGCTGGGCTGAAGGTGTTTCCGTGAGGGGCCGCGTGCAACACCCAGAAAGCAGAAGGGCCCCTGTAGTACCAGGAGCCCAGCGCCGGCCGCGTAGTCGCAACCCATTTGCGACTGATTTTAGCGTTGGGCAAAAGCCTTGACAAGGCGCGGAAATTTGATCTTGGACGAAGACCACAAGAGCAGGGGGCGCCGGTGGGCAAAGACGAGTATTCAGAGGACACGCTGATCCAGGCACCGACGGCTGAGTTTCTGGCCCAGCAGCTGGGCTGGCACAGCGTGATGGCGCAGGACGAGGGCGCGGGCAAGCCCCTGGGCCCCGACAGCCTGCTGGGCCGAACCGCCGACAGCCAAGTGGTGCTGACCCGCGATTTGCTGGCCGCCCTGCGCCGGCTGAACCCGGGCTTGCCGGATGCGGCCTACAGCCAGGCCCTGGCTGCGGTGGTGCAGGACGACAACACCAAAAGCCTGGTGCAGATGAACCAGGACAAATACCGGCTGCTGCGCGATGGCGTGCTGGTCAAGGTGCGGGATGCGGCGGGCAAGCTGATTGAGCGCCGCTTGCGGCTGATCGATTTTGACCGGCCCGAGCAGAACCGCTACCTGGCGGTGCGTGAGCTGTGGGTGCGTGGCCGCCTGTGGCTGCGCCGGCCTGATTTGATCGGCTTTGTCAACGGCCTGCCGCTGGTGTTTGTTGAGCTCAAGCGCTTTGAAGTGCATGTGGACAGCGCCTACAAGCAAAACTATGCGGACTATCTGGACACCATCCCGCAGCTGTTCCACTGGAACGCGCTGGTGGTGATCTCCAACGGCCACGACGCGCAATTTGGCTCGATCACCTCCACCAAAGACCACTTCTACCGCTGGAAGCGCCTGGACGAGGACGATGCCGAGCCCAAGCCCGAGCAACCCTTGTTGCCGCTGCTGCTGGCCGGCATGCTGGACAAGCGCCATTTGCTCGACATCGTCGAGAACTTTGTGCTGTTCGACAACAGCGAGGGCAGCACCCAGAAGATCGTCGCCCGCAACCACCAGTTTCTGGGCGTCAACCGCGTGATCGCGCGCCTCACGTCAAGTGACCCCAAGGTCAAGGCCGAGGTGGCTGCCGGGCAGCTGGGCGTGTTTTGGCACACGCAGGGCTCGGGCAAGTCGTACTCGATGGTGTTCTTGACCGAGAAGATCCGGCGCAAGATTTCGTCCGCCTACACCTTTGTGGTGGTGACGGACCGGGCCGAGCTGGATGACCAGATCTCGGGCACTTACACCCACACCGGCCGGGCCAACAGCAAAACCGACCAGGCCAAGAACAGCGAAGCCCTGCGCCGCATGCTGCGCGACCAGAACCGCAGCTATGTGTTTGGCTTGGTGCAAAAGTACCGCGAGCGGGTGACCGAGGCTTATTCAGACCGTACGGACATCATCGTGCTGTCCGACGAGGCGCACCGCACCCAGTACGGGCGGCTGGCGGTGAACATGCGCAAGGGGCTGCCACGGGCCAAGTTTTTGGGCTTCAGCGGCACGCCGCTGATCGACGACAGCGAGAAGCAACTCACCCGCCAGGTGTTTGGCGACTACGTCTCGATTTACGACTTCAAGCGCGCGGTGGCCGATGGCGCCACCTTGCCGCTGTTCTACGAGAACCGGGGCGAGAAGCTGAAGATCGTCGACCCCACCGTCAGCGAACGCATCGTGCAGCACATCGAAGCCGCCAGGCTGGCGGCGCCAGCCGATGACCCGTGGACCGACGAGAAGGAGGACAAGCTCTACCGCGCGCTGGCCAGCGAGTACCCCATCCTGACCGCACCGACCCGGCTGGACAAGGTGGCGGCCGACTTTGTGGCGCACTACCACCAGCGCTGGCAGGTGGTGGCCAATGGCAGCAGCAAGGCTTTGCTGGTGTGCCTGGACAAGATCACCTGCGTGCGGATGTTTGACCTGATCGCCGACAAGTGGCGGGCCAGGGCGGCCGAGCTGGATGCGCAGGTCACGGCCGAAGAGACCTTGATCGCCAGCAAGGGCAAGGCGCCGTCCGACTTACTGAAGACCCGGCGGGCGCATGTGGCCTGGATGCAGGCCACCGAAATCTGTGTGGTGGTGTCCCAGGAGCAAGGCGAGGTGGCCGACTTTGCCAAGTGGAAGAACCACCGCGACGAGCCGCTGGACATCAAGCCGCACCGCGAGAAGCTGGTCAAGCGCAACCTGGAGCAAGAGTTCAAGAAGGCCGAGAACCCGTTCCGCGTGGCGATCGTCTGCGCCATGTGGCTGACCGGGTTTGACGTGAAGTGTCTGGCAACCCTGTACCTGGACAAACCGATGCGGGGCCACACACTGATGCAGGCGATTGCCCGGGTCAACCGGGTGGGCGGCGGCAAGAAGCATGGGCTGGTGATTGACTACAACGGCATGCTCAAGAGCCTGCGCAAGGCACTGGCCACCTTTGCCCACGGCGACCGCGCCGGCACCGACAAGGGCGAGAGCGAAGACGATGCGGTGCGTGATGACACCGTGGCGCTGGCCGAGTACGCCGACAGCCTGCGCCAGGCCCGCGACTACCTGGCCGGGCTGGGCGCCGACCTGGACGCGGTGATCGCCGCCAAGGGGTTTGCCAAGCAAGGGCTGTTGCTGGGTGCGGTCAATCTGCTCAGTGCCAGCAACGAGCGGCGCAAGACCTACGAGGTGTTGGTGGACGACATCCACGCGGGCTACAGGGCGCTGTTCCCCAACCCGGGCCTGTTCAACCATGACGCCGAAGAAGGCGCCATCTCGGCCATCTACAACAAGCTGCAGGAGGCCCGCACCAGCCCGGATGTGAGCGCCCTGCTGCAGTCGCTGTATGACGTGGTGGACACGGTGTTGACCACCGATGGCCTGCCGGCAGCGCAAGGCGTCAAACAATCGATCCCGCCGCGCTATGACCTGTCCAAGATCGACTTCGCCCGCCTGCGGGCCGAGTTTGAGGCGACACCGCACAAAAACGTTGTGCTGCTGAACCTGCAAGAAAAACTGGCGCAGCGCCTGGCCGCGATGGTGGCTGCCAACCCGACCCGGGTGGACCTGTATCAGCGCTATCAGGAGATCGTCGCTGAATACAACCGCGACAAGGACGCGGCCGAGGTTCAGAAGGTGATGGACGACCTGTTCACGCTGAACGACAAGCTCAACGACGAAGAAAAGCGCTACCTGCGCGAGGGGCTGGACAGCGAAGCGCAGCTGGCGGTGTTTGACCTGCTGCAGAAGGATTCACTGACCCAAGGTGACCGCGAGAAGATCAAGAAGGTGGCCAAAGACCTGCTGAACACGCTGGCCAGCGGCAAGCTGCAGATCGACCACTGGCGGGAAAAGGCCACGGCTCAGGCCCAGGTAAAGGCCGAGATCATCAAGCACCTGTTTGCCAACCTGCCGGACGACGCTTACGACGCCGAGGAGATCAACTTGAAGGCCGGCGCGGTGTTTGCACACATCTACATGGCTGCTGGGAGTACGACGGCGACGGCCTATCACTAGCAGCGCAGCCCCGATCTGGCCGCGACGCCAGCGCCGGCCGCCGCCAGACGCCGGATGGCGGACCCGGCAGGCGCGGCAGCGCCAACAGGCACAATCGCGCCTTTTTGCGGGCGTCCCAGCGCCGCCCGCCACCAAAGGCCACGCATGTTCAAGAACCTGATGCTGTACCGCTTGGCGCCGGATTGGTCGGCCACTGTGGCGCAGATCGAAGAAGGCCTGGCCAAGGCGCCGTTTGCCGAGTGCGGCGCCACCCAGCAGCGCTCGCTGGGGTGGGTTTCGCCCCGGGGCGAGGCGCATGGCGTGTTGATCGAGGCCATCGCCGGCCAGTGGCTGCTGCAGCTGATGGTCGAGAGCAAGGTCGTTCCCGGCTCGGTCGTCAAGCGCCAGGTCGATGCGCTGGCCGTGCAGGTCGAGAAACAGACCGGCCGCAAGCCGGGC
>JBBRZR010000202.1:0-8564 GCA_038236495.1 Burkholderiales bacterium
CCGGGTGTTGCGCGGCGCGTCGTTTGGCACCCAGCCGCGTTTGCACCATCTGCACTACCGCAACTTCTTCATGCCCGGGCGCAACGACATCTTTGCGGGCTTTCGCAGCTGCGCACGCTAGAGCCGTGCGCGCCGGCCCGATGCGTCGTCCCAGCGCGTCGCCCCAGCGCGTCAACCCGGCGCGCCAATTCAGCGCGCCGGCCCCGTTCGGGCAATGCCATGCTGCATCGGTTCAAATAGGTGGATGTGTGGTTTGCGGGTTCCCCGCAACGCGCCGTCTTCCCTGCTGGAGTGCCTTCGATGTCGAGCCTGTCCCCCGTTTTGTCCCCTGTCCGTTTGCTCAAAGCCGCGCTGGCCGGTGCCTTGCTGAGTTTTGCCGTGTTGTCGCAGGCGCAGGCCGTGTTCCGCATCACCGCGATCCCTGACGAGTCGCCCACCGAGCTGGCGCGCAAGTCCGCGCCACTGGTCAAGTACCTGGAGTCCAAGCTGGGCATGAAGGTTGAATTCACCCCGGTCACCGACTACGCCGCAGCGGTCGAGACCCTGGTCAACAAGAAGATCGACCTGGCCTGGTTCGGCGGCTTCACCTTTGTGCAGGCCAACGTGCGCTCGGGCGGACGGGTGATCCCGCTGGTGCAGCGCGAGGAGGACGAGCGCTTCCGCTCTGTCTTCATCACCAGCGACCCGAGCATCACCAAGCTGACCGACCTGAAGGGACGTGACCTGAGCTTCGGCTCGCAAAGCTCCACCTCGGGCCATTTGATGCCCCGCAGCTTTTTGCTGCAGGCCGGTGTGGACCCCGACAAGGACCTGAAACGCGTGGCTTACAGCGGCGCGCATGACGCGACCATCGCGGCGGTGGCGTCGGGCAAGGTGGTGGCGGGTGCGCTCAACATCTCGGTCTGGGACAAGTTTGTCGCCGACAAGAAGGTGGACACCAGCAAGGTGCATGTCTTCTTCACCACCCCGCCGTATTTTGATTACAACTGGACAGTGCATGCCGACATGCCCGCTGCGCTGCGCGAGAAGCTGACCGCTGCGTTTTTGGCCTTGAGCCGCGACACCGCTGAGGGCAAAGAGGTGCTGGACCTGCAGCGCGCCACCCGCTTTGTGCCGACCAAGGCCGAGAACTACAAAGGCATTGAGACAGCGGCCCGCAGTGCCGGCCTGCTCTGAGCGCGCTGACCGACACGCTGGATTGCTGATCGGGTGGCTGGGGTGAAGATCGATTTGCATGGGGTGACCGCGCGCCATCCGGCGGCACGGCCGGGCGCAGCGGCTGCCTTGCAGCGTCTGGATTTGGCGGTGGCGCCCGGTGAGCAGGTGGCGGTGATCGGCCCGTCCGGTGCCGGCAAGACCAGCCTGCTGCAGGTGCTGGCCTGCGCGCTGCCGCCTGACGCTGGCCGGCTGACGTTGGACGGCGCCGCGCCCTGGGCCTTGCCACGCCGGGCGCTGCAGCGCCTGCGCGGCCGATTGTTTTTGGCGCCGCAGGTGCCACCTTTGCCGCCGCGTCAGCGTGTCGTCACGGCCGTGCTGGCGGGCGCCTTGCCGGCGATGGGGCTCTGGGCCAGCCTGCGCTCGCTGGTCTACCCGACCGACCTGCGCGGTGCGTTTGCCGCGCTGCAGCGCTTCGATCTGGGCGACAAGCTGTTCGACCGGGTGGACCGCTTGTCTGGCGGTGAGCGTCAGCGCGTCGGCCTGGCGCGTGCGCTGCTGGCACCGGCCAGGCTGTGGCTGATCGACGAGCCGCTGTCGGCGCTGGACCCTGCCCGTGCGCGCCAGGCCATCGACACGCTGGTGGGCGCTGCGGCCGAGCGCGGCATCACGCTGGTGGCCACGCTGCACCAGGTGGACATGGCGCTGACGCACTTTCCGCGCATCGTCGGCCTGCGCGATGGTGCGCTGGCCTTTGATCTGCCAGCGGCCCAGGTCACGCCCGATTTGCTGGCCCGGTTGTATGCCCAGCATGAGCAGGAGCTGCACGGTGCCGCGCCGGTGCCGGCCGACGAGCCTGAGAGGGCCACCGTGTCGCCCGGCCCTCGGGTGGCGATGCAGTGCCGCTGAGCCCGCGGACCGGGTTGGTGATGGCGGCAGCCCGCCAGCCGCCGTCACACGACCCGGCCTGGCTGGGTCGCCTGTTCTGGACCACCGCCGCGCTGGTGCTGCTCTGGCCGTTGATGGTGACCACCGAGTTCAGGCCCTGGATCCTGTTGGCGCCGGACAGCCTGCGCTCGGGCGGCAGCTTTCTGGCCAGCTTTTTCCCGCCGGCGCATGGCGCCGACTTTCTGGCGATGGTGGCGCGAGAGACCTGGCGCACCGTGGCCATGGCCACCGCCGGCATCACGCTGGCCCTGCTGCTGGCGCTGCCGCTGACCTTGCTGACCACCCGGGTGCTGTCGGTGTCCGCGCTGTCGGGCCGCATGGCGCGCGGCCCGTTCTGGCTGCGCCAAGCGCTGAAATGGCTGCTGATCGTGCTGCGCAGCATCCCTGAGCTGGTCTGGGCGCTGGTCTTTGTGCGGGTGGTCGGGTTGGGCCCGACGGCCGGCGTGCTGGCGATTGCCCTGACCTACGGCGGCATGCTGGGCAAGGTTTACGGCGAGATCCTGGAGAGCGGCGAGACCGCGCCGACCGAGGCCTTGCTGCGCAACGGCAGCAGCCGGCTGCAGGCCTTTGGCTACGCCTTGCTGCCGCAAAACGCGGCCGAGCTGGCGTCGTACACCGTCTACCGCTGGGAGTGCGCGATCCGTTCGTCGGTGGTGCTGGGCTTTGTCGGCGCCGGTGGGCTGGGCCAGCAACTCGACAGTGCGATGAAGATGTTCAACGGTGGTGAGGTGGTCACGATGCTGGCGGTGTTTGTGGCCCTGGTGGCGCTGGCCGACCGCTGCAGTGCCGGCCTGCGCCGGGCGCTGGGATGAGCCGGATGGCCACTGCCGAGCCTCTTGCGCCCGCAGCCCCGGCGGTCGCGTCGGCAGCGCCGCCATCCGGGGCCGCCACGGTGCCGGGGTTTGCGCCCGGCGCCGGCCGGCCGCCGCCTCGGCCACCTACCACCCGTCGCAAGACCACGGTATTTTTGCTGGGCCTGGCGCTGCTGGTGATCGCCAGCTTTGGCTCGCTGGACCTGCAGTGGTCGCAGTTCCTGTCGCTGGATGCGCTGCGCAGCATGGGCCGCTTCCTGGCGGAGTTTGTGCCACCCGACCTGAGCGCGCCGTTTTTGCGCAAGGTGCTGGCGGGCACGTTGGAGACCCTGGCGATGTCGGTGCTGGGCACGCTGTTGGCGGCCTGCGCCGGCCTGCTGCTGGCGGTGCCGGCCAGCGCCCGGCCGGCGCCAGGGCAGGCAGCCGGCATGCTGGTGCAGCGTGCGCTGCGCAGTATGGTGCGCTGGCTGTTCAACGTGCTGCGTGCGGTGCCTGAGCTGGTCTGGGCCGCGCTGCTGCTGGTCTCGGCCGGCCTGGGGCCGATGGCGGGCACGCTGGCGTTGGCACTGCACACCAGTGGCGTGTTGGGCCGGCTGTTTGCCGAGGCCTTGGAAAACGCGCCGCCCGGCCCGGCCCAGGCCTTGCACGCGCAGGGCGTGGGCGGCCTGCGCGTGCTGTGTTACGCCACGCTGCCGCAGGTGCTGCCGCAGCTGATGAGCTATTCGCTGTACCGCTGGGAGAACAACATCCGCGCCGCCGCCGTGCTGGGCGTGGTGGGCGCGGGTGGACTGGGCCAGTTGCTGGCTTTCCACATGGGTTTGTTCCACATGGCCAAGACCGCCACCGTGCTGCTGGCGATGCTGGCGCTGGTGGCGTTGGTGGACGGTGTCAGCTATGCGGCGCGGCGACTGATGACGCGCTGATCGCGCCAGTGCCATCGCGCCCGATCGGCGCCTTATGGCGGCGCAGTCGCGGTACTTGTCAGCCCGGTGGGTTGCCGGGTTTGCGGCCCGGCCAGCCGGCCTGCTGTGCCAGCGCGGCGCGGATGGCATCGCCTTGTGCGTCCAGCCCCGGTGGCGGCTGGTCGGCGATGGCGCGCTGGCCGTCAAAGCGCATCGGGTTGGCCACCAGCGGCATCGGCCGGTCAGCGCCCACGTCCATGGGTGAGAGCACACCCCGCGCCACCACCTGCGGATGCTTGAACACGCCTGGCAAGGTCAGGATCGGCGCGCAGGGCACGGCGTTGGGCTCCAGCAGGTCGATCCAGTCTTGCGTCGAGCGCTGCAGCATCCAGCTGGCCAGCACAGGGATCAGCGTGTCGCGGTGGGTGATGCGGCCGGCATTCGTCAGGTAGCGCTCGTCCTGCGCCAGCGCCGCATCACCCGCCAACTCGCAAAAACGCGCGAACTGGCCGTCGTTGCCCACCGCCAGCACGATGTGGCCGTCCTGGGTGGCAAACACCTGGTAGGGCACCACGTTCATGTGGGCGTTGCCCATGCGCTTGGGCACCAGCCCGCCGACCAGGTAGTTGCTGGCCTGATTCGCCAGCATGGCCACCTGCACGTCCAGCAGCGCGGCGTCGATATGCCGGCCCCGCCCGGTGCGGCCGCGCTCGATCAGCGTGGCCAGGATCGCGGTGGTGGCGTACAGGCCGGTGAACAGGTCGGCCACCGCCACGCCCACTTTTTGCGGCTGGCTGCCGGGCGTGCCGTCTTTTTCGCCGGTCACGCTCATCAGGCCGCCGGTGGCCTGGATCGCAAAGTCATAACCCGCCGCCCCCGCCATCGGCCCGGTCTGGCCGTAGCCGGTGACCGAGCAGTAGACCAGACGGGGGTTCAGCGCCGACAGGCTGGCGTAGTCCAGGCCGTACTTGGCGAGTTGCCCGACCTTGTAGTTCTCCAGCAGCACATCGGCCTCGGCCGCCAGCTGGCGCACCAACGCTACGCCCTCGGGCGTGGCGATGTCGATCGCGATCGAGCGCTTGCCGCGGTTGGTGCTGAGGTAATACGCCGACATGCGGTCGGCCGCATCACCCCACCACGGCGGGCCCCAGGTGCGGGTGTCGTCACCGACCTCGGGCCGCTCGACCTTGATCACGTCGGCGCCGTAGTCGGCCAGGATCTGGCTGGACCAGGGGCCGGCCAGCACCCGGGACAGGTCGAGGACACGGACGCCCGCCAGCAGTTGGGGTGAGCTCATGCCGAGGTCAGGAAAATGCCGGGATGCCGGTGATCGCCCGGCCAAGAATCAGCGCATGCACATCATGGGTGCCTTCATAGGTGTTGACCACCTCCAGGTTGACCATGTGGCGGATCACGCCGTATTCGTCCGAGATGCCGTTGCCACCCAGCATGTCGCGGGCCTGCCGGGCAATGTCCAGCGCCTTGCCGCAGCTGTTGCGCTTCATGATGCTGGTGATCTCGACCGACGCCGTGCCGGCATCCTTCATCCGGCCCAGCTGCAGACAGCCCTGCAGGCCCAACGTGATCTCGGTCATCATGTCGGCCAGCTTTTTCTGGATCAGCTGGTTGGCCGCCAATGGCCGGCCAAACTGCTGGCGGTCCATCACGTACTGGCGGGCACGGTGAAAACAGTCTTCGGCCGCGCCCAGCGCGCCCCAGGCGATGCCGTAGCGGGCGCTGTTCAGGCAGGTGAACGGGCCTTTGAGGCCGCGCACCTCGGGGAAGGCGTCCTCCTCGGGGCAGAACACACCGTCCATCACGATCTCGCCGGTGATCGAGGCGCGCAGACCCACCTTGCTGTGGATCGTCGGTGCGCTCAGGCCCTTGGCGCCCTTGTTCAGGATGAAGCCCCGGATCGCGCCCTCGTCGTCCTTGGCCCAGACCACAAAAACATCGGCGATCGGCGAGTTGCTGATCCACATCTTGGCACCCGACAGGCTGTAGCCGCCCGCCACCTTTTTGGCACGGGTCACCATGCTGCCCGGGTCCGAGCCGTGGTTGGGTTCGGTCAGGCCAAAGCAGCCGACCCATGCGCCGCTGGCCAGCTTGGGCAGGTACTTCTGGCGCTGGCCCTCGGTGCCGAACTCGAAGATCGGCAACATCACCAGCGAGGACTGCACGCTCATCATCGACCGGTAGCCCGAGTCGACCCGCTCGACCTCGCGCGCCACCAGGCCGTAGCACACATAGTTCAGGCCGGCGCCACCGTAGGTCTCGGGGATGCTGGTACCGAGCAGTCCAAGCTCGCCCATCTCGTTGAAGATGGCGCGGTCTGTCTTTTCGTGACGGAAGGCCTCCAGCACCCGGGGCGCCAGGCGCTCCTGGCAGTAGGCATGGGCGGCGTCGCGTACTGCGCGTTCGTCGTCGCTGAGCTGGGTTTCGAGTTGTAGCGGGTCTTCCCAGGAAAATTGTGCGTGGCGGGCCATTGGGTGTCCTTGTCAACAAGCAAGCGCGCACGATAACAAGTTCAGGGCGGCCGGGGCTGCCGCCTTGACGACAGGGCTTGATTGGCCGGGGTTTCACGACAAGGCCTGGCCGCGTGCATGCCGCCCAGCCAGCGCAAGACCCTTAGACTAGAATCTGGTTGATTCAACCAATACCGGGGCGCGCCGTGGAATCCATAGGCCTGTTCGAAGCCAAGACCCATTTGTCCGAGTTGATTGCCAGGGCCGAGCGGGGTGAGGAGGTGATCATCACCCGCCACAACAAGCCGGTGGCCAAGCTGGTGCCGGTGAATGCCGCGTCCTCCGATGTGGCAGGCCGGCAGGCGGCTGTGCGCGCCTTGCTGGACGCCGCGCGTGGCCGCACGCTGGGGCTGGACTGGAAAGCCTTGCGTGACGAGGGCCGGCGGTGAGCAGTGCGCCGCCGCCCGCTTTTGTGCTCGACAGCTCGGTGGCGCTGGGGGCGTTTTTCGAGGACGAGCAAGACCCGTATTCGCTCAGCGTCTGGCATTCATTGGCCGATGCCCGTGCACTCGTGCCGGCACTGTGGCACCTGGAGATGGGCAACATCCTGTCGAGGGCGCTGCGCGCCGGCCGCATCAGCCAGGACGCGCTCGACGAGAGCTGGCAGCGGCTGGACGCGGTGGGCCTGCACGAGCTGCCGCTGCAGGGCAACGCCCGCCACTGGACCCAGCGCGCCACCGACTGGGGCCTGACCGCCTACGACGCCTGCTACCTGGACACCGCCCTGGCGCAACGCCTGCCGCTGGCCACCAAAGACAAACAACTGGCCGATGCCGCACGCCGCATCGGCGTCCCGATTTACCTGAATCCGCACAACAGACCCACCGAGGCCCGCCGATGAAAGCCGCTGAAATCCGCTCCACCTTCCTCAAGTACTTCGAGTCCAAGGGCCACACCATCGTGGCCTCGTCACCGGTGATCCCGGGCGACGACCCGACCTTGCTGTTCACCAACGCCGGCATGAACCAGTTCAAGGACGTGTTCCTGGGCTTCGACAAGCGGCCGTATGCGCGCGCGACCACCAGCCAGAAGTGCATCCGGGCCGGCGGCAAGCACAACGACCTGGACAACGTCGGCTACACCGCACGCCACCACACTTTCTTCGAGATGCTGGGCAACTTCAGCTTTGGCGACTACTTCAAGAAAGAAGCCATCGGCTTCGCCTGGGAGTTGCTGACCGTGCACTTCAAGCTGCCGGCCGACAAGCTCTGGGTCACGGTGTATGCCGAGGACAACGAGGCCTACGAGATCTGGAACAAGCAAGTGGGCGTGCCGGCTGAGCGCATCGTGCGCATTGGCGACAACAAGGGCGGCCGTTTCTTGTCCGACAACTTCTGGATGATGGGCGACACCGGCCCCTGCGGCCCTTGCACCGAGATCTTCTTCGACCACGGACCTTCAGTTCCCGGCGGTCCACCGGGCTCGCCCGGCGAGGACGGCGACCGTTACATCGAGATCTGGAACAACGTCTTCATGCAGTTCAACCGGACCGAGGACGGCGTGATGCACCCGTTGCCCAAGCCCAGCGTGGACACCGGCATGGGGCTGGAGCGCCTGACCGCCGTGCTGCAGCATGTGCACAGCAACTACGAGATCGACCTGTTTGTCAGCCTGCTGGCTGCGGCCAAGGTGGCAGTGGATGCCGCCGGTGGCCTGGCCGCGTCGCCCGAAACCGGTGGCTGCGACAAGGATTCGCCGTCGCTCAAGGTCATCGCCGACCATATCCGCGCCTGCGCCTTTACGGTTGCCGACGGCGTCAATCCCGGCAACGAGGGCCGCGGCTACGTGCTGCGCCGCATTGCCCGCCGCGCCATCCGCCACGGCTACAAGCTGGGCGCACGCAAGCCGTTTTTCCACAAGCTGGTGGCCGCGCTGGACGCCGAGATGGGCGAGGCCTACCCCGAGCTGCACCGCGCTGCCGCGCGCGTCACCGAGGTGCTCAAGACCGAGGAGGAGCGCTTCTTTCTGACGATCCACCACGGCATGGAGATCCTGGAAGCGGCCCTGGCCAACATGGACGCCGCAGGCGCCAAGGTGATCGACGGCGATACCGCCTTCAAGCTGCACGACACCTTCGGCTTCCCGGTGGACCTGACGGGTGATGTCTGCCGCGAGCGCGGTGTCACGGTGGACGAGGCGGGCTTCAACGCCGCGATGGGCCGGCAGCGCGAGATGGCGCGCGCCGCCACCAAGTTCAAGATGGCCGCCGGCCTGGTCTATGC
>JBBRZR010000203.1:0-8557 GCA_038236495.1 Burkholderiales bacterium
CCCAGCGCAATGGCCGGGTTGATCGCCGCATAGGCCAGCGACGCGCTGGCGGTGTTGAGCTCGGGCAGCACCACCACCTGCAGGTCCTGGGTCTCGCGGGCGATGTCGGCGCTGCCGTCCATCAGCACCACGGCCTGCACGCCGCGCAGCCGCAGGTTGTCGGTGCTGGCCACACCGCGGCTGATGCGCAGGTCGCCGGTGATGTTGTCGAAGGCAAAACCCTCCTGGAACACGTCGCGGAAGTCCAGCAGCAGGCGGCGTGGCAGCGCCTGCAGGCTGAGCACCCCCAGCAGCCGCGCCGCGCCAGCGTCCACCTTCAGGAACTGGCCACCCTCCAGCGCCAGGCCCAGCCTGCCGCCCAGCGACGGCAGATCAAAACCCAGCGGCGAACCGTCCCAGCCCAGCGTGCCCTTCATCTGGCCGCGCGCGCCCTTGAGCACAGCCCCCAGGCCAAAACGCTGCAGCAGCGCACCGCCGTTGACGATGTCGAGCGTGAAGTCCAGCGCCATCTGGCGCCGCGCCGCGCCGGCCTGCCAGCGGCCGGTGGCCGTCAGCCGGGCGTCGGGGTTGGCCAGTTGCAATCGGGTCAGCCGCCATTCGCTGCGTCCACCGGCCTCGGCCGGCGCACGGTTGACCGCCTGCACCGCCAGCCGGCCCAGCTTGTGGCCGCGCAACTCGAAGTCGTCGATCTCGATGTCCAGCGCGGGCACGCTGACAGGCGCCTGCTCCAGCAGGCCGGCGACCGAGTCGGGCACGGCGTCGGCCTCGGCCGGGGGCAGCGACAGGCGTGACAGCCGGGCCTTGATGCGACCGGCGCTGTTGGCGGTGCGGGGCTCCAGGTATTCGACGCTGCCGGCGGTCTGGTCGGCCGTGCCTTGCACCCGCCAGCCCGCCTCGCCCGGCGCGGTCGCTGCACCGCTGGCAGCGCCGGCACCGTTTAAGCCCGACGCGCCCAGGCGCTGCAGGTCCAGGCTGACACTGCTCAGGCGCCGTCCACCGGCCAGCAGTTCGGCGGTCTTGAGCTGCACGCTGCGGGGCAGCCAGGTGCTGTCGATCGCCGGGCCGGGCCGGGCGCCGGCAACGGCCGAAGCTGGGCTGGTGGTGCCGGTGGTGCCGGCGGCGGCGCTGGCCGCGCCCGACGATGGTGATGGCGACGGCGACGGCGATGGCGTTGGCCACAACACCGCCTGCCAGGCATCGAGGTCCAGCCGCGGCAACGTCAGCACCGCGCGGCCACCGGCCACCGGGTCCGGCAGCGGGCTGTTGTAGGCCAGCGCGCTGCGCGCCACCCGCAGCTCGGGCTGGCTGCGGTCCAGCACGACGCTGGCCTGCAGTGGGCCCAGCTCCAGCCGCAACCACTCGCGTGAGGGTGCGCCGCTGTTCTGAGGACCTGCCGCGGCGGTGATCGACGGGCCAGGCTCTGCGGCCCCCGCTCCTCGCGGCTCAGCCTGCCAGGTGCTGCCCACCCGCAGCGCCAGGCTGCCGTCAGCGGCCTTGCGCAAAGGTGCCGGCAGGTCGATGGCCATGCCGACGAGGTTGCTGGCCAGCTGCCATTCGGTCTGGCCGTGGTGCAGGCTGACCTGCGCGCGGTAGGCCGCCTGGCCCTGCAGCCGCTGGGCCCAACGCGCGGCGCTGCCGGCATCCAGCAAGCGGCGCAGGCCGTCGGCGCTGGCGTTGCCGGCCAGCGTGAAGCGCTGGCTGCCGTCGGGCTGTGTGCCGCCGTCGATCTGCAGCTCGCCGCCCGCCAGCTGGCTGCGCAGCGCGCTGACCTGCACGCCCTTCTGGGTGACCTCGATCCGGCCGCGGGCATTGGGCAGCGGGGGCAGGTCGGGCCGCAAGCGCAGGTCGTTGCCCAGCAGCTGAACGCTGGCCTTGACCTGGGTATCCGTCGTGCGGGCCAGCGGGATGTTCAGCGCCAGCTTCAGCTCGGCCGGGCCGCTGGCGCTGGCCTGGGCCAGGGTGTCGCCGGACCAGCCGCCCACCGGCGTGGTGTTGACGTAGCGCAGCAGGTCGGACAGCGGGCCGCGGGCCTGGCCCTCGATCTCCAGCAGCGCATGGTCCGACAGCTCGCGGATGCGGCCCTGCACCTCCGCCAAATCGACTCCCCAGAGCCGGCCGCGCGCGGCCTGGAACTGCATCGCGTCGCGCTCGAACACCAGCTCGCCGCTGACGGCCGTGAAGGCCGGCCAGGCGCTGCCGCGGGCCGCTGTGCCCGCCGCAGCGACCGCGACCTCGGGCGCGCCGGGCACCGGCGCCAACGTCACGTCCTGCACCTTGCCGGCGATGCGGAACTCACCGTCGCGCCGGTTGACGTACGGAAAGTCCCACAGGTCGCCCTTGACGCGGTAGCTGACGTCGCGCAACTCACCCGCCTGCACCGCCTGGCGTACCCACTTTCGGGTCTCGGCACCGATGCCCAGCGGCAGGTAACGCGCCACCTGGGTCGCCCGGCCCTCGGACAGGCTGCCGCTCAGCTCCAGCACACCGGGCAGCCGGCCGCCCTTGCCAAAGCCGCTGCCGGCGCCGCTGTGCCAGGTGGCGTTGAGCGCGCCGCGTGCGTCGTCGTTGTCGAAGCGGGCGTTGACCACCTGCAGCTCGATGCCCGGTGCCGACTCGCCGCCTGTGGCCGGGCGGGCCGGCTCGATGCGCCACTTCAGCTGGGTGGACAAGTGCGCCAGCGGCACGCTGGCCTGCTCGAAGACACCCGGCAAATCCAGCGCGCCGTCGCTGAGCTTGAGCTCGGCCTGCCCGCCCGACTGGTCGGCCGTGATCTCCAGGTCGGCGCCGCGCCAGCCGGGCCGGCCGATGCCGCCGGGCTCGGGCGAGGGTGCGGCGGCAATCGCCAGGCCCCGCACGCTGGCGTTGACCTGGTAGTGGCTAGGTGCGTCCAGCGGGCCATCCCAGCGCCCTTGCACCGGCTGCACCGTGCCATCGGGGTTGAGCTCGCGCAACAGGCTGCGCAGGCCGCTGCCCACGGGCAAGCGCTCGCCCAAATCGGCCAGCGTGGCCAGGTCGAGCCGGTCGGCGCTGAACTCGCCGCCGGTCACCGGTTGGCGGGTGCCCACCGCTGCCAACGTCATGGCCTGGGCCTGGCGCCAGCTCACCGCCAGCTGGCTGGTGGCCCAGGACGGGCCGGCCGCCACCGCAAATTGCAGGCCGTCCACGGCCAGCTTGACACCCGTGGCCGAGCGCTCGGCGACAAAGCGGGCGTTGAAGCGCTCAAACGCCAGCGGCTCCAGGTCCGGCGCCAGGCGCACCGACACGTCGCGCAGTGCGGCGTCCAGGGTCAGCGTGCGCGGCAGGCCTTGGTCCCAATCGATCCAGGCGCGCAGCGCGGCCTCGCCTTGCTGCAGGTCCACCGGCAGCGTGACATGGCGGCGCAGCTGCGCCACGTCGGCGCGCGGCAGGTCGGCAAACAGCGTGCCCGTCCAGCGCTGCCAGTCACCGGCGCGGCCTAGCAGGGGCGCACGCGCCAGCGCACGTACCGAGAAGCGCTGGCCCCAATCCGGTGGCGGCGTGGCGTCCAGCCGCAAGGCGTGGCGCCGGCCCTGGTTGCGCAGCACCAGCAGCACGTCGGTGACCCGCAGTGGCGGTGCCGCGCGCTGCTCGTCCACCCAGCGCAGCACACCGCCGCGCACCACGATCTCGTGCTGCTCGAACAGCCAGTCGGCCGACGCGTCACCGTCCAGCGCCGCGTCGGTGGCTTCGACATCCAGCCCGGCCACATGCAAGCGTCCGGCCGCATCGCGCCGAATATCCAGCCGCGCGTCCTCGATCAGCAGTTGCTCGAAGCGCAGGCGAAACGCCAGCAGCGACGGCACCGACAGCGCGGCCGAAACCTGCGGCAGGCGCAGCGCCTCGCGGCCGCGGGCGTCGCGCAGCACCACGTCGCGCAGCACAAACGCCGGCACCCAGCCCGTGCTGTGCACGGCGATCTGGCCGATCTGCACCGGATGCCCCAGCGCGCGGCTGGCCTGCGCCTCGATGGTCGGGCGCCAATCGTCCAACCGGGGCAGAATCAGCCACTGCAAGGACAGCCACGCCACCAGCGCAGCGGTCCAGGCCAGCAGCAAAGCGCCCAAACCCCAGCGCACGACCCGCCTGAGCATCACGCCCCAACCCCGGCGTCCACCCCACCAGACCGGGTGGCGCGCAGCAGCGACAAACGACAAGAGGGACATGGATGAGGAGCAAACACCGGCAGGCAGCGACAGGCGCTGATAAGGGATGGGCGGTGGCGGCCGGCGCTGGCTGCAGCCGGTGCCGGCAAGGCCTGCTGACGTGCTGCCGGGCCAGCGTTGTGCGCTGCACTTCAATCTAGCACACCGCCCCCGGCCGACAGTCACCCCGCCATGCATCCCGCCCTGCCGTCCGTCCCGCCGCCCGCCGCACAACCTGCGCTGCAACCTGCGCCGCCAGCGGCGTCTTCCAGGTCGCCGGCCCGGGCCGAGCACAGCCGCTTCGTCCAGCGCATCCGCCGGCGTTACGGCGCCGAGTTGGCGCTGCTGCCGCCCGGCCTGCCCGACAGCGGGGTCATCAACGCCTTGGTGCAGCGGCTGCAACAGGAGGGCCGACCGCTGGCATCGGCCCTGCGGGTGACGCGCCAGCTGGTGCTGGAGCGGCTGGCGGTGCTGGACGTCGAATGCGCGGCGCCGCTGGCCAGCATCACCGGCGCGATGACCAAGCTGGCCGAGGTGACACTGGAGACCGCGCTGGCCGCCGCCCGCACCGAGCAAGACCTGCGCTTCGGCCCGCCGCTGGACGCAGAAGGCCAGGTGATCGACTTCTGGATCGTCGGCATGGGCAAGCTTGGCGCACGTGAGCTCAACGTCTCGTCCGACATCGACCTGATCTATCTGTACGAGGACGACGGCCAGACCACCGGCCCGCTCAAGATCAGCGCACATGAATACTTCACGGCGGTGGCCAAACGTCTCTACGCGCTGATCGGCGACAGCACCGACGATGGTTTTGTCTTCCGCGTCGACCTGGCGCTGCGGCCCAACGGCAACTCGGGCCCGCCGGTGGTCAGCTTGGCGATGCTGGAAGAATACTTTTTGGTGCAGGGCCGCGAGTGGGAACGGTTCGCCTGGCTCAAGAGCCGGGTGGTGGCGCCGCGCGCGGCGGTGGTGTCGGGCCGTGCGCTGCCCTTGCGCTCGCTGGTCAGCGCCTTTGTCTACCGGCGCTACCTGGACTACGGCATCTTCGAGGGCCTGCGCCAGTTGCACCGCAAGATTCGCGACGAGGCCCAGCGCCGCGCCGCCGGCCGGCCCGAGCGGGCCAATGACGTCAAGCTGTCCCGCGGTGGCATCCGCGAGATCGAGTTCATCGTGCAACTGCTGCTGGTGGTGCGCGGTGGCCAGTTCCCCGAGATCCGCACCCGCTCCACCCTCAAGAGCCTGCAGCGCCTGGCGGCCCGCGGGCTGATGAAGCCCGACACCGCCGTCAAACTGGCCGAGGCCTACGGCTTTTTGCGCCAGGTCGAGCACCGCATCCAGTACCTGGACGACCAGCAGACCCATTTGCTGCCCACCAATGACGCCGATCTGGCCTGGATAGCGCAATCGATGGGCCTGGCGGTGTGCCGACCCGAAGAATCTGGGTGCCCCGAGGACGCCTTGCAGCGCCCGCCCCCCGAGGGGGACCGGCCGGCTTGGGGCGGCCCGGCGCCGGCCTGCGCGCTGCTGGACCGGCTGTGCGAGATCCGCGAACTGGTGGCCACCGAGTTCGATGCGCTGTTGCACGAAGGCCAGGCGCCACCCGCCAACGGCGGGGCGCGCAACGGCTGCAAGCAGTGCGGCGCACCGCCGCTGGCGATCGACAGTGACGGTTTGCTCGACGGCCTGCCGCCCGGTTTGTCGGCCAGGGTGCGCGATTGGCGTGGGCAGCCCCGGGTGTGTGCGCTGCGCGACGAGGGCAAGCTGCGCCTGGGCAAGCTGGTGCAACGCACGGCGGCCTGCATTGCGGACGCCACCTGCACCGAGGCCGCCGCGCTGCGCTTCATCGACTGGTTGGAGCCCCTGCTGCGGCGCGACAGCTACCTGGCGCTGCTGGTCGAGCGGCCCGAGGTGATGCGCCGGCTGCTGCGCTTGCTGGGCCTGGCGCGCTGGCCGATGCAGTACCTGATGCGCCACCCCGGCGTGATCGATGAGTTGTCCGACCAGCGCCAGCTCAACCAGCGTTTCGACGCCGTCGACTACATCGCCAACCTGGACGACCGGCACCACGCCTGGGCCCGCGCCGGCGAGGACAACGAGGACGCGCTGCTCGACACCCTGCGCCATGCCCACCATGCCGAGGTGTTCCGCATCCTGGTGCGCGATGTCGAGGGCCTGATCACGGTCGAGCAGGTGGCCGATGACCTGTCGGCGCTGGCCGACGCCACACTCGACTGCACCCTGCGATGGGCCTGGCCGCGGCTGCGCCAGCACCACCGCGAAACACCCAACTTCGCCGTCATCGCCTACGGCAAGCTGGGCGGCAAGGAACTGGGCTACGGCAGCGACCTGGACGTGGTGTTCCTCTACGACGACGCTGACGAGGCTGACCCGGACCGGGCGCAAGAGGTCTATGGCCACTTCGTGCGCAAGCTCATCACCTGGCTGACGCTGCGCACCGCCGCTGGCGAGTTGTTCGACATCGACACGGCGCTGCGGCCCAACGGCAACGCCGGCCTGCTGGTGAGCTCGATCAACAGCTTCGAGCGCTACCAGGTCGGCCGCGGCAGCAACACCGCCTGGACCTGGGAGCACCAGGCCCTGACCCGGGCGCGCTTTTGCGCCGGCTCGGCCGCCTTGGGTGCACGCTTCGATGCCGTGCGGCGCCAGGTGTTGGCGGCACCGCGCGACGTGACCGCACTCAAGCGCGAGGTCGTTGAGATGCGCGACAAGGTGCGCGCGGCGCGCCCGGTCCGGGGCGATTTGTACGACGTCAAGCACAGCCCGGGCGGCATGATGGACGCCGAGTTCGTGGTGCAGACCCTGGTGCTGACCGAGGCCGCGCAGCACCCCGAGTTGCTGGACAACGCCGGCAATATCGCGCTGCTGCAGCGTGCCGAGCGGGCCGGCCTGTTGCCGCCCGGTGTGGGCGAAGCGGCAGCCAATGCCTACCGCGAGCTGCGCCGCGCCCAGCACACCGCCCGGCTGGACGAGCGGCCCACCCAGTTCGACCCCGCCAGCCTGGCGGCCGAGCGGGCTGCGGTGCTGGCGCTGTGGCAGGCGGTGTTCGGCTGATCGCAGGCGGGGGCGGTCTGGGTGCCGGCCGTCTGCGGCACAGCGCAGGCTGGTTGCTGCTGTGCGCCGTGGCCGCCGGCGGCGCGCTGGGGGTCGCTGCCTTGGACGCCGCCGGCGGCACCGGTCCTGTGCTGGCCAATGCCTTGCGCTGGCAGCCGGAACTGGCCCTCCACGAGCCCTGGCGCTGTATCAGCGCGGCCTGGGTGCACCTCAGCGGCCAGCACCTGATCGCCAACCTGGGCGGCAGCGTGCTGGTGGCGGCGTTGGGTGTGGTGGCCGGCTGCGGACGCCGCGCGACGCTGGCCTGGGCAGGGGCCTGGCCGCTGACCCACCTGGGGTTGTTGCTGCAACCCGCGCTGACCGCCTACGGCGGGCTGTCGGGCCTGATGCATGCCGGTGTCGGGGTGGCTTGCGTGCACCTGATCCGCGCCGAGCGGGGCCAGCGCCGCTGGATCGGCGCAGCGCTGCTGGCCGGCCTGCTGGCCAAGCTGTGGCTGGAGGCGGCCTGGACCGGCCCCTTGCGCCTGGTGGCTGGCTGGGACATCGCCATCGCCCCGGCGGCGCATGCCAGTGGCGTCATGGCCGGTTTGCTGTGCGCCTGGGCCGCGGCAGTCGGCCAAAACGCCGGCGAGCGCGGCCATCGTCACCGGTAGCATCGACGGCATGAGTGACAGAAAAACAAGTCTGGACGGGCTGGCGATCGGCTCGCTGCTGCTGTGCTGCGCGCTGTGGGGCCTGAACCAGGTGGCCGCCAAGCTGGCGTTGGCCGACGTGCCCCCTTTGATCCAGGCCGGCACCCGGTCGCTGGGCGCCGCGCTGCTGGTGGCCTTGTGGGCCTGGCGCGGCGGTGTCTCGCTGTCCACCCGCAACGGCACGCTGGGCGCGGGCCTGTTGGCCGGCGCGCTGTTTGCGGCCGAGTTCGCCTGCGTTTTCATCGGCCTGCAGTACACCAGCGCGTCGCGCATGAT
Source organism: Burkholderiales bacterium (assembly GCA_038236495.1). Taxonomy (GTDB): domain Bacteria; phylum Pseudomonadota; class Gammaproteobacteria; order Burkholderiales; family Burkholderiaceae_C; genus Pseudaquabacterium. The sequence continues at coordinate 8,201 of JBBRZR010000203.1, forward strand.
CGTCTTCCTCTACGCCTCGCCGTTTGTGGTGGCGCTGGGCCTGCCGCTGGTGGCGCACAGCGAGCGCCCGGGCAGGCTGCAATGGCTGGGCCTGGCGGCCGCGTTTGGCGGTGTGGCCTGGGCCTTTGCCGAGGGGTTTTCAGCCGGCTTCGTGGCGCTGGGGCCCAAGCAGTGGCTGGGCGACACCTTGGGCCTGGTTGCTGCCGTGCTGTGGGGCGCCACCACCCTGGTCATCCGCGGCAGCCGGCTGGCCAACGCGCCGCCCGAGCAAACCCTGCTCTACCAGTTGCTGGTCTCCGGCGTGCTGCTCACGGCGGCCTCGCTGTTGGTGGGCGAGGCCTGGCCGGCCTGGTCGTC
>JBBRZR010000204.1:0-8551 GCA_038236495.1 Burkholderiales bacterium
AGCGCCCGCAGGTTCTGGGTGTTCGGGCTGGAGATGTTGACGGTGATGTAGTCGGCATGCGGGTAGACGCCGTCCAGGCCCAGCAGGTAGTCGCTGGCAGCGTCCTCGATCGGCGTGGCAGCGTTTTTGCCGATGTTCAGCCCCAGCAGGCCGCCGCCGGCGCGAAAGCTGCGCGCCCGCTTGACGTTGCCGACAAAGGCGGCCAGCCCGTCGTTGTTGAAGCCCAGCCGGTTGATCAAGGCCTGCTTTTCGGGCAGGCGGAACATCCGCGGCTTGGGGTTGCCGGGCTGGGCCTTGGGTGTGACGGTGCCTACCTCGATGAAGCCAAAGCCCATCGCACCCAGACCGTCGATGCAGCGGCCGTTTTTGTCCAGACCCGCCGCCAGACCGATGCGGTTGGCGAACTCCAAGCCCGCCACCGTTACCGGATCGGCGATGCGCGCTTGCTGCCACAGGCACTGCAGCGGGCTGCCCTGCAGTGCCGCAATCGACTCCATCGTCAGGTCGTGCGCGCGCTCGGGGTCTAGGCCGAACAGGAAAGGGCGGGTCAGTGCGTAGGGGACGAAAGCCATAATTGATTGTCCCAGAGGCCAGATGCCAGGCTGGCTGACCGGCTTTCCGGTCGGCGAGCTGCGCTGGCCCCGTTCCCCACCTTTTTGCTGCCTGCCTCCAGCCCCTACCGCCATGACCGAGCCTCTGCCCCACCCGATGACCCAGGATGAACTGAAGGTGCTGGTGGGCCGCGCCGCGCTGGACTTCGTCGTGCCGGGCAGCATCGTCGGCGTGGGCACCGGGTCCACCGTCAACTGCTTCATCGACGCGCTGGCCTCGATCAAGCACCAGATTGCCGGCGCGGTGTCCAGCTCGGTGCAGAGCACGGCGCGCCTGCTGGCGCTGGGTATCCCGGTGCTGGACGCCAACGACGTGGAATCGATCCCGGTCTACATCGACGGCGCCGACGAGATCGATCACCGCGGCTTCATGGTCAAGGGCGGCGGCGCGGCGCTGACCCGCGAGAAGATCGTCGCCGACCTGGCCGCACGTTTTGTCTGCATCGCCGACGAGAGCAAGCGGGTTGAGATGATGGGCAAGTTTCCGCTGCCGGTGGAGGTGATCCCGATGGCTTCGGCCCAGGTGGCGCGGCGTTTTGCCGCGGCCTACGGCGGCAGTGCCCGCGTGCGGGCCGGCGTGACCACCGACAACGGCAACCTGCTGCTGGATGTGCAGGGTCTGTCCATCGCCGACCCGCTGGCGATGGAGACCGAGATCAACCAGTGGCCAGGTGTGGTGACGGTGGGCATCTTTGCCCGCCACCGCGCCCGGGTGTGCCTGCTGGGCACGGCGCAGGGCGTGCTCAGGTTGAATTTCGACTGACGTTCGGTTGCTGTTTGGCTGACGCCGGCAGCAGCGTGCTGCAGGCTCAGCGGGCCGGCATGCGGGGGCCCGGCTGTCAGTCCGCTGCCGGCGTGCGCCGCACCGCGCGCGCCGCAAACCGCGCCGGGTCCAGCGCGTCCAGCAGCGAGGCGGGCGCTGGCACCGGGTCGCCGGTCAACCAGGACGCCAGCACCTCGGCGCCCAGCGCGGCCTGGGTGATGCCCCGGGCGCCCAGCGCCGTGAACACATACAGACCCGGCTGGCGCGGCACCCAGCGGGGTTGGTCCAGGCGGCGTGGCTGGTGCCCTGAGGTCGCCGGTCCGGCACCGGCAGCGCGCTTGTCTTCCGGCAGCGGGGCCGCTGGCACCGGACCCAGCAGCGGCAGCCGGTCGTCGCTTTGCACCCGCCAGCCGACACGGCCTGACAGCGTTTGCAGGTCCGGTGTGCCGGTCCAGCCGGTGAGGCGCCGCAACGTGGCCAGGTTTGCGGCGTGGTCTTGCGCGCGCAGACCGCCGTGCTCGTCGTCGGGCTGGACGCTGGCACCACACAGCAGGCGGCCGTCGCGCAGGCTCAGGGCGTAGCCGGTGTCGGCCAGCGGCAGCGGCAGCCGGGGGAGGGTCGGGCTGTGTTCGGTCGGCGGCTGGCGGGGGTCGATGGCTGGCAGCAGCGTGGTCTGGCCCCGGACCCGGCGCAGCGGCCAGGCCGGCCAGGTGCAGGCAGCGGTGGACGGGATCGATGCTGCCAGGCCGGCCACCAGGCGGCTGGCCTCACTGGCGTTGCACAGCACCAGCGCGTCCGCCTCGGCCAGGCAGCGACCGGCGGCATCCAGCAAGCGCCAGCCGGCGCTGGTGGGGTCGCCGCCCGCACCGGCCACCGGCAGGATCTGCGCCACGGCCTGGCCAAAGTGGGTGCTGATCCCCGGCGATGCCAGCCAGTGGGCGCATAGCGCCGGTGGTGCCACCCAACCGCCGCCGGGGTAGAACCAGGCCGGCCGGCCGCCGATCAGGGCATTGCGCCGCACCTGTACACAGTCGGCCGGCAGCGCCAGGTGCTGGATCAATGCGGCCATGCCGTCGGCATCGGCGGCTTGCTCGCCGCGCAGCAGGCCGTCGACGGCGCCGTCCAGGCCTTGATCGATCAAGGGCCGCAGCACACGCTCGGTGTGCAGCGCGGCAGCGCGCAGCCAGCGGGCGTGGCTGCCGTCGTGGCCATGCAGGGTGCCGTGGAACAAACCGCCAGGATTGCCCGAGGTCTCGCCCGCGCAGCCGGCTTGCCGGTCGAAGACCTGCACCGCCAGGCCGCGGGCGGCCAGCGCCCAGGCCACTGCGGCCCCGGCCAGTCCGGCGCCCACCACGGCCACGCGGCGCACGTCGGGCCGGGCTTGCCGCCCAGGCGGCGGCAGGCTCTGGAAGCGCGGTGCAAAGCGGCCGGTGGTGGTGGCGGCGGGTTGGCGAGGTGCCAGGCCGGGGGTCGGGTGGTCCGTGCCGTCAGCGCTGGCGACGCTATCCAAAACAAAGCCCGCCGCAGACAAGCCGTCACGCAGCGCGCCGTGTGCGGACCCGGCCACCACGGTGGCGCCGGCGGCGGCCAGGCGCGGCAGTTGGCGCATCCGCCAGGCGTCCCACATCGCCGGGTTCAGTGCGGGTGCAAAACCGTCCAGGTAAAAGGCGTCGACCTGGGCCACCAGTTCGGGCAGCACCGTGGCGATGTCTCCCAGCGCCAGCAGCAAGCGCACCCGGCCGCCGTCGAAGTCGATCAGGTGCAGGTCGGGGGTCAGCGGTGGCCAGGCAGCGACCAGCGCGGCGGCCTGGCGGGGCAGAGAGGACCCGGCATGGGCGCGTGCCAGATCGCTGCGCAGCGGCGGGTGTTTGTCGATCGCGACAAACCACAGCCGGTTACAGCGTCTGGCGTCTTGCTGCCAGGCGGCCCAGGTGGCGAGAAAGTTGTGGCCCAGGCCGAAGCCGGTCTCCAGCACCACAAATCGGCGCTGCCCGGCCCACCGCGCCGGCAGGCCGCTGCCCGCCAGATAAACCTGCTGCGCCCGGGTCAGCGCGGCGGCGCCCGCCGGGTAGGTGGCGCCGCCGTGGTCCGTGGCCACCGGGGACTGGGGGTTGCTGAAGTCGATGCGCGCCGGGCGCAACGGGCCCCAACTCATGGCGCAGCGCGATCTGGCTCGCTGGGTGCTGTCGGCAAGGCCTGGGCCTGCCGCGCCAACCAGCGCAGCAGTGGCGCCCGCACGGCGGTCAGCCCGCGGTAGTCCAGTACCGCGTCGCTCATCGACGCCAGCGCGTCGTGCACCCGGCCAGCCTGCGCCGGGTGGCTGAAGGCCCGGGCCAGCGGTGTCACGTTGACCAGGATCGTGAACACGGCCTGCGCGCCAGCGGCGGACCCCGGCGTGCCCGCGTCGGCCAGTGGCACCGGGATGAAGGTCTGGCGCTCGGTGCGCCACCAGGTTTGCGCCGCCAGCGAGTCGTCGTCCAGGCCATCGGGCCAACGCGCAGCATCGACCCGCTGGGGGTGGGCATGCAGGCGGGGGTGGGCGCTGAGCGTCCAGACAAACCGTTCCCAGCGGTCGGTGCTGTCGGCGCGGTCGGCGCCGTCGTGCATCGCTGCGCCGTGGCCGCCCGGCCGGTCAGGGGTCACCAGCCGGATCAACTGCGGTGCGGCGGCCAGGATCAGCCGGTTGTCGGCCACCGGGGCATGCACATCGGCAAAACCGAGGCCGATCTTGTGCTCGGGCGCCCACATCGACGGCAAGGCCACCGCCAGCCAGGGCAGGGTGCCGCTGGCCCGGTCCAGGACGGCGAAGTCTTCGGCAAAAGCCAGGCTCAACAGCGCGGCATGGCGCCATTCGGCGGGCAGTTGCGCCAGCAGCGGGCCGATCTCGGGCCAGCCACCGCCCAGGTCTTGGGGCTGTGCCTGGGCGTCGACCGCCCAACCCAGCCAGGGGGCTGACCAGTGCCGACCGTCGATTTGCAGGGCCGCGGGATGCTCGGTGGCCGCGTGCGCGGCCAGTGCGTCCAGCGCCGGGCGCGGGTCGAAGCCCGGCATGCACAGCAGCGCCTGGTCGGCAAAGGCGCCCAGCACCGCCAGCTTTTCGCGCAGGTGGCGGGCCAGGCCCCGCTGCGGCGCGACGCTGGGCGTCAGCTGAGCCGCACCCGGCGCCAGGCGGCGCAGGCCGGGCTGCATGCGGTGCGGCACGCTGACCGCGGCGTCGAAATCAAAGCTCATGGCGGCACGGTATCACCCGGGTCGCAGATGCAAAAAAAGGGCACCGAAGTGCCCTGGTGTGCGTGCCGCCACGGCGGCAGCCTTTGGTCAGACGCGCTTGCGGTACTCGTGGGTGCGGGTGTCGATCTCGATCTTGTCGCCCTGGGCCACAAAGATCGGCACCGGGATGTCGAAGCCGGTCGAGATCTTGGCCGGCTTGAGCACCTTGCCCGAGGTGTCGCCCTTGACGGCCGGCTCGGTCCAGGTCACTTCGCGCACCAGCGAGGTGGGCAGCTCGACCGAAATCGCCTTGCCGTCGTAGAACACCACTTCAACCGGCATCGCGTCTTCGAGGTAGTTGATCGCGTCACCCATGTTCTCGGCCTCGACCTCGAACTGGTTGTAGTCGCTGTCCATGAACACGTACATCGGGTCGGCGAAGTAGGTGTAGGTGCAATCCTTCTTGTCGAGGATGACCTGGTCCATCTTGTCGTCGGCCTTGAACACCAGCTCGGTGGCCTGGTTGTTCAGCAGGCTTTTGAGCTTCATGCGCACGGTGGCGGCATTGCGGCCCCCGCGGGAGTACTCGGTCTTGAGCACAACCCAGGGTTGCTTGTCTTGCATGATGACGTTGCCGGCGCGGATTTCTTGAGCGGTTTTCATGGGGGTCCCGTACGTGGTCTGGTCTGGCGGCTCGGAGGTGGCCTGCGTGGATTCGTGCCTGGCTGCGTGCATTCGTGCCTGCTTGCATTCGTGCCTGCGTTCATTCGTGCATTCGTGCGTGCCATGGCTCGGCGCCTTGGTTCAGCCGCTTGGCTTGGCCCCGATCCAGGGTTTGCCGGGCGGCGGTCCGCGGCCATCGGTTTCGAGCAAAGCCCAGGATTTTAGCGCGAACCACAGCGGTAGGGTGAGGCGATCGCATCGCGCCTTCAGAACCGGCGTTTTGGCGCCGCCGCAGCCGTGGCCGGGGCGCGCAAGCCCAACGGCGCTGGCGCTACGCCCACGACCCGCGCGGGTCAAGGGGGCCTGGGAGCCGCTGGCTGAAGGCATCGGTCGCCGCCTGCTGGTCTCGCCGCAACCGTAGCGATCCGCAGGTCGGATCAAGTCTGGTTGCGGCCCACAAACTGCATCAACTGGCTGCACAGGTCGGCTTGCGACTGCAAGGCGCGGCGCCACTGGGCATGGGCCGATTGCCAGTCGTGCCGGTTGGGCAGCACCGCCGGCAGGCTGGCCAGGCCGTTGAAAGCCCGGAAGACGGCCCGCACCGGGCCGGCCAGACCAGTGGGCCGGCCCGCCAGGTACAGGTCCAGAAAGGCCTCCAGCTTGGCGCCGTGCGCGCCGTCGTGCTGGGGGTAGATCTGCCAGACAAACGGCGCGCTGGCGGCGCACTGCGCCCGCACGAACGAGTCCTCACCGCGCACCAGGTTCAGGTCCGCCGCGGCCAGCAGGCGGTCGAAATCCGGTTGCGGCAGGTAGGGCAGGTCGATCAGCCGCAGGGCCGGCGGCAGTGCCGAGGCCTGTTGCAGCGCGCGCAATTGCGCCCGGGCCGGGCCGGGCGGCAGGCGCAGCAGCGTGGCTTGTGTCGCCAGCGCGCGCAGCAAGGCCGGCAAGGCCGGGTTGTCGTAGCAAAAGACGGTGAAGGCCTGCTCGCCCGGCGCAGCAGCCCAACCCTGGGCGGCCACCCAGGCGCGCGCCGCGGCGGCGGGTGCATCGGTGTCCTGTGCTTCCGTCCCAGCCGGACCGGCGCTGCATTGCAGCAAGCCGCCGGTGGCCGCAGTGAAGCCGGGGTAGAAAAACCACTTGCTCAGCCCGGCGCCCGGCCCGCTGAACTGGGGCGATGCCAGGCCGTGCGAGCGCGCGACGTAGGGCTCGGCGCTCAAGTACTCCAGGTTGATCCAGACCGGCCGGGGCTGGGCGGCGGCCATCCGGGCCACGAAGCGCTCGGGTGGCGCGCAGCCAAAGGCCTCGATCACGACGCCGCCGGGCGCCAGGTCGGGTGGGCTGGCGGTCCAGTCGAGCACCTGCACACCCGGCGCGCCGGCCGGGGCCATCCAGGCCAGTGCGCTGCTGTCGTCGGTCCACAGGCGCACCGCCAGGCCACGCCGGCCCAGCTCGGCGGCCAGCCGCCAGCAGACGCCGATGTCGCCGAAGTTGTCGATCACGCGGCAGAAGAGGTCCCAAACCATGACGCGATTATTGGATGCACTGCCGGTCATAGCCTGCCCGCCCGGCCTGACGGCAGAATCGCCTGCCGCCGTTGACACCCTGGACGCCCGAACCCCGTGCCCGCTGACCCCCCTGACCTGGTCCCGATCCTCTCGCCTTCGCCCCCAGCGCCGGCGTTGCCTGACGCGCCAGCCGACGCCGATGCGGTGCGCGAACGCCTGCTGGTCGAGGTGGCCGCACTGCCGGCGCTGCCGGGCGTCTACCGCTATTTCGACGCGCAGGGCGGTGTGCTGTACGTCGGCAAGGCGCGCAGCCTGAAAAAACGTGTCGCCAGCTACTTTCAGAAGGACCACGGCGGCAGCCGCATCGGCCACATGGTGGGCCGCATCGCCCGCATGGAAACCACGGTGGTGCGCACCGAGGCCGAGGCGCTGCTGCTGGAAAACAACCTGATCAAGACGCTGGCGCCGAAGTTCAACATCCTGTTTCGCGACGACAAGAGCTACCCCTACCTCAAGCTGCAGCGCCATCCGTTTCCGCGCATTGCCTACTACCGCGGCGCGATCGACCGCAAGCACACCTATTTCGGCCCCTACCCCGGCGCCTGGGCGGTCAAGGAGACCATCCTGCTGCTGCAAAAGGTCTTCCGCCTGCGCACCTGCGAGGACACGGTCTACGCCAACCGCTCGCGGCCCTGCCTGCTCTACCAGATCCGGCGCTGCTCGGGGCCGTGTGTGGGCCTGATCTCGGCCGAGGACTACCGGCTGGATGTGTCCAACGCCGAACGCTTTTTGCTGGGCGCCACCGACGAGGTGCTGGCCACGCTGCAGGGCCAGATGATGGAATTTTCGGACGCGCTGGAGTTCGAGCGCGCGGCCGAAGTGCGCAACCAGATCAGCGCGCTGTCCCGGGTGCTGCACCAGCAGAGCATGGACGAGAGCAGCCTGCAGTCGCGTGACCGCGATGTCGATATCCTGGCGGTGCGGGTGCTGGGCGGGCGGGCCTGCGTCAACCTGGCGATGGTGCGCGGCGGCCGGCACCTGGGCGACCGGGCCTACTTTCCGGCCCATGTCGAGGACGCGGCCGCTGTGGCCGCCGCCGCTGCCGACGACAGACCCGAGCTGGCGTCGATCGAGCAACAAGTGCTCGAAGCCTTCATCGCGCAGCACTACCTGGGCGTGGCGCCCCCCAGCCTGCTGGTGCTCAGCCATGCCGTGTCGGGCGACTTGCTGGCCGCGCTGGGCGAGCAGCTGGGTGCCAAGCTCAATGCCCAGCACCAGCCGCGCGAGCAGCGCAAGGTCTGGCTGGAGATGGCCGAGAAGGGCGCGCAGATCGCGCTGGCCCGCCTGCTGGCCGAGGAGGGCAGCCAGCGCGAGCGCACCCGTGCGCTGGTCGAGGCACTGGATTTGACGGTGGATGACCTGGACGGGTTGCGCATCGAGTGCTTCGACATCAGCCACACCGCCGGCGAGGCCACGCAGGCCAGCTGCGTGGTCTACGAGAACCACGCGATGCGGCCGGCCGAGTACCGGCGCTACAACATCGAGGGCATCACCGGCGGCGACGACTACGCCGCGATGCGCCAGGTGCTGATGCGCCGCTATACCAAGGTGGCCGAGGCGCGGGCCGCGGCGCAACTGTCGGGCAGCGAGGCGGCGCAGACCCAGAGCGCATCGGTGGACGACCCGGCCCACGGCGCGGCGGACGGTCTGATTGCACCCGACGCCGCAGCCTTGAGCGGCGCTGCCCGGCCCGAGGGCATCGTGTTGCCGGTGGCTGCACGGCCGGCCAAGGCGCTGCG
>JBBRZR010000205.1:0-8528 GCA_038236495.1 Burkholderiales bacterium
CGCGTCGGCGCCGGCCACCAGGGCCAGCGCCAGGTCGCGGCCGGTGGGCGTGGTCAGGTCCAGGCTGAGACCGCGTTTGCCGCGGTTCAGGCCGCAAAAGATGGTGGAGTGTTCGTACTGGCGGCCGGCGATGAACTCGGGTGTCCAGTTCATACCGCGCCACCAGTCGGGGTAGCGGCCGGCCTCGATCTTGATCACTTCAGCGCCCATGTCGGCCATCAACCGGCTGGCGAGTGGCCCGGCCCAGCCCATCGAAAAATCGACCAGGGTGAGGCCTTGCAGTAGCGGGGCGCTTCGGCTGGTGGTGGCCGCGGTCAGCGGGGCGGCGAGCGTGGAATCGCTCAGGCCGACAGCAGCCGCGTCAAAGTTGTCGTCCCGGCCAGCCGGCATTTGCGCCGCCATCATCGAGGTGGCAATCGGTGTGGCGCTCAAGCCAAACGGCGTGCGCGGCACTTGCAGGCGCACACCGCCTACCACCAGCTCAGCCAGCGACTGGCGCACACCAAACACCGGGTGCGACAGGATGCCGGCGGCGTCGGGCACGGGCACGATGGGCACCCGGTACTGGCGACCTACTGCTGCCCACTCGTCGGCGCCTCGACTGGCCAGCGCAGCGCACAGCACCTGCTCCACCTCGTCCAGCCGGGCAAAGCGCAGCTCGCGGGTGGCCAGTTGTGGGTCTGCTGCCTGGGCTTGCAGGTCCAGCGCCTGGCACAGCGCCCGCCACTGGTCGGGGGTGGACACGGTGATGCCCACAAATCCGTTCTGGCAGGGGTAGATGCCGACCGGGCTGTTGGGCGCAAAGCGGTTCAGCCCCCAGCGCTGCATCGGCAGGCCGTCGCGCTCGAAGAAGTGCATGTGCATTTCGGCCAGCACCAGGTTGGCTTCGAGGATGCTCACGTCCAGCCGGCGCGGCGCGACGGCGCTGCCCGCCGTTGGCTTGGCCAGCAAGGCCGCACAGGCGGCGATATAGGCAGTGATACCGCCCAGCGTGGTGGCCTGGCGGTCGCCGCCGGCCAGCGGCGGGCCGGCTGTGGGGCCGGCCATCTGCGGCATGCCGGTCAGCGCCTGCACGATCAGGTCGCTGCCCTGCCAGTGGCGGCGCTGGCCCAATGGGCCGAACCAGCTCAAGGCGATGCTGGCGACTTTGGGTACGGCCAGCAGCACATCGAAGCCCGAGGCTTCGCCCACCAGCACCAGGTCGGCCGCAGAGCACAGCGCCGCCAGCGCCTGGGCATCGGTATTGGCCGGCAGCAGCTGCTTGCCGGCGGCCAGGTAGGCGGCGTAGGCGTGCTCGGTCGGCAAATCGGCCCGCACGATGCCGGCTTGCCGATGGACCTCGGACAAGGCGATGTTGATCACCTGCGCACCGGCGTCAACCAGCAAGCGGCCGCAGTACGCACCGGCGGCACCGCCGCCGATCTCGACCACCAAGATGCCGGCCAGCGGCAGCGGGCTTGTGGGTGTCATCGGGGCGGGCCTCAAGACGTTGCGGCACGTCGGCGCGGCTGCACCCCGCCGATGGACAGCAGCGACTCCACACAGTCACGCAACGAGGTGTCCAGCGGCCGGAAGGGCCGCCCGGTCAGCGTGCGGATGCGCTCATTGCGCAAGTCGCAACCGGCCCAGATGCGGCGCATCTCGGCCTCGCGTTGGCGTACCCGGTCGTGCTGGTTGTCGGTCACTGACGGGGTGTCGTGCTGCAACTCGGGCAGCAGCCTGTCGATGTCAGCGCAAATCTGCTCAACCGGCCGGGTCTCGGTGGACCAGGCGATGAAGCGCTCGCCGTTTTTGACCGACCCGCTCTCCAGCAAGGCGATGTGGCAGTCGGCGTCGTCCCGCACGTCCACCGTCATCCAGGGCCGGTAGACGGGGGTTTGCGGGCAGTCGCCTTGCAGCATGCCAGCGATCAGGCGCTGCCAGGGGCCGCCGGTCTGCTGGTGCGACGACTGGATCGGGCCGACGTTGTCCCCCGGGCAGCAGGTGATCGCGTCCCAGCCGCCGTGGGCTTGTGCCGCATGGGCAAACCGCTGTTCGGCCAGCAGCTTGCCCATCGAGTAGCCCTGGCCGCGCTCGGGTGTGCGTTTTGGGTTGTGCAGATCGGGGTAACGGTCCTCAAACAGCACCGGGCGCCGCACCAACTCTTGCAAGTCCATCTCGGAGATCACTGCCGCGATGCTGGAGGTCAGCACCACCCGGGTGACCGAGCCCGAGCGGTTCAGGCTGGTGATGATGTGGTCACAGACCTGCTGGATGCGGGCCTGGTCCTGGTAGTCGCTGAGGTGCGACAAATGCGCCACGCCGTTGCAGCCGCGGAAAATGTCGTCGAAGCAGCCGGGCTGGTCCAGGTCGGCGGCGTGCAGCGTCAAGCGGCCCGAGGCAAAGCCTGGCAGTTGGAGCAAAAAGCCGGTCTTGGGGGTGTCAGCCGGGTCGCGCACGCAGGCCCGCACCCGGTAGCCCTTGTCCAGCAAATACCGCACCACCCAGCCGCCGACAAAACCGGCGGCGCCGGTGACGGCGACAGTGCCGCCTTTGGGAATGGGGGACATGGTCAAGCTCCTGGGGATGGCGCGGACAGCGCCGGGGGATGGGTTTGGCCGGCTGGGCCGGAAGCGACAAGCCGGGTGTGTTGCGCCGGGGCTCGAAAGGGGCTCACAGCCGGCCTTTGCCCAGGTCCAGATGCCCCCGCGCTACATTGATGCGCAGGGTGTCGGTCTCACCTTCGGCCAGCCGCAGGGCGCGCAGCCGGCGCAGCGCAGCGGACAGCGGGTGGCCATCGACCAAGGCCTCGCCGCCCACCAGTTGGATGGCGGTATCCACCGCCTGGTTGGCGGCCTCGGTGGCCAGCACCTTGGCGGCGATGCTCTCGTTGACCGCGTCCAGCCCGGCGTCCACCAGCCTGGCGGTGCGGTAGACCGCGGCGCGCACCGCATAGGCCTGGATGCGCAACTCGCCGTAGCGCATCCGCACCCGCTCGCTAGCGGCACGGGCGCCGCCGCGCCGCTCGCGTTGCAGCTCTTGCGCCACCAGATCAATCACCCAGGCCATCGTGCCGACGCAATCGGCAGCGATGGCGCGCCGCAGTGCGCTGATCTTGGCCAGTGCGCGGCTGCGGCCCTCACCCGGCGCGCCGATGGCATGGTGGCGTGGCACGCGGGCCTCGTTGAACGCAAACGCCGCATGGTGGCTGCCGTCCAGCGAGGTAAAACGCCGGGTCAGCGTGACGCCTGGGGTGTGGGTATCGATCACCACCATTGCCGGGCCCTGGCCGTCGATCTCGACCAGCACGGTCAGGAACTGGGCATCGGCACCGCCAGTGACATACGACTTGCGGCCGGTCACCACCAGCTGCTCGCCGTCGATGCTGGCCCAGGTGGGGCGTGGTGCATCGGCGGGCTCGGTGAAGGCAAAGGCGGTGTGTTTGTCACCCGCCAGCAGGGGCAGCAAATGGCTGCTGCGCAAGGGCTCGGCCACGCCCTGCAGCACGCCGGCGCTGGCGCCGAACAGGCCGGGCAGATGGCCCACGCCGTGCTGCGCCAGCGTCTCGCGCAGTACCAGCAGCGTCAGCTCAGGGGTGGTCTCGGTCTGGGTCAGCGCATACAGGCCGGCGGCTTGGCTGGCCGCGCGCACCTGGGCGGCGCGTGACTCGGGCGTCAGTGACAGGTTGTCGCGCAGCGGCACCAGGATGCCAGTGGCCAAATCGGCCACCTGCTGGCGTTGCGCTTGCAGCTCAGGCGTGAGGAAATCAGGCATGTAATCTTGGCCCGATCAGCGGCCGGTAAAAGCCGCCGGACGCTTTTCGACAAAGTGAGCCACACCCTCCTTGAAGTCCTCGGTCGCAAAGCTGGCCTGCATCTCGCGGTTGCCCAGCTCGATGGCCTCGCGCATCGATTGCAGCGACACGCCCCAGACTTGCCGCTTGATCACCGCCATCGCGCGGGGTGAGACGTTGTCGGCAAGGTCGAGTGCATAAGCCCGCACCGCAGGCATCAGGTCGGGCGCCGGCAGCACCCGGTCCACCATGCCCAGCCGCAGCGCCTCGTCGGCGCCAAACTTGCGCGCCGACATCAGCAGGTCCAGCGAGGCGGACAGGCCCACCAGGCGCGGCAGCGTCCAGCTGATGCCGTGCTCGGCGATCAACCCACGGCGGGCAAAGGCAGTGCTGAACTTGGCGCTGTCTGCCGCAAAACGTTGGTCACAGTACAGCGCATAGACCAGGCCCAGGCCGGCACAGGCGCCGTTGATCGCCGCGATGACGGGCTTGGGCACGGCGGGGAAGTAGGAGTGCGGTGTCTGGTAGTCCGGGCTGGATGTGGTATCAAACGGCGCATCGGCGGCAGCGGCTGAGCGGGCTTCAGGCTGGGCTGATGTTTGGGCTTGAATCGGCGCCGTGCTGCCCGCGCTGAGCTGGCTCAAGTTGCCCATGTCGGCCCCGGCACAAAAGCCGCGTCCGGCGCCGGTCAGCACGATCACCCGCACGCCGGCATCGTCACTGGCAGCGCGCATCGCCGCCCGCAGTTGCTGGCCCAGCGCAGCGGTGTAGGCATTGAGCCGGTCGGGCCGGTTCAAGGTGATCGTGGCAATGCGTTGCGACACGTCGTACAGCACTTCGGCTTGGCTCATGCGGGGGTCTCCAGGGGGCGGGGTGGGCGGATGCTGCGGCACAAACGCGGCGGCACAAACGTGGCGGCACAAAAAATGGCGCATCAAACATGGCGGCAAACCGTAGCACGCAGGGGTCGGCCAGCCTGTCGCGCAGAGGGCAGCGTGGGCGGGTTGACCGGGTACCGGCAGGTGCCCCGAACAGTGCGCCCGGCCGCGATCTGGTGTTGCGCCCGCTGCGGGCTTTATGCTGACCCACCGACCCGACGACCCCGACCGCCCAGGAGCGCCCCACATGCCCGAGACCCTTCGCCTTCGCCAAATTTGCCTGGCCGCACCGCGCCTGGCGCCGGTGGTGGAAGATTTGCAAACCATCTTTGGCCTATCGGTCTGCCACCGCGACCCCAAGCTGATCGCCTACGGGCTGGAAAACGCGCTGCTGCCGATCGGCACGGATTTTTTGGAGGTGGTGTCGCCGGTGCAGCCCGATACGGCGGCTGGCCGTTTCATCCACCGCAGCCAGGGCCACGGCGGCTACATGGCGATCTTCCAGACCGACGATCCGCGCCAGCGCCAGGCCGCCGCGCTGGCGCTGGGGGTGCGTACCGCGCACGAGATCGACCAGCCCGGCTACCTGAGTGTGCAGCTGCACCCGCGTGATTGCCGCGCTGCCTTCATCGAGCTGGGCCACAGCCTGGGCGGCGAGGACCGGTTGGGCACCTGGTGGCCCGCCGGCCCGCACTGGCAAGACCATGTGCAAACGGGAGAGGCGCTGCGGCTGCAGGGCATCGTGCTGGAAAGCCCGGACCCGTCGGCACTGGCCGGGCTCTGGTCGCAGATCCTGGAAACCCGGCTGCAGCATGGAGGCGGTGCCGAAGATCGGTCCGGCAACGCAGCGCCCCGGCTGCAGTTCGAGCAGGTGTCGGTGTGTTTTGAGCCCGGCCCGGCCGACTGCCTGGGCAGCGTGGTGGTCGAGGTGGTCGATGTGGCGGCCACCCTGCGGCGTGCGCTGGACTGCGGTCACCGGGTGCAGGGCAACCGCTTCCACCTGGGCGGGGTCTACTTTCAGGTGACCGGACCAGGGCAGGCCAATGCCTGACATCACCCGACCCTGACCCCGACCCTTACCCTGCAAGCGCACGGCCACACGCCTCAAGGCCGGATCGAGAACTGCGCCCGCCCCGGCAGCCGCAGCGGCTCGGCCAGGCGGGCAAAGTCGCACAGCAGCGACCGGGTGCGGCGCGGGTCGATGATCTCCTCGACCCAGAATTTTTCAGCACTGCGAAAGGGTGAACGCAGGGCGTTCAAGCGGGTCTCGATCGCGGTCAGTTCGGCTTGCGGGTCGGCGGCGGCCGCGATGTCGGCGCGGTAGGCCGCCTCGATGCCGCCTTCGAGCGGCAGCGAGCCCCAGTACGCTGACAGCCAGGCATAGCGCAGCGACAAGCGGCCGGCAGGCTGGTGCGCGGCGCCGGCCACACCAAAGGCGTTGCGTACGATGACTGTGCACCAAGGCACGGTGGTCTGGTTCATGGCGGCCATCGCCCGCACGCCGTGGCGGATGGTGGCGCTGCGCTCGGCCTCGAGACCGATCATGAAACCGGGGCAGTCCATCAAATAGACCACCGGCAGATGGAAGGTCTGTGCCAGGTCGATGAAGCGCACCGCCTTCTGGCAGGTGTCGGCACTCCAGGCACCGCCGTAGTGGTAGGGGTCGCTGGCCAGCAGCAGCACCGGGTGGCCGTCCAGCCGGGCCAGGCCGGTGATCAGGCTGCGGCCAAAGTTGGCACCCATCTCGAAGAAGCTGCCCGCATCGACCACCGATTGGATGATCGGCCGCATCTTGTAGACGCTGCGGCGGTTGCGCGGCACGGCCTTCATCAGCGACTCGTCGGCGCGCTCCGGGTCATCGGTGCAAGGCAGCACCGGCGGCAGCGTGTGCACTGACGCCGGCAGGTAAGACAAAAAGCGCCGCGCGCACGCAAAGGCCTCTTCCTCGGTGTCGACTGCGGTGTCGATGGCGCCGCTGCGGGTCTGGATGTCGGCACCGCCCAGTTCCTTTTTCTCCAGGGTCTGACCCAGCCGCGCCACCAGCGGTGGGCCGGCGACAAACATGGCCGAGTTGTGGGTCATCACCGAGTAGTGGGTGGAGGCCAACCGCGCCGCGCCCAGCCCGGCCACCGAGCCCAGCCCCAGCCCGACCACCGGCACCTCGGCCAGGTTGGCCGTCATGCGGTAAAAGCCCGCCGTGCCGCCCACGCCGCCCGGCAGGTTGGACGCACCCTTGGTCTCGATCGTCTTGACCGAGCCGCCACCGCCCGAGCCTTCGATCACCCGGATGATCGGCAGGCGGAACTGGGCCGCCATGTCCTCGGCCATCAGCGGCTTGTTGCTGATCGATGCATCGGCCGAGCCGCCACGCACGGTGAAGTCGTCACCCACCACCACCACCGGCCGGCCATCAATCCGGCCACGGCCAAACACACAATTGGCGGGGGTGACGTGCTGGATCTGGCCGGCCACGTCGTACTCGCCAATGCCCGACAGCGCGCCCACCTCGTGGAAGCTGCCGGCGTCTACCAACTGGTCGATCCGCTCGCGCACCGTCAGCCGGCCGGCATCGTGCTGGCGCTTGACCTTGTCGGCGCCGCCCATCTGCAGTGCCATCGCGGTGCGGCGGGCCAGTTCGTCGAGCTCGGGTTGCCAGGTCATCAGGGTTGTCCTTGTGGGTGGATCGTCGGGGTGGATCGCTTGGGTGGATCGTTCGGGCGAGCAGGTGGCGAGTAGCGGCAGTGAGCCGTAGCGATGCGCAGGGGCAACAGGCGCTCAGCGTTTGTTTGTCGGGTCCAGCGCCACCCGCAGCGATTCGCCCAGGGTGTTGAAGGCCAGCGCGGTGAGCAGGATCGCCAGCCCGGGGGCGTACATCTGCGCCGGCGCCAGCTCCATGTTCTGGTAGGCACGCGCCAGCATCGAGCCCCAGCTGGGATTGGGCGGCTGGATGCCCAGGCCCAGAAAGCTCAAGGACGCCTCGGCCAGCAGTGCTGCCGCCAGCAGCAAGGTGATCTGCACGATCACCGGCTGCACGGTATTGGGCAGCACATGGCGCCACAGGATGCGCGCGGTGCTGGCGCCAAAACAGCGCGAGGCGTCCACATACAGCTCCTGCCGCACCACCAGCGCCCGTGCCCGCACCAGACGCGCCAGCTGCGGCGCAAACACGATGCCCACCGCGATCATGCCGTTGCTCAGGCCTATGCCCAATGCGCCCGTCACCGCAATGGCCAGCACGATGGACGGAAACGACAGCAGTGCGTCGATGAAGCGGCTGATGGCATCGTCCACCCAGCCGCCCAGATAGCCGGCCAGCAAGCCCACCGGCAGGCCCAGCAGCACCGCAATGCCCACCGCCAGCGAGCTGGCATACAGCGTGGCCGCCGCGCCATGCACCATGCGGCTGAAGACATCGCGGCCCAGGTCGTCGGTACCCAGCAAATGCTGCGCCGACGGGCCGGCCAGCGTGTTGTCCACGTCTTGCGCGGTGACCGGGTAGGGCGCGATCAATGGCGCGGTCAGCGCCAGCAGCAGCAGCGCCGCCAGAAAAGCCAGGCTGAACGCGGCGCGCAAGTCGTGCTTGAGCCAGGCCAGGGGTCGGTGGAAAAATCGGCGAACCATCACCGGATGCGTGGGTCGAGCACGGTGTAGAGCAGATCCGCCGCCAGGTTGACGCTGATCACCACCCCCACCATCACAAACACCACGCCCTGCACCACAGGCAGGTCGCGGGTGAGCGCGGCGTTGACGATCAGGTTGCCCATGCCCGGGATGGCAAACACCGCCTCCACCACCACGGTGGCGGCCAGCATGCGGTTGAACAGCAACGTGGCCACGGTCAGCAAGTTGACGCCGGCATTCTTCAAGCCGTGTTTCCA
>JBBRZR010000206.1:0-8524 GCA_038236495.1 Burkholderiales bacterium
AAACCGCGGCCCTGCTCACCGGCGCGGGCGGCTTCCACCGCCGCGTTCAGGGCCAGGATGTTGGTCTGGAAGGCGATGCTGTCGATCGTGCCGATGATGTCGGCGATGCGCTTGGACGAGCCGTTGATCTCGTCCATCGTGCTGACCACCTGGGCCACCACGTCGCCTCCGCGCCGCGCCACGGTCGAGGCCGAAGCGGCCAGCTGGTTGGCCTGCGACGCCGCATCGGCGCTCTGGCGCACGTTGCCGGTGAGCTGGGTCATCGAGCTGGCGGTTTGCTGCAGGCTGCTGGCCGCCTGCTCGGTGCGCTGGCTCAGGTCGATGTTGCCGGCCGCCACCTCGGCGCTGGCCACCTGGATCGAATCGGCCGACTGCCGCACCTGGCCGACGATGGCGTGCAGAGACGTCTGCATCGTCTCCAGCGCGCGCAGCAGGGCGGCGGTCTCGTCTGCGCCCTCGGTGATCACCGGGGTGGACAGGTCGCCCTTGGCAATGCGCTCGGCCAGCGCCCGTGCCTGGTCGATCGGGCCGCAGATCGATTGCATGTTCAGCAGCGTCAAGGGCACCACCAGCAGCACGGCCAGCAGCACGGCCACGCCGAACAGGCTGTAACTGAGGGTTCGGGTCTGGGCGGACTCGGCCAGGTGGGCGGCCTTGTCGGCGATCAGGGCCTTGGACAACACGGCCAGCTCGGCTTCGGCCTCCCGGGCCGGCGTCTTGGCCTGGTCCAGTGCGGCGATCGCGGCCACGGCGCCATCGGCGGTACCGGTCAACTGGCTGAAGGCAGCACTCGATTTGTCGATGTAGGCTGCCAGCAGCGGTTGCACGCGGGCGCCGCTGGCGGCAGCGGCGCCTTGGGAGTTTTCGGTCAGCGCACGGGCCTGACTGCGGGCCAGGTCCGCCGCAGCTGTCCATTTGGCGCGGTAGCTGGTCACCAAGGCCGGGTCGGTGGCATTGAGCAGCAGGTCTTTCTCGAAGCGGCGCAAATCGCCAATAGCGACACGGAGGTCACCCAGCGTGGTCAAGGTCTGGTGCGTGCCGCTGACAAACTGTTCGTTGCTGGTCGACAGGCGTTGCAAGCTCCACAAGCCGGCGCCGCCCACCAGGCCCAGCAGGGCCAGCACCATGGCGATGGCGCCCAGCATGCGGGTACGGATCGTGAAATTGCGAATGACGGTGTTCATGCTCAGTCTCAGTGGCGCGCTTGGTGCAGCCGCGTGTTGTGGAGGGGTGGCCGGTCAGTGCCGGCTGCGCCGCACCAGCGTGCCGATGTCCAGGATCAGCGCCACCCGGCCGTCACCCATGATGGTGGCGCCCGACACATCGGGCACCTTGCGGTAGTTGGCCTCCAGGTTCTTGACCACCACCTGCTGCTGGCCCAGCAACTCGTCCACCAGCAGCGCGACCCGGCCGCCCTCGGCCTCGACCACCACCATGATGTTGCTGACGTTCTCGAAGTCGAAGCGCGGCACCTCGAAGACCTTCTCCAGGTCGATCACCGGCATGTACTCGTCGCGCACCTCGACCACCCGGCCGGTGCCGCCGATGGTCTTGACCATGCCGTCCTTGACCTGGAACGACTCCACCACCGAGCCCAGCGGCAGGATGTAGACCTCGTCGCCCACGCCCACGCTCATGCCGTCCATGATCGCCAGGGTCAGCGGCAGCCGCACCTTGACGCTCATGCCGTAGCCCTCGGCGGAGTCGATATCGACCGTGCCGCCCAGCGCCGTGATGTTCTTCTTGACCACGTCCATGCCGACACCGCGGCCCGAGACGTCGGTGACGACCTCGGCGGTGGAGAACCCGGGCGCGAAGATCAGGTTCCAGACCTCGTTGTCGGTCATCGAGTCGGGCGCATCGATGCCTTTTTCACGCGCCTTGCTGATCAGCTTGGCCCGGTTCAGGCCCTTGCCGTCGTCGCGTACCTCGATCACGATGCTGCCGCCCTGGTGGCTGGCCACCAAGGTCAGCGTGCCGGTCTCGGGTTTGCCGCGGGCGGCACGCTCGGCCGGCAGCTCGATGCCGTGGTCGCAGCTGTTGCGCACCAGGTGGGTCAGCGGGTCGGTGATCTTCTCGACCATGCCCTTGTCGAGTTCGGTCGATTCGCCCAGCGTCACCAGCTCGACCTTCTTGCCCAGCTTGCTGGCCAGGTCGCGCAACATGCGCGGGAAGCGGTTGAAGACCATCGACATCGGGATCATGCGGATCGACATCACCGCTTCTTGCAAGTCCCGGGTATTGCGCTCCAGGTTGGCCAGGCCGGCGTTGAGCTGCTGGTGCAGCGCGGCGTCCAGGCCCAGGCTGTTTTGCGCCAGCATGGCCTGGGTGATGACCAGCTCACCCACCAGGTTGATGAGTTGGTCGACTTTTTCGACCGATACACGCAGCGTGGCCGAATCCAGCGCGGCGCCGGCCTTGGCCTCGGCGCGTGGCGCAGCCGGCCGGGCGACCGGCGCGGCCACCGGGGATTCGACGCTGGCACTGCTGCTGGCCGCGGCGGCCTGGGTGCCCGCGCCACCGGGCGCACCCGGGGCATTGTCGAAGAAGCCGTAGCCGGTCTCGGGCTGGGCCGCCGGATCTTCGGCCGGTGCGCCCGGTGCGCCGTCATGGAAGCCGTAACCCAGGCCCAGCGGCGCGAGCTGCACCGACTCACGCGGCACATGGAAGGTGAACAGGTCCAGCAGGTCGCTGTCGCTGCTGGTGGTGGTGATCTTGAAACGGCGCATGCCGTCGGCACCCCGGCCAGCGTCCAGCGGCTCGATCTGGCCCAGGCCGGTAATTTCCTTGAACAACTCGACCAGGCTGTCGGCCAGGCTGTCGTCGGCCAGTGCACCCACGGTGAGCTCGAGCACCCGGGTGGCGTCGTCCGGCGCTACCGCGGGTGCGGCGGCCAGCGCGCTGGCCGCCGCGGCGGGCGATGTGGCGGGCGACCGGGCGAGGGTATCGACGGCACTGCCGGCGCACAGGGTCTTGATCGTCGCCAGCAGGTCGGTGGTGTCGGGCACGGCCTGGCCGGTGCCCTGGTGGCGGGCCAGCAAGGCGCGCAGCGCATCGCCGGCACTCAGCAGCACGTCCACCATCTGGGTGGTCGGGTTCAGCTCGTGGCGGCGCAGCTTGTCCAGCAGCGCCTCCATCTGGTGTGTCAGCAAGGCCACGTCGTTGAAGCCGAAGGTGGCGGCGCCGCCCTTGACCGAGTGCGCACAGCGGAAGATGGCGTTGAGCTCCTCGTCGTCGGCGGCGGTCACGTCGAGTTCGAGCAGCATCTGCTCCATCGTCTGCAGGTTTTCGCCGGCTTCTTCAAAGAAGACCTGGAAAAACTGGCTCAGGTCGATGCCGGCGGACATGTGTGCGCCTTCGTTGCTCATCTCAGCCATGGCTGGAGGTCTCCGGGTGGGGGGTCACTCGCGCGGCGGGGGCCAACGCGTTCAAGGGGCAGGTCAGCGGATCACCTTGCCGATCACTTCGATCAGCTTGGCCGGATCAAACGGCTTGACCAGCCAGCCGGTAGCGCCAGCGGCCCGGCCGGCCATCTTCATCTGGTCGCTGGACTCGGTGGTCAGGATCAGGATCGGGGTGGACTTGAACTTGGGGTTCTCGCGCAACTTCTTGGTCAGCGAGATGCCGTCCATGCGTGGCATGTTCTGGTCGGTCAGCACCAGGCTGAAGTCGCGCTGGCCGGCTTTCTCGAACGCGTCCTGGCCGTCAACCGCCTCGACGACGTTGAAACCAGCGTTTTTCAGGGTGAACGAGACCATTTGGCGCATCGAGGCCGAATCGTCAACGGCAAGGATTGAGTGCATCGCTATCTCCGGGAATCAGGTGGGTTTTCGGCAAAGGGCCGGGAAACTTGAAACGTTTGGAAACCGTCAGAACAGCTCGACTGAGCCGGCGTCCATCTCGTCCTGGGTCACCGGATTGGGGCGCAGCGGGGCGTCTTCGACCACCGCTGCGCCGTCTTCATCGTCATCGCCCATCACGTCACGCGCCAGCCGGTCCGCGCAGTTGCGCAGCCTGCGGTGGGTGTGGTCGATCAGTTGCGAGGCCATGTCCTGGAACTGCAGCGCGGTCACCGCACCGGCCAGGTGGCCCATGGTGGCGTGCAGGTGGCTCTCGGGCAGCTCGGGGTGCTGGGCCGCCAGTCTTGAGAGCTGGGTGATCTCGGACGAGGCGCCGTAAAAGTGACCCATCAGGGTCTCGGTGGCGTCGCTTAGCAGGCGTTGCAGGCGGTTCAGATCGTTGGTGGCGACCATCAGGCTGTCTTGCAAATCGGCGGCTGCCAGCAGGGGCAGCGTGGCCAGCGCTAGCGCCATCTCCGGCATCGGTTCTTCATTGAGCATCGTCACTCCGCTGTTGCGCGTGAAAGGCCGGCCCGGTCGGGTCGGGGTCAGCACGGGCTTGGGGGTTGTTTCGGCGCGCCAGCCGCGGAGTTGAGGCAAAGATGCCAGGCAGGTGTGCGCAATTCGGCCTGGCACGCCACCGGGATGCGGGCCACCGGGCGGCCCCTGCGCCTGCCTTTGCCAGGTGGGGGCCGGGCCGCTGGCGGGCTTTGCCATACTCGGGACATGTCCGATGCCGCCTCGACCACCCGCCAGACCGCTGCGCCGCCCGCGCTGCCGGCAGCGGCGCCGGCCGGGGCAACGCCGGGCACGGCGTCGGTTCGGCGCCTGCGTGTCCTGCACCTGGAGGACAACGAGCTCGACCAGGCGCTGGCCGCCGTGCACCTGCAACGCGCGGGCCTGGCGCCAGAAATCACACGGGTCGATACCGAGCAGGCCTACCGCCAGGCGCTGATGCAGCAGGATTGGGACGTGGTGCTGTCGGATTTCAACCTGCCCGGGTTCAATGGCCTGCGGGCGCAGCAGATCCTCAAGGACAGTGGCCGGCAGATCCCGTTCATCCTGGTGTCCGGAGAAATTGGCGAGGACACGGCCGTGGCCGCGATGCGCAACGGCGCATCGGACTACCTGCTCAAGAACAACCTGGCCCGGCTGGCACCGGCGGTAGAGCACGCGATCGCCGCCAACCGCGACCGCCTGGCCCGGCTGCAGGCCGATGCCGAGCTGGCGGCCAGCCGGCAACGCCTGTCGGCGCTGGCCCAGCACCTGCAGACCAGCGTGGAGACCGAGCGCGCCGCCATTGCCCGCGAGATCCATGACGATGTGGGCGGCAGCCTGACCGCGATCAAGTTCGACCTGGCCTGGATCGGCCGCCATGCCCAGTCGCCCGAGGTGCTGCAGCGGGTGGCCAGCGCACTGGAGACGGTGGGCCATGCGCTGGAATCCAGCCAGCGCATCATGCACAACCTGCGGCCGGCCATCCTGGAGCAAGGCCTGGTGGCGGCGCTGCAGTGGATGGCCAGCCGGTTCGAGCGGCGCGAGGCGGTGACCTGCCTGTTTCAAACCAGCCGCGAGAGCATGCAGCTGCCGACCGGCGTGCCACTGGTGGCCTACCGCTTCACCCAGGAGGCCTTGACCAACATCAGCAAGCATGCCCGGGCCACGCGGGTCACGATCGATCTGTCGCTGAGCCGGGGTGTGCTGTCGGTCGAGGTCAGTGACAACGGCCGCGGCCTGGACCGCAGCGACCTGGACAAGGCCCGCAGCTTTGGCCTGCGTGGCTTGCACGAGCGCGCCGGCACGGTGGGCGGCTGGGTGGACGTATCCAGCAGCGCAGCCGGAACGGTGCTGATGTTGTCGGTGCCGGTGCGGCGGGTGGGCGCCACTGATACCGACCAGCCGGCCTTCGACCAGTACGACGACCACGACCCATCGGCTTGGGGCCCCCCATGATCAAAGTGATTCTTTGCGACGACCACGCGCTGATCCGCCGTGGCATACGCGACACCCTGGCCGACGCGCCCGACATCGAGGTGGTGGGCGAGGCCGGCGACTACGGCGAGCTGCGCAGCCTGATGCGCAGCCTGGCCAGCGGTGGCCGCGAGGGCGGGCCGGCCGGCGCCCATGCCGGCGTGCACGGCATCGGCTGTGATGTGCTGGTGCTCGACATCAACCTGCCCGGCCGCAGCGGGCTGGACGTGATCCATGTGCTCAAGGACGAAGGCTCGCCGATCAAGGTGCTGGTCGTCAGCATGTACCCCGAGGACCAGTACGCGATCCGCTCGCTGCGCGCCGGCGCCTACGGCTATGTCAACAAGGGCGGTGACCCGCAATTGATCGTGCAGGCCGTGCGCACGGTGGCGCAGGGCCGCAAGTACGTCACGCCCGAGATCGCCCAGATGCTGGTGGAGAGCCTGACCACCACCGTGCCCGAGCACGCCCACGACAAGCTGAGCGACCGCGAGCTGCAGACGCTGGTGATGATCGCCTCGGGCAAGCGCTTGTCCGACATTGCCGAGCAGCTCACGCTCAGCCCCAAGACTGTCAGCGTGTACCGCGCCCGGGTGCTGGAAAAGCTGAGCTTGCAGAACAACGCCGAGCTGACGGTGTACGCCATCCGGCAGGGGTTGGTGGGCGGGTGAGGTGATCGGCTGCGGGGCGGGGACGCTGCCAACTGCGCAGCGCTGCCGGGCAGTCGCCGAGGATGCGGTTGTGCGGGCCTTGGCCGCCGCCGCGGCGCCCCGCAGTCAAGGGGGTGGCGGTGACATGCCGATGGTGCGGTGGGCATGGCTGCGCTACATTGCTCTTGCCGAGTGTGATCTGCCTGCGGTACGCCGGCTGTTGGCCGGCCCGATGCCGCTGTGCTGACGATCCAGGCCTCCCGCCCTGCTCAGGGCACCGCGCAATTTGGAGTTTCCATGCAGCCATCACTTTCCGGCGTCCTGCAGATCCTGGGATGGGTCGCTTTGGCCGCGCTTGCAAACCCGGCGCACGCCGTTGACGGTGTCATGTTGATCGACCAGAACCGCGCGTTGGCGGGCAACGTCACGCCTGGCGACATGCCGGGCTTCCCGGTGACGATCACGCTGTCCGGCAGTTACCGGTTGTCCGGTAACCTGACGGTGCCCGACGCCAACACCTCGGCCATCGTGGTGGCGGGCGGCGTGACCGGCGTGACGATCGACCTGAACGGCTTCACGATCAGCGGGCCCACCGTTTGCGGCAGTTTTCCGATTGTCTGCAGCCCGGTGGGCAGCGGCATCGGCGTGTCCGCGCCGCTCGGTGCGCGCGCCGTCACGGTGCGCAACGGCACGATCGTCGGCATGGGAAGGAGTGCGGTGCAGCTGGAATCCACACTCAACACGATTGACAACATCACTGCCATCAGCAACGGGCTGGTCGGCATCTTCGCAAACACTGCAACTGTGACCCACAACCGCGCGACGAAGAACGGGTTCAATGGCCTGTTGGTCGGCAGCTCGGTCGTCATGTACAACCTGGCGGTGCAGAACGGCGGCGCGGGCATCGGGGGCATCTCCAACCTGATCATCAACAACACACTTATCGCCAACGCCCTGGTCGGCGTAGCGGCTGGAGACTCTGCCTTCAGCGCGAACCAGTTCTCGTCGAACAACGGCGGCGCAGCCAACGCGCAGTTCAGCGGCCGCGCACCGATCGGACCGAACGGCTGCGACGGCAGCGTGTGCCCATGAGCCGCGCACACCTTGGCGGGTCGGGCGGCCGTCGCGCCGCGCTTGCTGCGGCCGCGCGACCGGCTGCGCGGGCGCCGTTGCCATGGCGGCGGCTTGCCGCAGCCGGCATGTGGGTACTGTCGGCAATGTTGGCTGCGCCAGCCGCCGTGAACGCTGCACCGATAACGGTCGCTTTCAGCGGCACCGTCACCAGCGACCCGTTCGGACTCAGCACCTTCGGCGCGCCGATCAGCGGCAGCTACACCTTCGACGCCGCGGCGCCCGACGCGGATGCCGGCAGCAACACTGGGTCCTACGCCAGCATCGGTATGGCCTACGGTTTCAGCGCCGTCGTCGACGGCACGTCCTACAGCACGCCCGGCGCCGTTACCGTCAACGTCGCCAACAATATCGGCATCGGCTCTGACCAGTACGGCGTGATCGGCACAGCCGGCGACCTGACGCTGGAGTTGTTCCTCGAAGATTTCAGGCAGATGGCACTGACCGGCGACGCGCTTCCTGCCGGCGCGCCGCTGTTGTCAGCCTTCAGTGTGCGCGGGTTCAGACTGTTCGGCACCGATGTGGAGTTTCTCGGCGACGTCGACACGCTGGCCTGTACGGCCGGCTGCGCAGTGGCCAGCGTGCCCGAGCCCGGCACACTTGCGCTGGTGGCGCTGGCCGGTGTGCTGTTGCTGCGCGGCAGGCGCAGGCGCAGCACTGCGCAGTGAGCGTCGGCAGGTTGGACACGACCCGACCGTCCGCATCGACACCGACAACCGCCTCAGCACCGCCGTCGGCAGCGCGTGGTGGAAGTGCACCAGCGCCTGCCGGAAGTGCGCCAGCGCCTACTGAAAGTGCGCCAACATCTGTACCAACGCCATCGCAAACGGCTGCTCCAGCAGCGGCAGCGTGAGCAGCATGCCGATCAGGCCGACCGACAGCGTGATCGGAAAACCCACCGAAAACACGCTGATCTGTGGCGCGACGCGCGAG
>JBBRZR010000207.1:0-8519 GCA_038236495.1 Burkholderiales bacterium
CCGGTGATGACCATCATGCCGGCTTTGGTGGCTTGGGTGGTGGTGCCGTTTGGCCCTGAAGTGGCGCTGGCCAACATCAACGCCGGCTTGTTGTTCTTGATGGCGATCACCTCGATCGAGATCTACGGCGTGATCATCGCCGGCTGGGCGTCCAACTCCAAATACGCTTTTCTGGGCGCGCTGCGGGCCTCGGCCCAGATGGTCAGCTACGAGATTGCGATGGGCTTCTCGCTGGTCGTGGTGCTGATGGTGGCCGGCTCGATGAACATGAGCGAGATCGTGATGAGCCAGGGCCGGGGCGTGATGGCCGGCGCCGGCATGGGGCTGTTCAGCTGGAACTGGCTGCCGTTGTTCCCGATCTTCATCGTCTATTTCATCTCCGGCCTGGCCGAGACCAATCGCCACCCTTTTGACTGTGTCGAGGGCGAGTCCGAGATCGTTGCCGGCCACATGATCGAGTACTCGGGCATGTCGTTTGCCATGTTCTTTTTGGCCGAGTACGCCAACATGATCCTGGTGTCCACGCTGTGCGTGACGCTGTTCCTGGGCGGCTGGTTGAGCCCGTTTGCGATGCTCGACTTCATCCCCGGCTGGATCTGGCTGGCGGCCAAGGTGTTTGTGGTCGTGACCATGTTCCTGTGGGTGCGCGCCACCTTTCCGCGCTACCGCTACGACCAGATCATGCGCCTGGGCTGGAAGGTGTTTATCCCCATCACGCTGATCTGGCTGGTGGTGGTTGGGCTGTGGATGCAGACACCGTTGAATATCTGGAAGTGACATGGCCTCCACCCAAACCGCATCACTCAAAGACTTCCTCTCCAGCTTCATGCTGCTGGAGTTGCTCAAGGGCTTGAAGCTCACCGGGCGCTACTTCTTCCAGAAGAAGATCACCGTGCAGTTCCCGGAGGAGCGCACACCGCAAAGCCCACGCTTTCGCGGCCTGCATGCGCTGCGCCGCTATGAAAACGGTGAGGAGCGCTGCATCGCCTGCAAGCTGTGCGAGGCGGTCTGCCCGGCCATGGCGATCACCATCGAGAGCGAGGTGCGTGACGACGGCAGCCGCCGCACCACGCGCTACGACATCGACCTGACCAAGTGCATCTTCTGCGGCTTCTGTGAAGAAAGCTGCCCGGTCGACTCGATCGTCGAGACCCATATCTTCGAATACCACGGCGAAAAGCGCGGCGACCTGTACTTCACCAAAGACATGTTGCTGGCTGTTGGTGACCGCTACGAAGCCCAAATCGCCGCCACCAAGGAGGCCGACGCGAAGTACCGCTGACGGTCTCTCCCGTTGTTTGTTACCGGCAGCCAAGATTGCCGGGGCATTCAGGAGGAGGGCAGCGCGGTACCGCTTTCGCAGACATTCCCATGACCACTACTGGCGCACTTTTCTACTTCTTCGCAGCCGTGCTGCTGTTTGCCGCGTTCCGGGTGATCACCGCACGCATCACCGTGCATGCGGTGCTTTACCTCGTGCTGGCCTTTGCCAATGCCTCGGCGATCTGGTTGCTGCTCAATGCCGAGTTCTTGGCGATTGCGCTGGTGCTGGTCTATGTGGGCGCGGTGATGGTGCTGTTTTTGTTCGTCGTGATGATGCTTGATCTCAAGACCGACGACGACCGTGGGGGTTTCTGGAAGCACCTGCCGCTGGCCGGCCTGATCGGTGCGGTGATCGCGCTGGAAATGGCGCTGGTGCTGATGGGCGGCTTCCGACTCACCGACGCGCCGGTGTTGGACCCGGCCCTGGCCAAGCTGGGCAACACCCGGCTGCTGGGCATCGAGATCTACACCAAGTACCTGTACCCGTTGGAGATCGCGGCGGTGCTGTTGCTGGTGGCCATCATCGCGGCCATTGCGCTGACCCTGCGCCAGCGCAAGGACAGCCGTTCGCAAGACCCGTCGCAACAGGTGCTGGCCAAGAAGGCCGACCGTTTGCGCATCGTCAAGATGAAGCCGGTGATCGAGCTGCCGTCGTTGCCAGTTTCCAGTCCGCCCGCCGCCGCTGCCGGGGAGAAAAAATGAGCTTCGGACCCGTCACCCTGGGCCACTACCTGTCACTGGGCGGCCTGCTGTTTGCGCTGTCGGTGATCGGCATCTACCTGAACCGCCGCAATCTGATCGTGCTGCTGATGGCCATCGAGCTGATGCTGCTGGCAGTCAACATGAACTTCGTCGCCTTCTCGCATTACCTGGGTGACATGGCAGGCCAGGTGTTTGTGTTTTTCATCCTCACGGTCGCGGCAGCCGAGTCGGCGATTGGCCTGGCGATCCTGGTGGTGTTGTTCCGCAACCGCGCCACGATCAATGTCGAAGAGCTCGACTCGCTCAAGGGCTAAGCGCCAGGACCCGTAGAACAACATGGCTGCACAACTCTCCCAAAACCTGCTGCTGGCGGTGCCACTGGCGCCGCTGGCCGGCGCCGTGCTGGCAGGCTTTTTCGGCAAGGCCATCGGCCGTGCCGGCGCGCACACGGTCACTATCCTCGGCGTGCTGATTGCCTTTGTGATCTCGCTGATGGTGCTGAACGACGTGATGGCGGGTGCCCGCTTCAACGCCACGATTTATGAGTGGATGAACGTCGGCAATCTCAAGATGGAGATCGGCTTCTTGGTCGACGGCCTGACCGCGATGATGATGGTGGTCGTCACCTTCGTCTCGCTGATGGTGCACATCTACACCATCGGCTACATGGCCGAGGACCCGGGCTACCAGCGTTTCTTCAGCTATATCTCGCTGTTCACCTTTTCGATGTTGATGCTGGTGATGAGCAACAACTTCTTGCAGCTGTTTTTTGGCTGGGAGGCGGTGGGTTTGGTGTCGTACCTGCTGATCGGCTTCTGGTACACCAAGCCGACGGCGATTTTTGCCAACATGAAGGCCTTTTTGGTGAACCGGGTCGGCGACTTTGGCTTCATCTTGGGCATCGGCCTGATCGTCGCTTACGGCGGCACGCTGAGCTACAACGAGGCCTTTGGCAAGGCGCATGAGTTGGCCAAGCTGAGCTTCCCGATGCCGCTGTGGGGCGGTGAGTGGATGCTGATCACCGTCACCTGCATCTGCCTGTTCATCGGCGCGATGGGCAAGAGTGCGCAGTTCCCGCTGCATGTCTGGCTGCCCGACTCGATGGAAGGCCCGACGCCGATCTCGGCGCTGATCCACGCCGCGACCATGGTGACGGCGGGCATCTTCATGGTGGCGCGCATGTCGCCGCTGTTTGAGCTGTCGGACACCGCACTCAACTTCATCCTGATCATCGGCGCCATCACCGCGCTGTTCATGGGCTTTCTGGGCATCATCCAGACCGACATCAAGCGGGTGGTGGCTTATTCCACCTTGTCGCAGTTGGGTTACATGACAGTGGCGCTGGGCGCGTCGGCCTACTCGGTCGCGGTGTTCCACCTGATGACCCACGCCTTCTTCAAGGCCTTGCTGTTTCTGGCTGCCGGCTCGGTGATCATCGGCATGCACCATGACCAGGACATCCGCAACATGGGCGGCCTGCGCAAGTACATGCCGATCACCTGGATCACCTCGCTGCTGGGCTCGTTGGCGCTGATTGGCACGCCGTTTTTTGCCGGCTTCTACTCCAAGGATTCGATCATCGAGGCGGTGCATGCCAGCCATCTGCCGGCGGCGCAGTGGGCCTACTACGCGGTGGTGGCCGGGGTGTTCGTCACGGCGTTCTACTCGTTCCGGATGTACTTCCTGGTGTTCCACGGCAAGGAAAACTTCCACCACAAGCCGTTCCCGGGCGAGCATGACCACCACGCCGATGATCATGCGGGTGCGCACGGCCATGCCGACGCACACGCCCACACGCCGCACGAGTCACCCTGGGTCGTGACCTTGCCGCTGGTGCTGCTGGCCATTCCCTCAGTGGTGATCGGTTACCTGACGATAGGCCCGATGCTGTTCGGCGACTTCTTCAAGGACGCCATCGTGGTGCACGGTGAGCACCACCACGCGATGAAAGAACTCGCTGACGAGTTTCACGGTGCGGCGGCCATGGCGATCCATTCGTTGACCTCGCTGCCTTTCATCCTGGCGCTCTCGGGTGTGGTCTTGGCCTACCTGTTCTACATGGTGATGCCGGCCGTGCCGGTGGCCATCGGCAAGGCCTTGTCGCCGCTGGTCCGGGTGCTGGAGAACAAGTACTACCTCGACTGGTTCAACGAGCAGGTGCTGGCGCGTGGTGCCCGGATGCTGGGCACGGGCCTGTGGAAGGGCGGGGATATGGGCCTGATCGACGGTGTGCTGATCAACGGCACGGCGCGTGCGGTGGGTCTGCTGGCCAACGTCACCCGGCTGGTGCAAACCGGCCATGTTTACTGGTATGCGCTGGTGATGTTGTTGGGCGTGTTCGGCCTGCTCACCTGGCGGCTGTGGCCCGCGTTGTCTGGCCTGGCTGGCCATTGATGCGGCTGGGCGGAGAATAAAAAATGGGTTTTGGACTCTTGAGTGTTTCGATCTGGCTGCCGATTGCAGTCGGCATCCTGTTGCTGGCCCTGGGCCGTGATGACAACCCCGGCATGGCGCGCTGGACCGCATTGGTGGGCTCGGTGGCGAGTTTCTTGGTCACGCTGCCGCTGATCAGCGGTTTCGATAAAAGCAGTGCCGCGCTGCAGTTCCAAGAGAACCTGCCCTGGATCGAGCGCTTCAACGTGCGCTACCACCTGGGCGTGGACGGCATCTCGGTGTGGTTTGTGCTGCTCACCGCCTTCGTTGCCATCGTCGTCGTGGTGGCGGCCTGGGAGGTGATCACCCAGCGTGTGGCGCAGTACATGGGTGCGTTTTTGATCCTGTCCGGCTTGATGGTGGGTGTGTTCTGCGCCGCCGACGGGCTGCTGTTCTACGTGTTCTTCGAGGCTACGCTGATCCCGATGTACATCATCATCGGCGTCTGGGGTGGGCCGAAGCGGGTCTACGCGGCGTTCAAGTTCTTCTTGTACACGCTGGCCGGTTCATTGCTGATGCTGGTGGCGCTGATCTACCTGTACTACAAGTCGGGTGGCAGTTTCGATGTCGCCACCTGGCACAAGCTGCCACTCAGCCTGCATGCCCAGGCGCTGCTGTTTTTTGCCTTCTTTGCCGCGTTTTCGGTCAAGGTGCCGATGTGGCCGGTGCACACCTGGCTGCCCGACGCCCACGTCGAGGCGCCCACCGGCGGCTCGGTGGTGCTGGCGGCGATCATGCTCAAGCTCGGGGCTTACGGGTTTCTGCGCTTCTCGATGCCGATAGCGCCGGATGCTTCGCGTGAATACGCCTGGGTCATCATCACCCTGAGCCTGATTGCGGTGGTCTACATTGGCTTGGTCGCGCTGGTGCAACGCGACATGAAAAAGCTGGTGGCGTATTCGTCCATCGCCCACATGGGCTTTGTCACGCTGGGCTTTTTCATCTTCAACGAATTGGGCGTCTCGGGCGGCCTGGTGCAGATGATCTCGCACGGATTTGTCTCGGCGGCGATGTTCCTGTCCATCGGTGTCCTCTACGACCGGGTGCACTCGCGCGAGATCGCGGCTTATGGCGGCGTGGTCAACACCATGCCCAAGTTCGCGGCGTTTGCGTTGTTTTTTACCATGGCCAACTGCGGCCTGCCCGGCACCGGCGGTTTTGTCGGTGAGTGGATGGTGATCCTGGGCACGGTCTCGGCCAACTTCTGGCTGGCGGCGATCGCGGCGACCGCGCTGATTTCCGGCGCTGCCTACTCACTGTGGATGTACAAACGGGTTTACTTTGGTGAAATCGCCAACGACCGTGTGCGCCACTTGACCGACATCAACGCCCGCGAGTTCGGCATCCTGGCCGTGCTGGCCATCGCCACCCTCTGGATCGGCGTCTACCCCAAGCCTTTAACCGATGTGATGCATGTGTCGGTGACGGAACTGCTCAAGCACGTCGCAGCCTCCAAGCTGCCCTGAACCCGAGCAGCACACGACCATGAACCCAATGAACTGGCTTGTTGTCTACCCCGAATCGCTGCTGCTGGTGATGGCCTGTGCCGTCGCGCTGCTCGACCTGTTTGTCACCGATAGCCAACGCCGGCCGACCTTCTGGCTGGCGCAGATCAGCCTGGCCGCCGTGGCCTTGCTGCACTGGGTCTACTACGACGGCGGTGCCACTGTCTACGGCATGCAGCGCATGGTGGTGGGTGACCCGATGGGCCACTTGCTGGCATTTTTCGCCACCATCGCGGTGATGATCACCATCGCCTACGCCCAGCCCTACATCGCCGGCCGCGACATGCTCAAGGGTGAGTTTTTCAGCCTTACCATGTTTGCGCTGCTGGGCATCTGCGTGATGTGCTCGGCCAACAACTTTCTGGTCGTGTACCTGGGTCTGGAGTTGATGAGCTTGTCGCTGTACGCGCTGGTGGCGATGCGGCGGGACCACGGTGTGTCCACCGAGGCGGCGATGAAGTACTTCGTGCTCGGCGCGCTGGCCTCGGGCTTTTTGCTTTACGGCTTGTCGATGATGTACGGCGCCACCCGTTCGCTGGAGATCAACGAGGTCTTCAATGCGATTTCCACCGGCCGCATCAACGGCACGGTGCTGACCTTTGGCGTGGTGTTTGTGGTCGCCGGCCTGGCCTTCAAGCTGGGTGTCGTGCCCTTCCACATGTGGGTGCCTGACGTCTACCAGGGCGCGCCCACAGCGGTCACCTTGCTGATCGGCGGTGCACCCAAGCTGGCGGCGTTTGCCATCACCATCCGCTTGCTGGTCGAGGGCATGTTGGGCCTGGCGGTGGACTGGCAGCAGATGATGATGGTGCTGGCCGTGGCCTCACTGGTGATCGGCAACCTGGCCGCGATTGCCCAGACCAATCTCAAGCGCATGCTGGCCTACTCCACCATCTCGCAGATGGGCTTCATGTTGCTGGCCATGACGGCCGGTGTGGTCAGCGGCAACACCTTGTCGGCGGGCAATGCCTACAGCTCGGCGATGTTCTATGTCGTCAGCTACGTCATCACCACGCTGGGCACTTTCGGTCTGATCATGTTCCTGGCGCGCACCGGGTTCGAGAGCGAAGAGATCAGCGACCTGGCCGGCCTGGGCAAGCGGGCCCCTTGGTTGGCCGGCATCATGACGCTGTTCATGTTCTCGCTGGCCGGCGTGCCGCCGATGGTGGGTTTTTACGCCAAGCTGTCGGTGCTGCAGGCGCTGATCACCACCAACATCGCGGGCTACATCGTGCTGGCAGTCGTCGCGGTGATGTTGTCGCTGGTGGGGGCGTATTACTACCTGCGGGTTGTCAAGGTGATGTATTTCGACGAGCCGACGGACGTCTCGCGGCCGCTGCAAGGCAGCGGTGTGAGCGCGTTGCTGGCGGTCAATGGCCTGGCCGTGCTGGGCTTTGGCCTGCTGCCCGGCGGCCTGATGGCGATGTGCCGCGACGCGATCCTGCGCGCGCTGGCCACCTGACGCCATTCCGCCGCTGCCGGGCGCGGTCACCAGTCAGGCAAACGGGTCTTCCGCGCAAGGCAAGACATGGATGATGAGCACCTGATCGAGCGCAAGGTGTCGGGCGCACAGGTTTACCGCGGCCATTTCCTCGACGTGCGCAAGGACACCATCGTGTCGCCCGATGGCGCCATCACGTCGCGCGAGTACATCGTGCACCCCGGCGCGGTGATGGTGGTGCCCTTGCTCGACGACGGCAGGCTGGTGATGGAGCGCCAGTTCCGCTACCCGCTGGACCGGGTGATGCTGGAGTTTCCGGCAGGCAAGCTCGACCCAGGCGAGGCCGTGCAGGCCTGTGCGCAGCGTGAGCTGGTAGAAGAAACCGGCTACCGCGCCAAGCAGTGGGCGCGGGCCTGCGTGGTGCACAACGCCTGCGCTTATTCGACCGAGGGCATCGAGATCTGGTTTGCGCGTGGCCTGACGGCTGGCGAGCGGCAGCTGGATGCGGGCGAGTTTCTCGACGTCTGCCTGATGACCGAGGCTGAGCTTGATCGCTTGGCGGGCTGCGGTGCGCTGACCGATGTCAAGACGCTGATCGGCCTGCAGTGGCTGCAGAAATGGCGCGCCGGCCTGTGGACACTCGATTGGGTGGCCGGCGCTTGAGGCCAGCGCGCCGATAATGTCGGCACGATGAAGGTTCTGAATCTGCGCTGCGCCCACGACCACGGATTTGAGGGCTGGTTTTTGTCCGAGGACGACTTTCAATCGCAAAACCAGCGTGCGGCGATCGAATGCCCGATGTGCGGCGATACCGGGGTTACCCGGCTGCCCAGCGCACCGCGACTGAACCTCTCCGGTGCGCGTGCGCCTTCGCCTGGTGCGCCTGATGCAGCGCCCGGCACGGCCTCAACGTCGTCAGCGCCTGACCAAGTCCTTGCGGACATCAAAGCGCAGTGGCTGCAGGTGGTGCGGCAGGTGCTGGCCAACACCGAGGACGTCGGCGAGCGGTTTCCTGAAGAAGCCCGCCGCATCCACTACGGCGAAACCGGGCAGCGTGGCATCCGCGGTCAGGCCAGTGCGCAAGAGCGTGCCGAGCTGGCCGACGAGGGCATCGA
>JBBRZR010000208.1:0-8517 GCA_038236495.1 Burkholderiales bacterium
GCGGTGGTGGTTTCGGCCTCTTGCGAGCGGTAGCGCTGCGCAAAGATCAGCGCATTGCTGCCGCTGGGCAGCGCGGCCATCATCACCACCACCTGCAGCGGCAGGCCGCTCAGGCCAAAGCCCCAGTGCGCGACGGCCAGCACCAGCGCCGGCAGGCCCAGCAGCTTGAGCAGCGCCAGCCCCAGCGCCGCCCGCATCGCACCGGCCACGGTCTTGCCCGCGGTGTAGGCCAGCGTGATGCCGATCAGCACCAGGCAGAGCGGCGCCACCGCCGTGCCCAGCAGTTGCAAGGTCTCGTCCAGCACGCCCGGCAGCGGCCAACCCGTGGCATGCCAGGCCAGCCCCACCAGCACGGGCAGCACCACAGGATGGACTACCGTGTTGCGCACGGTCTGGCGCAGGGTGCGCAGCAGGCTGGCGGTGGCCTCGTGCTGGGCCCGGGCGCGGGCCAGGTCCAGCTCGACCAGCACGGTCAAGGTGGTCAGCAGCACCAGCGCATGCAGGCTGACCAGTGCAATGTGGATGCCCAGTCCGGCCTCGCCAAACAGCGCCGCCGCCATCGGGATGCCGACCTGCACCGAGTTGCCAAACACCACGGTGATGGCCTGGGTGGCGGGCGCGGCGGCAGCGCGCTCACCCGCTTCCAGGTCAGGGGCCACAACCCCGCGCCGCCGCCAGCGGGCCACGCCATACACCGCCAGCAGCATCCCCAGCACCGGCACAAAAAACGCCACCACCGTGGCCCAGGGCAAGTCGGCCACATCCAGCCGCGCGGTGGTGCGGAACAGCAGCGCCGGCACAAAAATGAAAAACGCCGCGTTGCTCAGCAGCCGCGCCGGGTCGATGCCACCCGCCGGCTCACCCAGCCAGCGCAGGCGCCCGGCCACCCAGCCCAGCGCGACGGTGCAAAAAATGGCCAACAGCTTGTTGAGGACGATCAGCGACATGGGCAGACCCTCATGCGTCGTCCTGCAGGCTGGGCCGGCCGGCAACGGGCCGCCGTCATTCGGCGCCCGGCAACAGCAGCTTCGCCAACCACGAGGCCACCTGGGTCTCGGGCAAGGCCACCAGCACTTGCTTGCGGCGTGAGGTGTCGCCGCGCAGCAGGGTCACCGCCCGTTTGGCACAGCCCAGCTCGTCGGCCAGCCAGCCCAGCAACTGGGCATTGGCCTTGCCGTCCACCGGCGGTGCAGCCAGCCGTACCCGCAGTGCACCGTCGTGCAGGCCATCGGCCGCCGTGCGCTTGGCGTTGGGCGATACGCTGACCTCGAGCCGGCAGCCCGCCGGGGTGATGGTCAGGCAAGGCCAGGCCGGCGTTGCTGCGGCTGGCGCGGGCCCGTCCGCGGCCGGCTTCACGCCTCAGGCAGCGCGTTTGCGCGCCGCAGCCTTTTTGGCCGGGGCTCGTTTGGCTGCGGCTTTCTTGGCCGCCACCTTCTTGGCCGGGGCACGGGCCGCAGCACGCACGTAAGGCGTCGCAGCCGCCTCGGCGCCGGCCGCGGTGTTGGCCCCGGGCTTGGCCACCCGCGGCGCAAACTCAAACGTCACCTTGCCCTCTTTTTCATCCCACACCAGCATCGCCTTGAACTTGCGCTTGGTGCGGTTGGAGACAAAGCCCTCCAACTGGTCGGTCTTGCCGATGGCCAGCAGCTTGGTCACCTGCTCGTGCGAGACCGGCTGGGTCAGGATGATCTTGCCGGTCTTGAAGTCGCAGGTGATGGGCGCGCTCACTGCATGCTCGCAGGCGTAGTTGCTGCCATGCTCATAGACATGGCCCTTGCACTTGGGGCAGGCGCCAAACGACGGCTGCCCGCTGAAGTCGATCGCAATCGCCTCACCGTCCGCGCCCTTGGCGTCGTCGCCAAAGTCGAACTCGAGCTTCCAGTTCTTGATCTCGTCGTCGCGCACCAGCTTGAGCTCGGCGCTGAACGGCCAGCCCGCCTTGGAGCGAAAGCCCTCCAGTGGGCCGATCTTGTGCTCGGTCAAGAAGGTCTCGACTTCGCGCAGCTCAAAGCTGCGGCCGGCGGGGATCTTGGTCATCGAGAAACCACAGCCCTCGCCATCCTGGCCCCCAGGGGCCGGGGTACCGGCCCTCCCCCCCGAGGGGGCTCGGCCGGCTTGGGACGGCCCGGCGCCGGCCGGCCCACCCTTGCCGGTGCAGGTAAAGCGCCGGTAGTTCTCCTTGACCACGCCGCCGCAGTTGGGGCAGGGCGCGGCCAGCGTCGCGTAGTCGCCGGGGATGGTGTCGCGGTCGTACTCCTTGGCCTTCCTCACGATGCGCGTGGCCATCGCCGCGATGTCCTGCATGAAGGCCTCGCGGGACAGCCGGCCCTGCTCCATCTCGGCGAGCTGGTGCTCCCAGTTGCCGGTCAGCTCGGGCTTGGTCAGGTCTTCGATCGCCAGCCCACGCAGCAAGGTCATCAGCTGGAAGGCCTTGGCGGTGGGGCAGAGCTCGCGGCCCTCGCGCAGGATGTACTTCTCGGCGATCAGGCCCTCGATCACCTGGGCCCGGGTGGCGGGTGTGCCCAGACCTTTTTCGGCCATGGCCTCGCGCAGCTCGTCGTCGTCGATCAGCTTGCCGGCGCCCTCCATCGCGCTGAGCAAGGTGGCCTCGGTGTAACGGGCCGGCGGTTTGGTCTTGAGCGCGTTGACCGCGACATGCTCGGTGGCCACCGCCTCGTTGGGCTGTACTGGCACCAGGTTGGCGTCTTCGTCCTGCGCCTCTTTGCCGTAGACCGCCAGCCAGCCTGGGTTGACCAGCACCTTGCCGTTGGTCTGGAAATTATGGCCGGCGACCTGCGTGATGCGGGTGGTGACCATGAACTCGGCCGACGGGTAGAACACCGCGATGAAGCGCTTGACCACCATGTCGTAAAGCTTGGCCTCGATCTCGGACAGGCTCTTGGGCGCCTGCAAGGTCGGGATGATGGCAAAGTGGTCCGACACCTTGGCGTTGTCGAAGACGCGTTTGGTGGGCTTGACGTAGCCGTCCTTCAGGCCCTTGCGCGCATGCTGGGCCAGCTCGCGCAACGGGCCGGGCAGGTCCTCGCTGGCGATCATCTGGAAGGTCTGCTTGACGGTGTCGACATAGTCCTCGGGCAGCGCCCGCGAGTCGGTCCGCGGGTAGGTCAGCACCTTGTGCTTCTCATACAGCGCCTGGGCCAGGCCCAACGTGGTCTTGGCCGAGAAGCCGAAGCGGCTGTTGGCCTCGCGCTGCAGCGTGGTCAGGTCGTAGAGCAGCGGGCTGGCCGAGCTGCTGGGCTTGGCTTCTTCGGTCACCGTGCCGGTCTTGCCCAGCACCGCGTCGCGGATGGTGTTGGCGTCACGCTCGTTCCACAGCCGGTCGGCGCGGCGGTCCGGATCGGCGGGCGCATCGACTTCGCCACCGGGTGCCGGGCCCTTCTTGAACTTGGGGTCGAACCACTTGCCCTCGTAGTCGCCCGCAGCCGCAGCAAAGCCGGCCTTGATCTCCCAGTAGTCGCGCGAGACATGTTTGCGGATCTTCTCTTCGCGCTCGACCATGATCGACAGCGTGGGTGTCTGCACCCGGCCCACCGTCGTCAAGAAAAAGCCGCCGTCGCGGGAGTTGAAGGCCGTCATCGCCCGCGTGCCGTTGATGCCGACCAGCCAGTCGGCCTCGCTGCGGCTGCGGGCGGCGTCGGCCAGGCCCAGCATCTGCTTGTCGCTGCGCAAATGCTCGAAGCCGTCGCGGATCGCCTGCGGCGTCATGCTCTGCAGCCACAGGCGCCGGATCGGCTTGTCGAGCTTGGGCTTGGTGCTTGCGGCGCCAGCGGCGCCTTGACCATTCCCGGCGTATTGCACGATCAGGCGGAAGATCAGCTCACCCTCGCGGCCCGCGTCACAGGCGTTGATCAAATCGCCCACGTCCTTCCTCTTGACCAGCTTGACCAGCGCATTGAGCCGGCTCTTGGCCTTGTCGATAGGCGCCAAATCGAAATGCGGCGGCACCACCGGCAGGTTGGCGAAGCTCCACTTGCCGCGCTTGACGTCGTACTCCTCGGGCGCGGTGATCTCCACCAGGTGGCCCACCGCCGAGCTGACGACGTAGCGCTCGTTTTCGAAGTGGTCTTCGTGTTTTTCGAACTTGCCTGCGGTGGTGGTCAGCGCGCGCACGATGTCTTGGGCCACGCTGGGCTTCTCGGCAATGATCAGGGTCTTGCTCATGGGTCGGGTCGAATCCTTTGGCTGGGCGCAAGTGGGCACGGGCCGTGCCTACAATCCGCCGCTCATCTCGCGCGCGCTTGCACAGGTGTACACGCGCGCGCTCACATGGTTTCACTGTACCCAATGAAAGCCACCGTGCAAGCCACCGTCCGCAAGACCGTCAAGCGCCCCGTTGTTTCTGCCGCGTTGGCACCCGATGCCATGCCCGCGCCGGGCACGCCGGTGCGCGGCCGAAGGCTGCAGGTGCGCAAGAGCGGCGTGCACGGCAAGGGCGTGTTTGCGGTGCAGCCGATCCGCAAGGGCGAGGCCTTTATCGAGTACATCGGCGAGGTGATCGGCTGGCCCGAGGCATTGCGCCGCCACCCGCACGACCCCGACCAGCCCGACCACACGTTTTACTTTCACCTCGACGACGAGCGGGTGATCGACGGCCTGGTCGGCGGCAACGCCTCACGCTGGATCAACCACGCCTGCGCGCCCAATTGCGAGGCCGAGGACGACACCGGCCGGGTCTGGCTCAAGGCGCTGCGCAACATCTTGGTGGGCGAGGAGCTGTTCTTCGACTACGGCCTGGTGATCGAAGAGCGCTACACCCCGGCGCTGAAAAAGCGCTTTGAATGCCGCTGCGGCGCCAAGACCTGCCGCGGCACCATGCTGGCGCCCAAGCGCGCAGCCAAGGCCTGATGGCCTCGGCTTCTGGTGCTTGATGCCCCACGACCGTCGCCAGCTGTCCTGGGGTGCTGACGCGCTCTGGCAACAGCTGCTGCCGCTGCTGCCTGGGCTGAGCGTCGAGGTGGTGGCCAGCATGGCGTCCACCAACACCGAACTGCTGGAGCGTGCACGCCGCGCCGGCCCCGTTGCCGGCGGGCGGCGCCAGTCCGATATCAGCCCCTGCCTGCTGGTGGCCGAGCACCAGACCCGCGGCCGGGGCCGCCAGGGCAAAAACTGGCAGTCCAGCGTCGGCGCATCGCTGACCTTTTCACTGGCGCTGCCGCTGGCGCCGGCCGACTGGTCCGGGCTGTCGCTGGCGGTCGGCCTGGCGTTGGTCGAAGCGCTGGACCCGCCCCGCCCCGGCCAGCCGCTGAGGCTGGGGCTGAAATGGCCCAATGACCTGTTGATCGTCGACCCGGCCGACGCCCCGTTGATAGGCCGCAAGCTGGGCGGCATCCTGATCGAAACCGTGCAACTGGGCGAGCGCCGTTTGGCCGTGGTCGGCATCGGCCTGAACCTGCAGGCCAAGGCCCAGCCCCAGCCCGAACTGAGCTGGGGTTTTGGCTGTTTGCAAGAGCTTCAGCCCGACCTGACCGCACCCGCCGCGCTGGCCCGCGTGGCGCCGGCGCTGGTGCGTGCGCTGCTGGCCTTCGAGCGCGAAGGCTTTGCGCCCTTGCAGCAGCGCTTTGCCCAACGTGACCTGCTGCGGGGCCAGCGTGTCACCACCACCTTGCCCGGCGTGCCACACGGCCTGGCCGACGGCGTGGACGAGACCGGCACGCTGTGGCTGCGGGTGGCGCACGACGCGACAGCGGGCAAGCCTGAGCGCCGGGTGCCGGTCAACAGCGGTGAGGTCAGCCTGCGCTTGGCCAACCCGCCCGATCCCGGCCAGGCGGCCACAGCCGCGACAGCGTGTCCCGCGCCCGAACTGCCCGACACTGCGGGCATGTCCAGCCCGCCGCCGCCATCGTCAGCCCTGCCAGACCCGCCCAATGCGGCCGATGGGTCAGCGCCACCGAGGTCCGCTGGGTGCTGAGGGTCTTGGCGCTGGCGTTGTTGCTGGCCAATGCGCTGTTGCTGGCGGCGCAGTGGGGGTGGTTCGATGCGCTGACCGGGGGCACCTCGGCCCAGGCCCGCGCAGCGCAACAGCGCGAGCCCGAGCGCCTGCAACGCCAGGTCGCGCCCGACGCGGTACACATCCTGTCGCCCCAGGCCGCCAGTGCGGCGTTGGGTGCGGCGGCGGCGTCCGCAGCTCAGGCCGCGGCGGCCGCCAGCTCAGCCGCTGCAGCACGCTGTCTGGAAGCCGGGCCCTTCAGCGGCACCGAGCTGGCGGTTGCCGAGCGCAGCCTGCGCGACGCCGGCCTGGTGGCCGGTGCAGCGGCTGGCAACTGGGTCAACCGCAAGACCGACGACAGCGGCGCGTTCATGGTCTACATGGGTCGTTACCCCGACCGCGATCTGCTGCAGCGCAAGCACGACGAGCTCAAGCGCATGAAGCTGGACGCCGAGGATCTGCGCGGCATGCCCGACCTGCAGCCCGGCCTGAGCCTGGGCCGCTTCGACAGCAAGCCCGCGGCCGACGCCGCGCTGGCGCGCATGGTGCTGCGCGGCGTGCGAACCGCGCGCATCGTCACGCTGCGGCCGGCGCAGGAGCTGACCCTGCTGCGTGTGCCGGTGGCGGACGCCGCCACCCGGGCGCGTCTGGCTGGGCTGCGGTTGCCATCGGGGCCGGGTTTTGTGGCTTGTGCAGGGGCAGAAATCGCCGCACCAACCTTGCCACCGCCTTCACCATCGCCCGGGGCCAGCGGCGCCGCGGGTACGCCGGCCCTTGCCGCCCGCCCTGCGCCGGTCGGGGCATCGGCAGCCAGTCCGGTGATGGCTGCCACCGCGTTTGCCGCCCAACCTGCGGCGGCGGCCAGCAATCGGCGCTGAGCCCGAGGCTGGTGTTCGGCTGGCGGCGCTGAGCTGCCGTTCGATTGGCCAGGATGCTGACGTTCGGCGTTCGACGTTCGAGGTGCGGCGCGAGGCGTGCGGCGTGCGGCGCAAGGCAGCCAAGGCCGCTGGGTAACCGCCTCCGTGAATGTCCTCCATGCCGGCCGGTTGGCCGGCATTTCCCCCTTTATTTCACTGCGCCGGTCACCCAACGCCCTTGGCCGCCGCCACCGTTGCCGCGTGCGTTGGCTGGAAAACTCAGCAGACACCACTGGCGGAGTAGCGCCGTGTCGGGCTGGCGTGTCCCGCGTAGGTAGAGAAGGGAGGGCCGGTGGTTTTCCGGCCCGGAATGACACGGAGCGGGGCACGCCAGCCCGGCGCGGTGCGGTCGCACAACACCCACGAATGGCAAGTCTCAGGCGCAAATACAAGAGTCAGCAACGAGCCGCTACCCGTCGCCGATTGCGACCGGCCAGACAGACAGCCCCAAATCAGCTGCGCTGCCTACGCCCCAGCAGCAAAATCGCGCTGGCCAAGCCCAGCATCCAGCCCCAACCCATCGCACCACCGCCGCCACCGCTGGTTGGTGGCGTGACCACCACCGGCGCCGCCGCTGCCGTCGCCGTTGTCACCGCCGTCGACTCCAGGCCGCCACTGTCGGTAACCCTCAGGGAGAGCAAGAAGCTGCCCGCTGTCGCCGGCAAGATGGAAACCGTTGCGGCGTCGCTGGGTCCGCTGATGAATGCGCCCGCGCTATTGCTGGCCGAGCCGATGCTCCACTGATAGCCAACAATTGCCCGACCAGTGGCTTCGTCCGCCTGAGAGGCGGTGCCAGAAAATCCCGCAATCTGTCCGGCAGCCAGTGCGCCAGTCAAGGCCGATATATCCACTGTCGGTGCCCGCGGTACCGATATCTCGGTATTCGTCCTGGACGTGATCCCCGCACTGTCGGTGACTGCGAGGCTGAGTGCATATTTCCCCGCTCGGTCGGCCACCACCGAAACCGTTGGATTGTTTGCCGCGCCTATAAAACGCGCACCCGAACCGCTGTCGACAAGCGTCCACTGATAACTTGCGACCGAACGGCCGGCGTGGACAACGGTGCCAAGACCATCAGCCAAAAGCGCAACCCCAGGATTTATCACCGACGCCGACCGTGTCAATGAAACCGCGAGCCCGTCAACGCGGGCCAGTACCGAGCCGGCATCCAGCATGCCGGCGCCGCAAGTGCTGGTGGTGCAGTAGCACTCGACCTGGGTCGTGGCGGTAGGCGCACCGCAGGCGGTGGCGTCGACTGCTTGCGCGCCGGTGGTCGGAAACGGCCGCACCGTCGCCTGCAAAGCCATCTTGATTTTGGCCGGTGTCAGCGTCGGGTCCACCGACAGCATCAGCGCCACCGTGCCTGCGACCAGCGGCGAGGCAAAGCTGGTGCCCAATGAGCTCTTGACGCTGTCGCTGTAGGTATTGGCGCCCGGCGTGGTGGTGCCTGCGTTGACGGTGGTCAGCAACGGGTACAGGCACAGGCCGGTCTCGTTGACACAGTTACCGGCGGGTGCGGCCAGCGCCACTTCCGGGCCCAGGCTGGAGTAGCCGACCTTGGTGCCGGCATGGCGCACCCCGGACACAGCGATGGCGCCCACACAGTTGGCAGGGGAATTGACGGCCAGGCCGGTGCTGTTGCCCGCGGCCACC
>JBBRZR010000209.1:0-8461 GCA_038236495.1 Burkholderiales bacterium
CGTGCGTTGTCCTTGTCGTCGGCCGGCACGATGAACCAGGGTGAGTCCGCCGTACTGGTCGCGCCCAGGGCCTGGCCATAGGCTTGCATGTAGGCGTCCCAGAACTTGCGCTCGGCGATGTCGGCCGCGCTGAACTTCCAGTTCTTGTCGGGCTCGTCGATCCGCGCCAGCAGGCGCTTGCGCTGCTCTTCCTTGGACAGGTGCAAAAACACCTTGACGATGCGCGTGCCATTGGCATGCAGATGTCTTTCCAGGTCCACGATGGACCGGAATCGGCCGTGCCACACCGACTCGTCGGGAGCCGGATCGGGCAGCGATTCGCTGCGCAGGATGCTGCTGTGCACCCGCACGATCAGCACCTCTTCGTAGTACGACCGGTTGAAGATGCCGATGCGACCGCGCTCGGGCAGGTGGCGCGTGGTGCGCCAGAGGAAGTCATGTTCAAGTTCCAACGCACTCGGATGCGCAAAGCTGAACACCTGACAGCCTTGCGGGTTGATGCCCGACATCACATGGCGAATCGCGCCGTCCTTGCCCGCTGTATCCATGGCCTGAAACACCAGCAGCAAGGCGTGCCGGTTCGACGCGTAGAGCAGGCGTTGCTGGTCGCTCAGCCGCTCGACCTGGTCTTGCAGCACTTGGCGGTACGCCTTCTTCGACTTGCACATCGGCTTGACATTCGTGGCCCATAGGCCGAGGTCGACCT
The DNA here is from genome assembly GCA_038236495.1 of Burkholderiales bacterium. Lineage (GTDB taxonomy): Bacteria > Pseudomonadota > Gammaproteobacteria > Burkholderiales > Burkholderiaceae_C > Pseudaquabacterium. The sequence goes on from JBBRZR010000209.1 coordinate 707, forward strand.
CGTCGCCCTCGGCCAGTCTGAATTCAGCGACGTCGATTTTCACGCGGTTTCCTTTTTTCGTCCCTGACCCGACGCCCCCGCCGCGCACCCATAGAACGCCAAAGCCTGCGTGCTTCTCGAAGCAAGGTCTGTGCGTTGCCGAACTTTGGCGAACGTTGGTGCCGAAGGCAAACGAGTGACGGAGCGGCAGTTGAAACACCTTATGAGCGTTGCCGCACCGACAGCAGCAGCAGCACTGACCAGCCTGTATCTACCGGGCCTCTTGCGGAATGAAAGGTGTCACGAGACGCGTGTGCCGATGTGGCGCACGGGTACCGTTGCGCACTTCATTCGCATCCCAGGCCTTTTTCTGCCCAGAGCGCTTGCTCAGGCAGTCTGTTTCATAACGGAGGTTTCCATGAAATCAGTGATCGGGATTGCAACGGGGTCGGTATCTGCGCTTGCCAGTGGCGTGGCGTCTGCCCAGAACGGCAACATGATGAACGGTGGCGGCATGTGGGGGGGCGGTGGATGGATGGGCGGATACGGCGGCTACTGGGGGCCGCTCCTGCTGGTGGTCGTGGTCGGCGTCGTCGTTTGGGCCATCCTGCAGAAACGCAAGTGAGCCAGCAGGGCTGGGGCCCCGCACCGGGGTGACTACCCGCGAGCCGCCGAACCACCCCCTGATTGATCGACCGACAGGCCCACAAGGACGCGACGATGGACATACCCTACCCCAGCCCGAACCCCCCGGTGTATGCGGACCGACGCCGATGGGTCGTCTGGACCGCGGCTGCAGGTGGCGTGGGGACCGCGTTCACTGCGGTTCCGTTTATCTCGTCCTTCGCGCCCAGCGAGCGCGCGAAAGCCGCCGGCGGCCCGGTCGAGGTGGACATTTCGGATATCACGCCGGGCGGCATCAAGACCGTCGAATGGCGCGGCAAGCCGGTATGGATCGTGCGACGCACGCCGGACATGCTGACCGCACTGCAGGGCCACGATGCGCAGTTGGCGGATCCGCTTTCGACGAGGGACCAGCAGCCGGCCTACGCCAAGAACGCGGCGCGAGCGATCAAGCCCGATGTCTTCGTCGCCATCGGTATCTGCACGCACCTGGGTTGCTCGCCAAGCCGTGCACCAGCCGGCTCAACCAATCCGAGCTTGCCGGCCGACTGGCCTGGCGGCTACTTCTGTCCCTGTCATGGTTCGACGTTCGACGGGGCGGGGCGCGTGTTCAAGAACAAGCCGGCCCCAAGCAACCTGGAGATTCCGCCTTATCGCTTTGCCAGCGATACCCGCATCCTCATCGGCGATGACGCCCAAGCCTGAAGACGCAAAACCATGGGGCTTCGCCTGGACGCACTGAGCGATGAAACAACCTGAACCCACGACCAAACCCGAACCGGTGGACAAACCGACCCAGGACGAGGTAGCGAAGAAGGCCTACGCCATCTATGTGAAGGAAGGCCGTCCGCAAGGTCATGCCCACCAGAACTGGTCGGACGCCGAAGCCGAGTTGCAGGACCAAGGTGCCGGCAAAGCCGACCCCGACGATCAGCACAAGGACGGGCACAAGGTCGAGAAAAAGGACGAACACAAGGACGAACACCAGGGCCATCAGGATCACCATGTCCACATGGCGGCGGATTTCCGCAAGCGCTTCTGGATTTCGCTGGTCCTGACGCTGCCGATCCTCGCGCTCTCGCCGCTGCTGCAATCGCTGGTGGGGTTGCGAGAAGCCGTCCGCTTCCCAGGCGACCTGTATGTTCTGTTCGGGTTCTCCTCGGCAGTTTTCTGGTACGGCGGCTGGCCCTTCCTCAAGGGCCTGTACACCGAGCTCACGACCCTCAAACCGGGGATGATGACACTGGTGGCCGTGGCCATCACCACCGCCTACCTGTACAGCAGCGCGGTGGTCTTTGGCCTGACCGGCAAGATGTTCTTCTGGGAGCTGGCCACCCTGGTCGACATCATGCTGCTGGGGCACTGGATCGAGATGAAGTCGGTGATGGGCGCCTCCAAAGCGCTCGAGGAACTGGCCAAGCTCATGCCCTCGGACGCCCACAAGCTGATGCCCGACGGCAGCGCGCGGGACGTGCCGCTCAGCGAGCTGGCGGTCGGCGACAAGGTGCTGGTCAAGCCGGGCGAGAAAGTTCCAGCCGATGGCGTCGTCGTCGAAGGTGAGAGCTCGGTCAACGAGGCGATGCTGACCGGCGAGTCCACGCCGGTCGCCAAGACGAGTGGCGGCAAAGTCATTGGCGGCGCCATCAACGGTGAAGGCTCGCTGACCATCGAGGTCAAGGGGACCGGCAAGGACTCGTTCCTGTCGCAGGTGATCGACCTCGTCAAGCAGGCCCAGGACAGCAAGTCGAAGACGCAGAACCTCGCCGACACCGCGGCAATGTGGCTCACCGGCATCGCGCTGGTCAGCGGTGCGGCCACCTTCCTGATCTGGCTGCTGGTCATGGACCGGGAGCTGGCCTTCGCCATCGAGCGTGCCGTGACGGTGATGGTGATCACCTGTCCGCATGCGCTCGGGCTGGCCGTGCCGCTGGTGGTGGCGGTGTCCACCGCCTTGGGCGCAAGCCATGGGCTGCTGATCCGCAACCGCGTGGCCTTTGAAGGGGCTCGCAAGCTGCAGGCCGTCATCTTCGACAAAACCGGTACGCTGACCGAGGGCCGCTTTGGGGTCACCGATACCTTGCTACTGGCACCGGACATCGACGAAGCCACGCTGCGCAGCTATGCCGCCGCCGTGGACGCCCATTCTGAGCACCCCATCGCCAAGGCTATCGCCGCGTCATCGGACGCGAAGCTGGCTGTCGAAGACTTCAAGAGCATCCCCGGCAAAGGCGCCGTGGGCAAGGTCGGAGGCCGGGAGGTCAAGGTGGTCAGCCCGGGCTACTTGCGCGAGCAGAACATCGCTCTCGCGGACAAGCGCATCGAACCCCTTCAGGCCCAGGGCAAGACGGTCGTGTTTGTCCTCGTCGACGGTCAGTTGAAGGGCGCGATGGCCTTGGCCGATATCGTCCGGCCCGAGGCCAGGCAGGCCATCGAAGCGCTGAAGGCGCTGAACATCCGCTGCATGATGCTCACTGGCGACAACAAGGCGACGGCCAAGTGGGTGTCGGACCAGGTCGGGCTTGACGAATTCTTTGCCGAAGTGCTGCCGCAGGACAAGGCCGCCAAGGTCAAGGAGGTCCAGGCGCGCGGCGTGCTGGTGGCCATGACCGGCGACGGCGTGAACGACGCACCGGCACTGGCGCAGGCCGATGTCGGGATCGCCATCGGCGCCGGGTCCGACGTCGCGGTAGAGACCGCAGACATTGTTCTGGTGCGCAGCAACCCGATGGATGTCGTGGCCATCGTGCAGTTGTCCCGCGCTACCTACCGCAAGATGATTCAGAACCTGTTCTGGGCCACGGGCTACAACGTGATTGCCATCCCGTTGGCTGCGGGCGCACTGTTTGCGTGGGGCGTGCTGCTCACGCCCGCCGTGGGTGCCGCGCTGATGTCGGTGAGCACGGTGATCGTGGCTGTCAACGCACGGCTGCTGAAACTCAAGAATGACGGGGCGGGCAAAGGCCCGGCATGACCGGCACGAAAGTCATGTCCACCAGTCCGGGCGCGACACCGGGACCATGACGTGACACGGGCCGTTGCACAGCCGTTGGAGTTCAAGCCGGTCTGTAGCGACTGTGCGACCGCGCAAGGCGTGGCGCAGACCGGTTGGTCCAAAGCTTGCACGCGACTCGGTGTGTGTTCGTGCGCTGGCAGACAGACAACAGTCCATTGCGGGCGGAGAGTGACCCCATCGAAGCGCACGACAGCCGGTCGGCGCGTTGCGCCAAGAGCACCGGGTCGTCCCGGGCGTCACACTTGCAAATGAAGGACCCAAGCCATGTTACGCACTGTTGAAGAACTTCACGACTACACCATCGGTGCCGTCGATGGCGTCATCGGTCATGTCAAGGACCTGTTTCTGGACGACAAGGCCTGGGTCGTGCGCTATCTGGTCGTCGATACCGGCGGCTGGCTCTTCGGCAAGAAGGTGCTGATCTCGCCAATGGCGATCGGCAAACCCGATTGGGCCGGGCGGACGTTGCCGGTCTCGATCACCCAGGAGCAGGTCAAGAACAGCCCCGATGTGGACACCGACAAACCTGTCACGCGACAGCACGAGCTGGAGTTTTCCGGCTACTACGGCTACCCGTACTACTGGGGCGGCGGCGGCTACTGGGGCGGCGGCATGTACCCCGGCATGATGCTGGCCGGCTACGGCGGCTTTGGCAGCCCGCAGGCCATTCGAGAGGAGTCGCTGAACGCTCAGGCGCGCGCCGAACAGGCGCATGCCCATGACGACCCGCATCTGCGCAGTTGCAAGGAGATCACGGGCTACCACATCCACGCCAGTGATGGTGACATCGGCCACGTCTGCGGCATGTTGATCGACGACGAGACCTGGGCCGTGCGCTACCTCATCGTCGATACCAGCAACTGGTGGGTCGGTCACCAGATGCTCGTTGCACCGCAGTGGATCGAAGGCGTGCGCTGGGCAGAGGGCACCGTCTCGGTCAGGCTCACCCGGCAGGCCGTGAAGGATGCGCCCGTCTTCGAGCCGACCGGCACGCTGACCCGAGAGGATGAAGCCCGCTTGCACGAGCACTATGGCCGCAGCGGGTACTGGGCGGCCGAGGCCAAGCCCGTCACGGGTGCAACTTCTGTCTGAGACCTTCGCGCCGTGTCCTGCTCGGCCGGCGCCTACCGACTCACCTCACTTGAAAAACACCATGAAACTCAACCACCAAACCACACCGCTGCGGCGTCAAGCGCTCATCGTCTCGATCACTGCGGCCTTGTCGCTCACCGCTGCCGTACCCGTACGCGCGGCGACGCAAGATCCCGCCAAGGCGCCCGTTTCAGGCGCACCCGTTGCAAATCCTGCCCAACAATGCCTGACGGATCTGAACGCCTTCCAGGTCCAGATGAACAAGGATGGCTACTGGAGCGGCGGCTCGGGGTACGGCTATGGCTACCCGATGTACGGTTATGGCTACGGCGCCAACATGGCAGCGCCCACCATGGCCATGGCCAGCGCGCCGGGTTCAGTAACGGGGTACTGGCGCGCACGGCCCGGCTACGAGGTTCGCACGCTGCTCGCTGCGGCACAGATCATGGGGCAGCGCGGTCAACAAGCTTCCTGCCAAGCCCTGCTGGGCGAAACACGGGCGACCTACGGCCGCTATGCGGAGTCCATGCGCAGCGGCCACGCACCGAGAGACAACGCCTTGGTCTCACGCCAGGAACAGCTGGCTGCAGCCAAACCGGTGGACGGCCAGGATGTGTCGTACCGTTCTGATCAGCTGATCGGCACCGAGGTGCTCAACCCGAAGGGCGAAACGCTGGGCAGCGTCGATGACATGGTGTTCAGTCCGCAGACCGGCAAAATCGCCTACCTGGTGATTGGACGCGGTGGGTTGTTCGGCATCAACGAGAAATACGTCCCAGTACCCTGGGCCGACTTCAAGGCGACCGCCGGTGCGAAGACGCTTGTGCTCGACACGACGAAAGCCGTCATGTCTGCGGCGCCGCAGGTCAAGGAGGACAAGTTCTCCGCCGAGGGGGACTTCAACAAGCAGAGTCAGCTGGTGAACGCTTACTGGTCGGCGCACCCGGCAAAGTGAGCTTGCGAGGAAACAGGGCGTCGGCCACTTTAACGTTGCCGACCGCGTCAAGTTGGTCAAGCGGACAGGCGCCATCTGGGTCGGGCTGGCGGGCGTGCAGGCCGCCGACGTGTTGATGGCCGTCAATGGCAAGCCGGTCGCGAGCATCGAGCAGGTACGTGATGCAGTGGCAAAGGGTGGTAAGAGCGTGGCGCTGCTGATCCTTCGGGACGGCAACCAAATCTTCGTGCCGGTGCGTATCGGTTGAGGGTTGGGGTGCATGACCGATCCGCAAATTCTCGCGCTTGCGGCCGGTGTATTTTGACTTCGCGCGAATCAGGACCGGCACCATCATGCTGCGCAACGTCAACGATCTCTACGGCTTCTCGGTGCTGGCGGGCGACGGCCCTATCGGCAAAGTCAGGGACTGCTATTTCGACGACGTGACCTGGACGGTCCGCTTCATCGTCGTCGAGACTGGCCCGGGGCTGGGAGGCCGAAAGGTCTTGATATCCCCGCTGGGCATCCACGGCGTCGACTGGGCTGGGCAGACGCTGGCGGCATCGATGACGCTGGCACAAGTGAAGGCAAGCCCGGACGTCGATACCCGCAAGCCTGTGTCACGCCAGCATGAAGTGGAACAGTTCGCCTACTACGGCTACCCGTACTACTGGGGCGACGCGCAACTCTGGGGCGGCGGCCCGCGACCTGGCACGAGCCTGCGGGGCTACGCAAGCTCGGGGCTGCCCAATGAGCCGCGAGCGACGGCAAGCTTCGTCGATGCCCAGTTGAAACTGCATCAAGACAGAGGTGACGATCCGCACTTGCGCAGTTGCAGCGCGGTCGAGAAGTACCACCTCCACGCCATCGACGGCGACATCGGTCATGTCGAATCCTTTCTCGTGGACGACGAGGCTTGGGCCATCCGCTACCTCGTCGTCAACACCAGCGACTGGTGGCTGGGTCATCAGACGCTGATCGCGCCGTCATGGATTGCCGACATCAGCTGGCTCGATGCAACCGTGTCGGTCGATCTGACACGGCAATCGATCAAGGCGGCGCCGACCTTCGACCCGACGGCCTTGCCGAACCGCGAGCAGGAGCGCAAGTTGTTTGACCATTTCGGTCGTCAAGACCACCAAAACGCGACAGTGGCGCAGCCAGGTGGCTGAGCCTGCTGCCCCGAATAGCAGCCAACTTTGGAGAAACTCATGAACAAAAGCAGCCTACTCGGCGGAACCGATGCGCCGCGCTTTGCCGCTGGCAAGGACGTCGACGCACTGGGTCCGAGCGACACATCCGACAGCGGCAGCGATGTACAGGGCGAGCGTGCCATGTCAACCGAGCCGGACAACGCCGGTGAGTGGGGGTCCGTGGTGGTCGATACCGATACCGATACCGATTCGACAGGGACCGGAGAACGCGCCTCCGCCGACGGTGACGCGCCGCGCGACGGCGCCGACATCCTGCCGGATCGAATCATCGAGGCCTTCGGTCACGAAGACGATCCTGCAAATCGATCGCGGTCGGCAACGGTCGACGCGCTGGCCGGCGAGCCGGACGATTCCGATGCCGGCGAAGACGTCGCGAACCCGAGCCGATAGCCGGCTCAGGACACCTGCAGCCGCACACATACCGGCGGTACCGCATCGGCTCCCTGTAAAGGTGCGCGCTGGTACCGCTGCGTTCTCGTGCGGGGCGATGACCACAGCCCCGACGATCCAGAGGAGGCGGGGGTCTCGTACGACAGGTTTTCTTGAACGCGCTCAGTGGTCCATGCCAGCGATGGCTTGTCGTCCTGGGGTGCACCGGCGAATGAGAAGACGGCATTGCCTTCGGCGGACGCGCCTTCGTTGAGTTGGACCACTGCACGCGCGAGTCGAGAGCCCGGGAACAACCACCACCGTGCGTGGTGCTGCCGGACCGGTAAATACCGTTCGGAACAAGGGTGCCAGGCAGGTCTGCAGCGCGGCGAACGGCGCGTTGGCAAGGGTCATGGCGAAGCGCCGGCCAGGGTCGCAGCAAGTTTGTGGTGGCGCTGATGCGGCACCGCAACCTTGCCTCAACCAGACGAGCTTGGCTGCTCTGCCTCGGAATACTTGCGCAAGATCAA
>JBBRZR010000210.1:0-8449 GCA_038236495.1 Burkholderiales bacterium
CTCGGGTCTCGACCTGCTCCAGCGCCGGCGCGGTATCGGCAGGCGGCGACGCGTTGGCAGCGGGTACGGCAGCACGCTTGCGCGGCTTGCTCACCTTGGCGGGAGCCTCGGGGTCCGCTGTGACTTGCGCCAGCTGCACCACGTCGGCTACCGGTGCAGGCACCGGCTCGGACGCTGGCGTCACGACGGCGGCTGCTACCGGGACAGCCGACGCAGCGTCATCCGCAACGGCAGCATCGGCCACCTTGCGGCGCGCTCGTTTCGGCTTGAACACCTCGTCGGCGCTTGGCGGGTCGATCGGCAGGATCGCCTGCGGCGCAAGCTCCACCACCGGCGCTGCCGGGCTGCGCTTGCGGCGGACTTTGGGCGCTGGCGCGTCCGGCGAAGCGTCGCTGGGCAGGTCTGACGGGGTGGAATCTTGATCGTGCGTGTTCATGCGTGTGCTGCGGGGGGGCAATCTTGTGGCTCCGGCATCGCGGCCGAAGAAAGTACACCAACAACCACCGGGGTTGTCGGGTCGGAAAATTGAGCCGGGGCGAACGCCCGGTCCGGTTCGGGGTCGTCGTCGGCCGTGAGACTGGCATCCGGCTGCAACGCCAGCCGCGCCTGCATACCCGGCTCGTCACCGAGCAGCGACGGCTGACCGGCAGAACCGGGGTCGAAGACCGCCGCTGTCGGCGGGCCGTCCTGCACCGGCAACTGGTCCAGGCTGGCCAATCCCAGGTCATCCAGAAACTGCCGGGTGGTCGCGTACAGCGCCGGACGGCCCGGCGCCTCGCGGTAGCCGATGGCCTCGATCCAGCCGCGTTCTTCGAGTTGTTTGACGATTGGCCCGCTAACGGTGACGCCCCGGATGTCCTCGATGTCACCGCGCGTCACGGGTTGGCGGTAGGCAATGATGGCCAAGGTCTCCATCGTGGCGCGGGAGTAGCGGGGTGGTTTTTCAGGGTGCAGCCGGTCCAGGAACTGCCGCATCTCGGGCCGGCTCTGAAAGCGCCAGCCCGAGGCCAGCGCCACCAGTTCGACACCGCGCCCGCCCCAGTCACGCGCCAGCTCATCCAGCATCGTGCGCAAGGTGTCTTGCCCGACCTGATCGTCAAACAGGCTGCGCATCTCGCGCAGCGGCAAAGGCTGCTGCGCGCAGATCAGCGCGGTCTCGAGGACGCGTTTGGCCTCTTGTGTGTTCATGAACCCCTGTTCACTGCGGCCGTTGATCGTCAACGGCACTGGTGCATCGCCTATCGCTGGATGACTCGGGTCTTGCAACCGGCTGGGGGTGGGTGGCCCACCGGCAGCGTGTTTTGTCTTTGGGTGGAGGCAAACGGAACTGTCCGCTGCACTCCGGGTTACCTGGCCGCATGTCGCTGCGCGCCTGGGCGGTTCGGCTGCCCGTGGGGGCCAGCCTGTTTGGCGGCGCCGTGAGGCTGAGAATTTTCATTCTCCCGCCAAAGGCTACTCGCTTGGACACGCATTGTAACCTGACTTTTCGGCGCCGTGATCGTCGCGGTAAAAGCCCGGCGTGCCCTCCAACAGCGGCAGCGCCAATGCCGTGCGCCCCGGCGTCAGACAGGCAGGGCCAAGGCCCAGGCCGCCGCCAAGTCGGCCGGCAGGGGCGCGGTGAAGGCCAGCTCGCGGCCGTCAGCGGGGTGCATAAAGGCCAGTTCGGCCGCGTGCAGGGCCTGGCGAGTCATGCCCAGCGCCTGCTTGCCGCCATACAGCGCGTCCCCCACCAGCGCATGGCCGCGCCAGGACAGGTGCACCCGGATCTGGTGGGTGCGGCCGGTGTGCAGGCGGCAACGCAGTGCGGTGACCCCATCGCGCCCGCCCAGGCGCACGACATCGGTGCGTGCCGGCTTGCCCGTGGCCACCACGGCCATGCGCAACCGATTGGCCGGGTCCCGGCCAATCGGCGCGTCGATCGAGACATCGGACCACTCGACCCGGCCCTGCGCCAGCGCCAGGTAGATGCGGCGCACATCGCGCGCGGCGATCTGCCGCACCAGCGCGGTCATGGCCTGCAGGGTCTTGGCCACCACCATCAGGCCGGTGGTGTCCTTGTCGAGACGGTGCACGATGCCGGCCCGCGGCAGCGTGGCCGCCGCCGCATGGTGGGCCAGCAGGCCGTTGAGCAGCGTGCCCGACCAGTGCCCGGCAGCGGGATGCACCACGAGACCGGCGGGTTTGTTGACCACCATCAGGTGGGCGTCCTCGTAGACGATGGACAAGGCCATGGTCTCGGGACGGAAAGCCAGGCTCTCGGCCGTGGGCACCAGCGCCAGGCGGATGCGCTGCCCGCTCTTGAGCTTGCGTGACGCGGTGTCCTGCACCACGCCGTCGAGTTGCACATGGCCGCGCTCGATCAATTGCTGCAGCCAGCTGCGGGAAAACTCAGGCGCCATCGTCACCAGCACCTTGTCGAGCCGCAGGCCGTGCTGCAGTCGATGCACGGCAGCCTCGCGCACCTCGACCTCGGCTTCCTCGGGGGCGTCGGGCTCGTCGGCAATCAGGGACTCGGGGGATGGGACCATTAGAATATTGGGGTTCGCTTACCTGCCTGGAAGGACGCCGGCCGCACTGCGGTCGACTACACCGATGAGTTTGTTCAAGGAAATCCGCCCGCTGGCAACCACAGGCCGCAATGCCCGATCAGCCGATTTGCCGCAGGCCGGGCGCAGCGTCAGCCCATCCCGCTGGGTGAGAACCGCGCCCTTGGTGCTGACCTTGCTGGCCGCGCTGGCCGGTTGCGGCACCACCTCGCGCGAGGATGAGCTGCGCAACGCACCCGAGAAATTGTATGCACAGGCCAAGGAAGACCTGAACGCCGGCAGTTACGAGCAGGCCATCAAGGCGCTGGAGAAGGTCGAAGGCCGGGCTGCGGGCACGCTGCTGGCGCAGCAGGCCACGCTGGACCTGGCTTACGCCCAGTGGCGCACCGGCGAGCGGGTGCAGGCCATCGCCACGCTGGACCGGTTCATCAAGTTGCACCCGTCCAGCCCGGGCATGGATTACGCGCTCTACCTCAAGGGCCTGGTCAATTTCAACGACAACATGGGGTTCCTGAGCAGCTTCTCGCGCCAAAACCTGTCCGAGCGTGACCAGCAGGCATCCCGCGATTCGTTCCAGGCTTTTGCCCAGTTGATCGAGCAGTACCCTGACTCGAAATACGCGGAGGACGGCCGGGCGCGCATGGACTACATCGTCAATGCGCTGGCCGAGTACGAGGTGCACGTGGCACGTTATTACTTCCGCCGCGGCGCCTACCTGGCAGCGGCCAACCGGGCCCAGCTGACCGTGCGCGAATACCAGCGCGCGCCGTCCAACGAAGAAGCGCTCTACATCATGGCGGCCAGCTACGAGCGGCTGGGCTTGCAGACGCTGCGCGACGACGCCGAACGGGTGCTGAAGCAGAACTTCCCCGACACGCTGTATTTCAAGGATGGCGTGCGCCAGCCCGACCGGGCCTGGTGGCAGTTCTGGTGATCCGGTCAGCCGGGTGACAGAACAACCCAGCTGATATTGCTTGGCGGGTGGCTTGCCCGCCGCACCGCTCCGCCTGCCGCCGCTACGCGGGATGGGTGGCAGCAATACTGTCCAGCCAGGCCAGCGCGTCGGCCTCGGTGTCCAATGTGCCCATCGCCGGCAGCGCAGCGCGCAGCTTGCGGCCGTAGGGCATCTGGCGCAGCCGGGGGTCGGTGATGACCAGCAAGCCCAGGTCGGTTTCGCTGCGGATCAGGCGGCCTGCGCCCTGCTTGAGCGAGATCGCGGCCTCGGACAAAAAGTAGTCATTGAACGGGTCGCGGCCGCGCGACTCCAGCTCCTTGCTGCGCGCCTGCACCAACGGGTCGTTGGGCGGCGGGAAAGGCAGCTTGTCGATGATCACGCACTGCAGCGCGTCGCCCGGCACGTCGATGCCCTCCCAGAAGCTGGCCGAGCCCACCAGCACACTGCGCGGCGTGTCGAGAAAGCGCTGCAGCAGCGTGCGCTTGGGGTGGGTGCCCTGCACCAGCACGTTCAGCGGCGCGCCCGCAGCGGCAGCCGCGTCGGTCAGGGCCTGGGCAATCAGCGGCAGCACCCGCAGCGTGGTGGTCAACACAAACGTGCGGCCGCCCAACGCCCCGGCCAGCCGCGCCGCCAGTGCGCCCACCGCCGCCGGATGGCCTGGCTCGGCCGGCTTCGGGAACCGCGGCGGCACCCAGGTGCGGGCATGCGCGGCGTAATCAAACGGGCTGCCGACCCGCAGCTTGCGGGCGTCCTCAAGCGCCGCCGACTCACTGAACCAGCTTAAGTCATCGTCGCTGCCCAAGGTGGCCGAGGTGAAGATCCAGGCCCGCGCCGCCAACGCCCGCTGCTCGGTGAACAGGTCGCGGATGTGCAAGGGGGACTCGACCAGCCGCGCATCACGCGGACCGATGTCGATCCAGCGCACCCGGTCGGTGGCGGTGGCCGCGACAAAACCCTGCACCAGCTGCGCAATGCGCCGGCCGCGCTCGACCAGGCGGGTGAAGTCAGGTGCAGTGGCCTCGACCCGCAAGGCGGCGTCGCGCGCCGCATCGGCCGCGGTGGCCAGGCCCGCCAGTGCGGCAGAGAAGTCGGGTGTGTTGGCGCGCTCGTCCCAGCGCAGCTTGAGGATGCCCCTCAACTCCCGCAGCGGCCCGGCACAGGCCAGCCGCAGTTCACGCGCTGCGCGGTCCAGGCCGGCGGCCAGGGTCTGCCATTCGGCCAGGCCGCGGGCGTGGCTGAGGCCGGCGGCCAGCAGGTCACGGCCAAAGTCGATCACCTGGTTGGTCGACAGCAGGGTGCCCAGAAACTGCAGCCCGGTCTCGACCAGTTGGTGCGCCTCGTCGAACACCGCCGCGTCCACCGTGGGCAGCAGCTCGGCCACGCCGCTGTCGCGCAAGGACAGGTCGGCAAAAAACAGGTGGTGGTTGACGACCACCAGGTCAGCCGCCATCGCCTCGCGCCTGGCCTTGACGACATGGCAATCGCGGAACTGCGGGCACTCACTGCCCAGGCAGTTGTCGCGGGTGGAGGTGACCAGCGGGATCACCGGCGAGCGGTCGTCCAGGCCGTCGATCTCGGCCAGGTCGCCGGTCTGGGTCGATTGGGCCCAGGTCTCGACCCGCGCCAGCGCACGCACCGCAAAACGGTCGGGCAGCGTGCCGCTCTCGCGGGCCTGCGCCAGCCGGTGCAGGCAGAGGTAGCTGCTGCGGCCCTTGAGCAGCGCGATGCGCACCGGCAGGCCCAACGCGTCGCGCAGGCGCGGCAGGTCACGCAGGAAGAGCTGGTCCTGCAGGCTCTTGGTGGCGGTGCTGACCAGCGAGCGACGACCCGACAGCAGCAGCGGCACCAGGTAGGCGAAGGTCTTGCCGACGCCGGTGCCGGCCTCGGCCACCAGCGTGGCGCGGTCCTCGATGGCACGGGCCATGGCATCGGCCAGCATCAACTGCGGTTCGCGCTCGACAAAGCCGGGGTCGGCCTGTGCCAGCGCGCCAGCCGGGCCCAGGGCCTGCCGGGTGGCGATCACCAGCGCACTGGGCGCCGGGCGGCCCGGCCCATCAAGGTTCAAGGGATTCAGGTCAGCGCCGGCTTCGGACGGGGCTTCGTCATTGGCCGGTGCCACCGCCGGATCGAAACGCAGCCTGCTCACGCCGGTTCCGGCGGATCGAGTGCCACTTCGAGCAGCACGATCTGGTCCCGCAGCAGCAAGCGGCGCTTCTTGAAGCGGCGCAAGGCCAGGTCATCCACCGGCACATGCTGGGCCGCAAGGTCGATCAGGCTGTCGAGATCGGCATGCGCCATGCGCAACTCGATCAACCGGCGTTGCGGTGAATGCAGGTTGAGGTCAGCGTGGGTGTCGAGGATCATCAGCAGCTTGAGTTTATAGTCTCCCGCCATGAGTGCGACGCTACCGCTGGCCTATCGATTGATGGGCGCCACTGCCCTGCACAAGGGTGACCGGCCTTACCAGCAGGACCAGGTCGAGATCCTGCGCCATGCCCGCTACAAGGATTGCCTGCTGGCTGTGCTGGCTGACGGCATGGGCGGCAAGAGCGGTGGCCGCAAAGCGGCCGACCAGGTGCTGTTGACGGCGCGCCAGCTGTTCGACCGCTTTGTGCCGGCCAAGGACGATGCCGCCGACACGCTGCTTCAACTGGCGATGGAAGCGCACCTGATGATCAAGCTCACCGCCATCACGGCTGAGGAAGAGCCGCACAGCACGGTGGCGGCGTTTTTGCTGGGTCCGGGCCTGGGTTGCGTGATGGCCCACGCGGGCGATTCACGGGTCTACCATTTCCGCGGCGCCGAGCTGGTGCACCGCACGGTCGATCACTCCTACGTTCAGCGCCTGATCGACGAGGGCAAGATCGGCGAGGAAGAAGCCAACACCCATCCGCAGGGCAACCTGCTGATCGGCTGCCTGGGCACGCAGTTGGACCCGCCCACGGTGGTGCGGCATGTGGACGCGTTGCTGCCGGGCGATTCGCTGCTGGCCTGCAGCGACGGGCTTTGGCACTACTTCACCCCGCGTGAATTGGGCCTGATCGTCAACAGCCTGCCGCCGCGCGAGGCCAGCGAGTTGCTGGTGGCGCGTGCCCGTCAGCGCGCCCATGAGCAGGGCGACAACGTGTCGCTGGCGCTGGTGCGGGTTGAATCCATCGGCTGATCGCCCGCACGGACCGGGTGCACATACATCGCCTGACCGACCGTCAATGCGATGCCGGCGCCGCAGCGGGAACAGGCAGGCCGGCAGCCGGCGGCTTGCCGGCGTCCTGACGGGCATTGCGCTCCAGCACCGCGTCACGGTGGGCTGTTGCCTGCTGCTGGCGCTGCAGGTAGGCCGCCCGGTTGCGCTGCGCTTGCGCTGACGCCGCCGCAGCCGATGGCCGGGCGTCGGTAGCGGTGGAGGCCGCGGAACCCGGCAAATCCGGCGCAACAGTATCCCGTTGCAACACCGGCCGCTGCAGCCGCCGCACCGGAAGCCCGGGGCTGCTGGGCGCTGACGCCGCAACGGGCGACGACGCCGCCAGCCCGAGCTCGCGGGCACGGGCCTGAAGGGTCTGTAGCCGTTGGGCCGAACGCGCACGCCGTGCGGCATCGTCCAAGGTCAGCTGGCGCCGCTGCAGGTCGTCCAGCGCCAGACGCCGCGTGGTGCGGGCCTCGTCCAGGCACTGCGTCAACAAGAACCGGCCCTGACAAGCCGCATTGGCGACGTCGAACGAGATCTCTACCCGACGACGCTCCGTATCGATGGCGGCCCGCTCAACTGCGCTATTGGCGACGACAGGGGCCACTGGCGGGCCGGCGGCCCAGGTTGCAGGCAACGCCAGGAACCCCACGGCCAGACCGCCAAGCAACATCCGGCCAAGCTTGCGGGGCTGTAGCGGGCTGCCCGACAAAGTGCTCATGTGATGCCGGTGTCCACATCGCGCCGCTGCAGCGCCAGGTATTCGGCCGAACGCATCTCCTGCAGCCGCGATACCGTGCGGGGGAACTCGTGCGACAGCGGGCCTTCGGTGTAGATCTGATCGGCCGGCACCGCCGCCGAGACGATCAGCTTGACGCGGCGGTCGTACAGCACATCGACCAGCAAGGTGAAGCGCCGCGCCTCGCTGCCCAGCCGGGGCGGCAACTGCGGCACACCCGAGAGCAGCACGGTGTGGAACTGCTGGGCCAGCTCCAGGTAGTCGTTTTGCGAGCGCGGCCCGCCGCACAGCGTGCGAAAGTCGAACCACACCACGCCACCGGCGCGGCGCAGCGCCCGCAACTCGCGATGCTCGATGTGCAGCAACGGGTCTTCGTCTCGGGCCTCGGCCAGGCTGTTGAAGATGGCGGTCAGTGCGGCGTCGGCCGCCGGCCCCAACGGCATCACGTAGAGCTCGGCCTGCTCCAGCGTGCGTTGGCGGTAGTCGGTGCCGTGATCGACGTTGATGACCTCCAACTTGTCCTTCAGCAGCTCGATGGCGGGCAGGATGCGGTCGCGGTGCAGGCCGTTCGGGTACAGGCCGTCGGGATGGAAGTTGGAGGTGGTGACAATCGACACCCGGTTGGCAAACAGCGCGTCCAGCAGCCGGTGCAGGATCATCGCGTCGGTGACGTCGGCAACGTGGAACTCATCGAAGCAGATCAGCCGAAAGCGCCTGGCGATGCGCTTGCCCAGCTCGTCCAGGGGGTTGACCGTGCCCTTGAGCTCCAGCAGCTCGCGGTGCACCTCGCGCATGAACTCATGAAAATGCAGCCGGGTCTTGCGGGTCAGCGGCACGGCCTGAAAAAAGCAATCCATCAAAAAGCTCTTGCCGCGCCCCACCCCGCCGTACATGTAGACCCCGCGCGGAATCGGTGGGCGCACCAGCAACTTCGTCACCGCATTGCCGCGCCGGGCCTTGTAGGCGGCCCATTCGTCCTGGCAGCGCTGCAGCGCCGCCACCGCCTGCAACTGCGCCGGGTCGGC
>JBBRZR010000211.1:0-8410 GCA_038236495.1 Burkholderiales bacterium
CTACCGCGCCAACGCCCAGGTCGAGGTCTGAGGCGCCGCCGCCCAACCGACGCCGGCCAGCGAATCACGCCTTTGCCGCCGCAAATCTGGCGGCATTTTCAAACCGGCCAAAAACCAGCATGTTCGTGCCGGCGCCCGCAGCGGGTGCAGGTGGCGGGCCAGCACACCGCCGGCGTCCAGTCCCTGGATCAGCTGGTGCATCGTCAGCATGGCGTGGATCTCGCGTTCACTGAACCAAACGCCCGGCAGTTGGTGGGCCACCTGGCGTTGGTCGCGCGGGTCGGCCTGCAGCTTGTAGCTGTTGTCAATCCGGTCGTAGACGATCGGCGCGTCCATGCGGGTACGCAGATACTGCAAGTCACGCTTGAGCGTGGCCCTGGACACCTCCAGCACGGCCTGCATCTGCTCAAAACTGGTGCAACCTTGGGCACGGATCATCATCTCGATCTTGTAGAAACGCTCGGTTCGATCCATGGAGTCTCCGCCGTCAGTGGCTCACTGCGTGCGCCTATGGTATGCGCCTGGTGCGACACATCGACGCTTTCGATCCCCCTCGAAACGGGGGTACCAGACGGGCCAGGGGGCGTCGGGTTTGAGCCGCTCATGCCGCTGTCGCTTGGCTGACAACTTCGGCCAGTCCGGCCTGGTCCAGGCCTGACCGCACAGCGCTGTACTGCTGACGACACTGGGTACCGACGTCCTTGTCGATTCCGCTGTCGGCGTTGAACAGGCCCGTGGGCCTGAAGTCGTCCTCGCCGGCCTTGGTTCTATCAGCATAAATCAGCGTCCAGTGGCTTTGTCTGAATGTCGTGCGGCGTGGCCCAGCCTGCCAATCAATGAAGCTGTGCTTAAAACCAGGGTCTTGCCATGAGCCTTAAGCCATTGATGCTGCAGCCAGGTCGAGCACACGGTGAAGGTTGCCAGCAACAGGCGCGGGCACTGCTGCGCGGTCTGACCGACCTGTACCGGGCCGTGCGTGCGGGCCAGGCGCCGGAGGGCAACTCGACCAGCACTTGATTTCGGCTTTCTTGACCCGGGGAGAACAACGGTGACCAACGACAACCCAGAATTTGCATTGACCAGCGTGGGCAGTCAGGCCGCCAGGCCGGTGCTGACCGGTGCGGCAGCCTCAGGCCGTCTGGACGGCGTGCTGTTTGCGTTGACGGTGCGCCAGACCTACCGCAACACCGGCAACCAGTCGCTGGAGGTGGTCTACACCTTCCCGCTGCCAAGTCAGGCGGTGCTGCTGGGGTTTGCGTCCGAGTTGAACGGCCACAGGATGGACGGCCGTGTCGTCTCCAAGCAGGATGCCGAGTGCACCTACGAGCGCGCCCTGACGGACGGCAACGCGCCGGTCCTGCTGGAAGCGCTGGCGGACGGCCTGCACACAGCCAACATCGGCAACCTCGAGCCGGGCGACGAGATCGTGCTGGAGGTGCAGTTTGCGCAGTTGCTGGTGTTCGAACACGGGCGGCTGCGCCTGAGCATCCCGGCGACGATCGCGCCGCGCTACGGCCACGCCGAGTCGTCCGGGCTGCAGCCGCAGCAGGTGCCGGCCGTATCCGCGGCCGCCTATCCTCTGGCGCTGTCGGTGCTGGTGACAGGCTCATTGGCCGCCGGGGCGGTGGAGTGCCCGACCCACCGGTTCAGCCGGCAGTTGCTTGCCGATGGCCTGCGGCTGGACCTGCTGCCCGGTGCCTGGCTGGACAGGGATGCGGTGATCACCGTCACCCCCGCCAACGGCCGGCCGTCGCTGTTGGTCAAGGCGCATGACCTGCGGTCAATCTCGGCGCCGGTCGTCATGATGGCGTCGTTCCAGCCACCGGTGTCGGCACCGCGCGATGGCATCGCGCTCAAGCTGCTGGTGGACTGCTCGGGGTCGATGGGGGGCGACAGCATCCAATCGGCCTGCACGGCCCTGCGTCAGGTGGTGGCTGGCCTGACCGGCCGCGACCGCATCAGCTTGAGCCGCTTCGGCACCGGCGTGGACCACCTGCTGGCGCCGTCGGTCTGCTCACCCGCCACGGTTCGCCAACTCGCCAGGCTGATCGATACGGTTGACGCCGACCTGGGCGGCACCGAAATGGAGCAAGCCCTCCGCGCCGTGTTCGCCCTGGACAACGCCGGCCCAGCCGGTGCCGACGTGCTGCTCATCACCGACGGCGAGATTTGGCAAGCCCGGGAGCTGGTGGCGGCCGCCAAGGCCTGCGCGCACCGCGTCTTCGTGATCGGTGTCGGGGCGTCCCCGGCAGAGGGGGTGTTGCGCGCGCTGGCCGAGGCTACCGGCGGCGCCTGCGAGTTCGCGACGCCCGGCGAAGCCTTGCAGGCTGCAGCGCAGCGCATGCTCCGGCGCATCCGGCAACAGCCCTGGCAGCAGGTGCGGGTGGATTGGGGCACCACCACCGCGTGGCAGGGCGCAGCACCCACGGCGGTGTTTGGTGGCGATACCGTGTTGGCCTTTGCGGGCCTGCGGTCGAGTCTGGACGCAGCACCTGTCCGCTTGCTGGCCAGCGATGCCCACGGCCGCACCACCGAGATTGCGCGTGCCGAGAGCAGCGCCGGTTGCCCGGGCGACAGCCTGCCCAGAATGGCCGCAGCGCACCGCGCGGCAACCGCCATCGGTCCGGCGTCGCTGGCGCTGGCGCTGGACTACCAACTCATGGGCAGCCAGACCCATTGCATCCTGGTGCACCCGCGCGCCGACGCGGACAAGGCCACGGAACAGGCCGAGATCCACCGGGTGCTTTCGATACTGGCGGCGGGCTGGGCCGTAAGCTCGACCGTGATCGCGCCGATGACGAGGCCCTACTCGATTTGCGAGGATTCATTCGCATCGCCAGCGGTTTGGCGCAGCGCCCGCGCTCGGGCTGCTGGCAAAGTCGCTGCCCTCGATAACGATGGCCTGAATCAAATCGGCCTTCCCGCGTATTTGGGCGAGAACGACCTCGACCCTGTAGTGACCTCGCTTCGGGCCTTGGCACTGGCGGTGGTCGATCATCTGCGGCACGGCGGGCAGGTCGAGGGCCTGGCAGCGCACTGCGCCAGCCCGCCACTGCACCCCGATGTGCGCCAGGCGCTGGCACATGAACAGGGGACGGTCGTGGACCCCGGCTTCGCCATGCTGGCGTTGGCGCATTGGGTGGCCATCCGGGGCATGGCCGTCGATCTACACGCCGCTGTTGCAACGTTGCAACCCCATCTGTCCGGCGTCCACGCTGCCTTGCTCGCTCGATGGATGGCGTTGTTCGACGACCTGCTGGGGCGCTGCGTCAGCGCCAGTGGTTCCACCTCGCGACGGCAGCGATCGGGCGGGTTGCTGTCGCGCGCGGAAACCTGATCAACGCTGCAACGAACGGCTGGGACCGAACGCAAAGCAGGGGGCTTGCCGTACACTTTGCTTACATTTGGAATTGGGCCGACGCCCATGCCAACCTGCCCACCCGGGCAAGGTGGAGACGCGAAAGCGGATGGGGCTCCTGCTGGAGCAACAAAGCGGGTACCGCGTCGGCCCTCTCAGAACGGAGGGTTTTTTTGTTTATGGAATCCATCATCGACGCTGCCACCGTGCAGGCCTACCGGGACACGGGTTACCAGGCGCACGGCGACGAACCGTTTACCCTGAGGGTGGGTGAAACTTGCCCGGCCTTGGCCGCCGCGCACAAACGCCATCGCGTCGACTGCAGCACGTACATCACGGCCTGCAACCCCTTCAGCAACCGGGTTGACGACCAGACCAATGCCGCACGGCATGCTGACTTGGGACGTGAACTCAGCCAGCGCAGTCTGGCCTTCATCGAGGGTATCGGCCAGCACCCGGTCGACCCATGGCCCGGTGAAGCCAGCTACCTGATCTTCGGCCTGACCTTGGAGGCCGCCAAGACACTGGGGACGCGACTGGCGCAGAACGCGATCGTCTGGACCGGCACGGATGCCGTGCCGCAACTGATCTTGCTGCGATGAATAGACGGGCGGGTCAGCCCACCGTCAAGGTGAACGACCGGGGGGATTTGATCCAGATTGCCGCACCCGACATTTGTCAAAGCGGCTAAACAGGAGCAGTTCATGCGTTCACTCATCCAGTCCACCCCGGCCTACGCGCTCTCGGTCGACATCAGCACCCTGGCGCACGGCCACAGCCTCAAGCTGATCAGTTTTGTGCCAACGGCTCGCCACCCTGAAGACCAGGTCAGGTTCCAGGGCGTGTTCAGCACTGCAGAGCTCGAGTCACTCCGTGACGCGGTAACCCAGGCATTGGCCTGGCAGGCAGGCAAGCTCAGCCCTTGCGCTGGTCAATGCACAAAATGACCTTCAACAGATGCGGGTTGGACAAGGTGCGCAGAGCGCGCGCATCGAAAGTGCAGGCGTTGCCCTTCTGAACCACCGAGCGCAAACACAGTGGGGTCGGGAACATACCGCGCTCTTGAACAAGTTGAGCGACCCAGTCCGCCCGTGCGCCACGCGCCTGCTAACCGTCGCGACCACGATGGGCTGATGCAGGCAACCATCGCTGTGCGTTCCGGCGCCGTGCGGCACAACGCGCGACGGATGGGCCACAAGCACCGATGTCGCTGTCACAAAACCATCAAATGATTCCACTAACATGGAAACATGAAAGACGACGAGGTTGTACGGGCGCTGGGCGCACTGGCTCAGGCCCACCGCCTGAGGGTCTTTCGCGACCTGGTGGTGGCCGGCAAGTCGGGCTGCACCCCGGGCCAACTGTCCGAACGCCTCGATATCGCCGCGGCAACGCTGTCGTTCCACCTGAAGGAATTGCGCTTCGCAGGCATGGTCACGCAGAGCCGGGATGGCAGAAACCTCATCTACCGTGCGTCGTTCGACCGCATGAACGACCTGCTCACCTTCCTGACGTCGAACTGCTGCGAAGGCCAGCCGTGCGAGCTCGACACCCCTGCCTGCAACTGCTGAGGAGCCCGCCATGGCCGACAAGACCTACAACGTTCTCTTCGTTTGCACCGGCAACTCGGCGCGCTCCATCCTGGCCGAGGCCTTGATGAACGACTTGGGCAAGGAAAAGGGGTTTCGCGCCTTCTCGGCCGGCAGCCATCCCCGCGGTGAAGTGAACCCCTGGGCGCTGCGGACGCTGGCAGACCACCACTGCGCCACCGAAGGCTACCGCAGCAAGGGTTGGCAAGCGTTCGCCACGCCGGACGCACCCCATCTCGACTTCGTCTTCACCGTGTGCGACCAGGCCGGTGGCGAGGTCTGCCCGGTCTGGCCGGGCCAGCCGATGGCCGCCCACTGGGGCATGCCGGACCCGGCGGCGGTCGAAGGCCCGGATACGGCCGTCCAGAAGGCTTTCCTCGACACCTTCGTCACCCTGAAGCGCCGCATCCAGCTGATGTTGTCGCTGCCGCTGGCCAGCCTCGACAAACTCGCCCTCCAGCGCGAAATCAAACACATCGGATCCCGGTGATTCATGACGACCCACCCATGACGACCCACCCATGACGACCAACGTTCTCATCCTGTGCACCCACAACTCGGCCCGCAGCGTGCTGTCCGAGGCCATGCTGAACCACTGGGCCAGGGCGCTGGGCAAGGACGTGCACGCCTACAGCGCAGGCAGCGCGCCGAGCGGCCGCATCAACCCCTACGCCTTGCACGCGCTGCGTGATGCAGGCATCGATACCCGTGAGGTGCGCAGCAAGTCCTGGGACGAGTTCGTCGCGCCTGGCGCACCTGAGATGCGCATCGTCATCACGGTCTGCGACAGCGCGGCGGCCGAGCCATGCCCGTATTGGCCCGGTAGCCCGGTGACCGTGCACTGGGGCTACCCGGACCCGTCCAACGCTGCGGAGGCACAGAAGGCCCAGGCCTTCGAGCTGACCCGCCAGGCCATCGGCTACCGCATGCTGCAACTGCTGGCGCTGCCCATCGAGTCGATGTCCAACGTTGACCTGCAAGCCGCGCTTGTGGACGCCTGCAAGCACTGAACATGGTGGCTGACCTGCGAAGAAGGCTTCTCGGCGAGGCGCTCGGGACCGCGCTGCTGCTGGCCATCGTCATCGGCTCCGGCATCATGGCCGAGCGCCTGTCCGGCGGCAACGTGGCCATCGCGCTGCTGGCCAACACGCTGGCAACCGTTGGCGGCCTGTATATCCTCATCGAGGTTTTCGGTCCGGTCAGCGGCGCGCACTTCAACCCGGCAGTGAGCCTGGTGATGGCGCTGCGCGGTGCACTGCCGAAGAACTTGCTGGCGCCGTATGTCGCCGCTCAGTTGCTGGGCGCCATGCTCGGCGCCTGGCTGGCGCACGCGATGTTCGACATGGACGTGCTGCAGCTGTCGACCCAGGTCCGCGGTGGCGCCGGCCAATGGATCGCAGAAGCCGTGGCCACCGCCGGCCTGTTGCTCGTCATCCTGCGTGCGCCCGCAACGCGGGTCGCTGCCATGGTCGCCTGCTACATCGGGGCCGCCTACTGGTTCACCGCATCGACCTCGTTCGCCAATCCGGCAGCTGCGTTCGGGCGCATGTTCAGCGACAGCTTTGCCGGTATCGCCCCAGCCAGCGTGCTGGGCTTCGTCGCTGCGCAACTGGTGGGCGCCGGCTTTGGCGCGCTGACGCACCGGGCCCTTGACTAGCACCGGATTGACCGGCAGCGCTGCGGCAACCACTGCCTTCCCCAACATGCCTTGCCCATTGACTTCATGACCGACACCACCAACATCACCATCCTCAACAACCGCCCCGTCGACGAGACGACGCTGAGCACCCGGCTGTGCCGGCCGTGCGAGGCGGCGCCGGACCTGCTGCCGGGACCCAGGCCCGCTGGCTTCACGAAAGACGACGCCCAGATCGTCGGGGACCGTGGTGACCGGCGTGTTTGACGGGCCGCTCAGCTTCCCGGCACTGCGAAGCGGCCTCTTCGACGTGCCCACGCCAGACAGGCTGGCCGCTCGCCTGCCGTCGCAACATGCCCCGCGGTTCCTGCTGCTGTACGGGTCGTTGCGAGAGCGGTCCTACAGCCGGCTGTTGACCTTCGAAGCCGCACGCCTGCTACAGGCCATGGGCGGCGAAGTGCGGGTTTTCGACCCAACCGGTCTACCCCTGCCGGACGGGGCACCGGACACCCACCCCAAGGTGCAGGAACTGCGCGACCTGGCCGCCTGGGCCGAAGGCATGGTGTGGTGCTCGCCCGAGCGGCACGGGGCGGTAACCGGCGTCATGAAGTCCCAGATCGACTGGATTCCGCTGGCAGTCGGCGCCGTCCGCCCGACGCAGGGCAAGACGCTGGCCGTGATGCAGGTCTGCGGCGGCTCGCAGTCCTTCAACGCGGTGAACCAGCTGCGCATCCTCGGCCGCTGGATGCGCATGCTCACCATCCCGAACCAGTCTTCCGTGGCCAAGGCCTTCGCCGAGTTCACCGAGGACGGCAGGATGAAGCCATCGGCCTTCTACGACCGGATGGTCGATGTGGTGGAGGAACTGTTCAAGTTCACCCTGCTGACCCGGGACGTCAGCCCCTACCTGGTCGACCGGTACAGCGAGCGCAAGGAGAGCGCCGACGAGTTGTCCAAGCGGGTGAACCAACGGGCCCTCTGAGCCGCAGGCGCTGCACGCAGGCCGACCGCTTGAGCCGCATCGCTGCGCCGACGGGTCATAGGCTCATTTGATGTCGATTTGCCCGTACATGACGCCCGATCAGGCTTTGCGCAAGGTTGCGGTGGCATCAAGATTCATCTTTTGCCAGCCCCGCCCGGCCGTGGTGATGTTGCCGCCTCGAGGTCGGTCGGGTCGATGGCATGCACCTTGTCGACCCCTGCGCTCGTGGCCGCAAAGACCTTGTTCGACGCCCGCCGGTGCGCTTTGATGCGCGCCCTCAGCCATTGCGCTTGCTAGACTCGCTCGCTGAAAATTCCGAAACCAAGCCAACCTTTGAGCGTGACATTGCTCAAATGCCACTACTTTCGAGAACGGAGATCCCATGAACGCGGTAAGCCAGGACCCGATCGGCGTCAATGTGGTCGCCACCGTGCAGGAGGTCTTGCCAAAGTTGGGCATCGCCTACCTGGCCGACGAGAAGGAAGGATCCTGGGCCGTCACGCGAAGCACCAAGGGTCCTGGGCTGGAGTCGCTGGTACCTGGCCAAAAGCTGCGGCTGTTGCTCGATCAGCGCAGCGCCTTTGGGCTGGTTCGCGAGTACCGCCCCGGTTCTTGAGGCAGGTCGGGCGACAGCCCTGGGCAATTGCGTACACGCCGCTGGCGGCGGCTGGTCAATCCACCGGCGGTTGTTGCCCGGGCTGCAAGGGATCTGACTTGGCGGATGGCTTTTGTCCTGCCGGTGCGGCCGGCACGTCCCACGCCTTCAAGGCACGCAACAGCGTCCGCTTCTTCGACTGGTGGGACTGCATGCGCTGAAGGATGTTGTTGAGGGTGCGCATCGCGTC
>JBBRZR010000212.1:0-8390 GCA_038236495.1 Burkholderiales bacterium
GCCTGCGCAGGCCCCATGCACAGACCGCCGTGGCCGACGCTTCAATGATCATGCCGTGACGGCCCAAGGGGGTACCCGGGCAGCTCGGCATGGCCGTCGAGCATGGCCCGGGCAGGCGCATGACCAACGCCGGCCGTGGTGCTGCCGGTCACGATGCCGATGACGGCCACTGCAAATGCGCACCCGGCCGCGAAGCCGCCCCGCGACCGATTCACCGCACAGGTTGTGCCAGAAGCCGGGCTCGATAGGCCGGGCGGCCGACCAGCCGCCGATCCAGGCAGCCCGGTTGGCGCGGACGGCGCCCGGCTCTGTCACGGTTCTGTACCCAGAATCTGTTTGCGCCGGGTGGCGGCAATCTGCTGCCGCCGCTACATCTGCGCCAATGGAATGCCTGCGGCTTTGCCGTCGGCATGCAAGGCTGCGATCAACAGCGCCAGGTCTCGATCCATGCGTTCGAGTGTCTCGACGTCCAAGGTCGCCAGCGCGTCCGGCAAGACACCGGCAAAGGGACCGGGCGCCTTTTTCAGCACCTGCGCGCCGGCGGGCAGGACCCGCAACTGCACCGCCCGGCGATCCGGCGCGTTCCTGTCGGCGACGATCATGTCTGCCGTCACCAAGGCCTTGACAAGATTGCTGGCCGTGGTCTGGTGCACGTCCATGAAGGCCGCCAGGCTGTTGACGCCGATGCCCGGATGGGCATGAATAACGCTCAGCGCCCAGAGCTGCGCGCCCCCCACACCGGCCTTCTTCTCGACCTGTTGGAAGTGCGTCTTGACGGCATTGAAGACGAGGCGGAACCGCCGCAGCACACGCACTTCAGGTCCGATCAGACCGCGTTCAGCAATGGCGCTGACAGCGACGGGCGGGGTGACATTTTTCTGGGTGACCATGGCGGAATCAAAGACGTCCATACTTGTGCAAACGCTCGCAAGCGCTTGACATCCCAAGCCGCCAGGGCTTACCTCGTTGGGTATTGGAGGTCGTCGCGTCGATTCTGCGCCCAGGCCGCCTCGTCATGGCCAGAGGATTTCGGCTTGCTCTCGCCCCAGCTGATGGCCTCCATCTGCGAGTCCTTGACGCCGTAGATCCGCAAGGCGCGCAGGACCGCTTCTGCCCGCTTCTGGCCAAGCGCCAGGTTGTATTCAGACCCGCCGCGCTCGTCTGTGTTGCCCTCGATCTTGATCGCGACCCCCGGGTTCGATGCCAGGAACTTGCCGTGCCGCTCCACCAGGACGGTGTACTCGGGCTTGACCGTGAATCCGTCGAAGTCGAAATACACGCTGCGATCAGTGGAAATGCTGCTCTTGGGATCAAGGTAGGCTGGCAGCGTCACCGTGGCGACGTTGGACGACGGCATGATCGGCCGCGGTGCCGCCGCTGGCGCCAGGGCCGGCGATGAGGGCGCGGGCGCAGCAGCCGCCGTCATCAGCGCTGGCGCAGCAGGCGGCGCCACCGGTGTGCTGCTGCAAGCAGCCAACAGCGCCACCAGGGCGGCCATGGGTAGGGTTGACTTGGCGTGGTTCACTGAGCGATCTCCAATGGTGTCGTCCGTTGTCCGTAGCGATGGGCTGACGCCTGCATCTCGAACAGAATTATAGCGTAATTAAATTCTGACAAATATACAAGCGAGATCGCATGCACCGGCTTTTGACGCCAGGCGCCACGGAACTGACAAACCCTCACAGCCCATTCACGCAAGATTCGACAGAACACGTCCCAGCAGCAGCGCCATCTCGTGCGGCCCGTCCAGGCGGAACCGGGCTCGACAGGCCGGATCATCGCGGCCGATGCGCAGGGTCAGCCAGTGCGCGGGCGCCGAGACGAACACCGGCTCATCGTTGACATCGTCTCCGGCGAAGAAGGCTGCGGCCGCGCCCAGACGCGCCACCAACGCGTGCACAGCCTGCGCCTTGTCGGGCGCATCCGCAGCCACGATATTGACGACCATCTTGCCGGCGAACAGGCGCAGGCCTGCAGGTTCAGGCGTCAGCAGATCGGCAATCAGCTGCTGGGCCTGCGCCCGATCGCGGGACAGGCGGTAGTGCAGCGCCATGGACAGACCCTTGTCCTCCACCACCACGCCGGCGGCCTGCAGCCCGTCGTCGTGCGCTCGCAAGGCGGCGCGAAAGCCGTCCAGCGGGCTGGCCAGGGCGCCGTCGGTCGGCGCAGCGGTGTCCTCCTCGGCGCCATGGTTGCCGACGATGAACTGCGGCTCGAAGCCCAGACGCCCACGCACATCGGCCACCGCGCGCCCGGTGATGATGGCCACGGGCAGTCGGCTGGCCAGTGTCTTCAGGCGGGCGGCGACAGCCACCGAGATGCGTGCATCGTCCGGCCGCGCCACGATCGGCGCCAACGTGCCGTCAAAGTCAAAGGCCATCAGCGGCTGCAGCCGCAAGACCGCTGCAAGCGCCGCCTCTCCCTCGGGTGTAAACAGATGCTGCATCGACTTGATCATCCGATCTGATGCCGCTTCACGCGCGCCTCGATGCGGGCGCGCAGCCGCCAACGTCCGGCATCGGCAAGCATGCGCCCGGCCCAGCGGAAGACGTTGAATTCACGCACCGTGCTGCGCAGGCTGGCCATGCGCTCGCGCTGCTCGGCAGCTGGCATGGTGGCGGCACGGTGCAAGGCATCGGCGGTCTCTTCCACGTGGTAGGGGTTCACGATCAGGGCCTCGGCCAGTTCGCGCGCG
The DNA here is from genome assembly GCA_038236495.1 of Burkholderiales bacterium. Taxonomy (GTDB): domain Bacteria; phylum Pseudomonadota; class Gammaproteobacteria; order Burkholderiales; family Burkholderiaceae_C; genus Pseudaquabacterium. The sequence continues at coordinate 2,696 of JBBRZR010000212.1, forward strand.
GCACCGGCGAAGCGGCTCAGGATCAACACCCCTTGCAAGTCGTCGCGCGCTGCGACGAATTCCTTGCTCACCAGGTTCATGCCGTCGTGCAGGCTGGTCACGACACACATGTCGGCGGCGCGGAACAGTTCCATCACCGCATCGTGCTCATGGTGTGTGGCCAACAGGTGCACGGGCTGGTAGCCGGGCTGGCCGAAGCGCTGGTTGATGCGCTCGGTGACGCGCTCGACACGTTCCTGGAAGCTGCGGTACTCGTCGAGCGCCGCGCGCGTGGGTGCGGCCACCTGCACGAAGACAAAGCGGCCGATCCACTCGGGCCACTTTTCCAGCAGGCGCTCAACGGCGTTCAGCCGCTCGAGAATGCCTTTGGTGTAGTCGAAGCGATCAACACCCACGGCCAGGCAGACCTTGGCCGGCAGGCCCAGGCGCTGGACCACACGTTGGCGGCAGACCTCGACGCTGGACCACCCCGCGACTTCGGCTTCGCCGGGCCACTCGATGGAGATCGGATAGCTCTCGACCAGCGTTTCTTTCTCGCGAAAGGCAATGGTCGAGTGCTCGTGCTCAATGCGCGCCTCTAGGTAACGATCGACCGTCTCGATGAAGTTCTTGCAATGGAAGCGGGTGTGGAAGCCGAGGATCGTGCTGCCCAACATGCCCTCCAGGATCTCGCGGCGCCAGGGGCAGATGCCGAAAGATTCCGGGTTCGGCCAGGGGATGTGCCAGAAGGTCAGGATGGTGGCCTGGGGCAGTTGTTTTCGCACCATGGCCGGCAGCAACGCGAAGTGGTAGTCCTGCACCAGCACGATGGGGTCTTCGCTGCGGGCCTCGGCCACCACCGCGTCGGCAAAGCGCTGGTTGACCGCCTTGTAGGCCTCCCAGTCCGACTCGCGGAAGACCGGCCGCACGTGGGCTACGTGGCACAGCGGCCACAGCCCTTCGTTGGCAAAGCCGTAGTAGTAGCCCTGCTCCTCTTCGGCGGTGAGCCAGATGCGGCGCAGCCAGTAATCGGCGTTGCCGGGCGGCACCAGCACGCGGTCGCCCGCGTCCACCACCTCGCGGTCGGCGCCGCCGCTGCCGTGGGCGATCCAGGTGCCCGAGCAAGCCCGCATCACGGGCTCGACGGCCGTGACCAGCCCGCTGGCTGGGCGCTTGACCACAAGGCCTTCGGCGCCGCGCTCGTGGATATACGGCTCGCGGTTGGACACGACGATCACCTGGTCACCGCTGAGCTGGGTGTGCAGCAATGTGCGCAGGCGCTCGGCTGTCCACTCGGCGTCAGGCCCCTGCGACCGGCGGAATTCGTCCTCCATGTCGCGCAAGCGGGCACGCAACTCGGCAGCAAACGGCGCCAGTTCGGGCGCTGAAGAGGCACCTGACAGCAACGGGCTGAGCAGGCCCTCGCCGCGCATCAGGGCGCGTGCGCCGTTGACCCAGCCGCGCCAGCTCAGCTGCGCCACCACGACCGTGATGATGGCGATCACCAGGCCCAGTCCGGCAATCAACCCGATCAGGTAGCGGCGCGTGTCCTGGCTGCGGCGTTCGATGAAGCTCATGTCGTGCAGCAAGACCAGCCGGCCCATCAACACCGGCGCAGAAAGCGCTTGCGCCGCCGACGCCAACGGCGCCAGGCTGGGCACGGCATCGTCCGGGATCACCTCGGGCGCAGGATTGACCGGCGCGACGGGCTGCGGCGGCGCTTGCCCCATCACGTCGTGCACGCCGACATGCACCGCGCCGCCGGTGAGCGCGAGCTGCGGTTCGGCCTTGCGCGCCAGTTCGGTGGCCGCGGCGCAGGTCAGGGTCGCCGGGAAGCTGTCGGTTCGCTGGAGCAGCCGTCCGTCAGGGCTGCACAGGCCCACGGCGAACAGCCGTTCATCCTGGACGGTACGGTTGAACAGGGGCTGCAGCCGCGCCGATTTTCCCGCGATCAGGGCCTCGCCGACCGAGTCCGACAGGGCATTCGCGACCAGCATGCCGCGGCTGTTGAGGTCGCGGCTGAACCATCGCAGCGTCACCTGGTCCATCAGCGGTACGGCCAGATACGACGCGGCAACCAACACCGCCACCAGCGGAACCAGGAAGCGCAGCTGAAGGCGGACGGTCTTCAAGGCCATTGCCGCCGTTCCGGGTACGGTGGTTGTGTCAGGCAAAGCAGGGTCATTGCGTTATCCTTGTACATTTTCACAAATGTACATGCAATCCATCAACAGACGGCCGGCATTGGCCCCCACCCTGAAAGGTCACCCATGAAAGCGCCTTCTGCTGTGCCGCGACCGGCCGCAGGTCTGGACCTGGCCTTGATCGGCAACTGTTCGGTCAGTGCACTGGTCGAACGCAGGGGCAGCATCGTCTGGTGTTGCATGCCGCGCTTCGACAGCACACCGGTTTTCGACGCCCTGCTGCACAGTGCCGACGGCTTGCCGCTGGACGGGGCGCTGACCGTGGAACTGGAAGGGCTGACGCGCGCCGAGCAGTCCTACGACCCCGGCACGGCCATCGTGCGCACACAGCTGTGGGACGACCGCGGGCAGGGTATCGAGCTGGTGGACTTCTGCCCCCGCTTCGTCAACCATGACCGCGTCTTTCGCCCCGCCCAGCTGGTGCGCCGCGTGCGCCCACTGGCCGGGCATCCGCGGGTGCGCTTCACGGTGCGCCCGCACGGCGACTGGGGCGCGGCGCCGCCCTCGCTCACGCGCGGCAGCCACCACCTGCGCTTTGTGATGCCCGAGTTGACGCTCCGCCTGAACACCAGCGTGCCGCTGGCCTACCTGATAGACAGCACCTGGTTCGCGCTGGCTGGTCCGGTGAGCCTGCTGCTGGGCCCGGACGAGACGCTGGCCGGCGGCATCGACGACACGGCGCGTGAGTTCGAGGAGCAGACCGCGCTGTACTGGCGCCACTGGTCACGCCGCCTGGCAGTGCCGCTGGAGTGGCAGGACGCGGTGATCCGCGCGGCCATCACGCTCAAATTGTGCCAATTCGAGGAGACCGGCGCCATCGTCGCCGCGATGACCACCAGCATCCCCGAGGCACCGAACAGCGGGCGCAACTGGGACTACCGCTTCTGCTGGCTGCGCGACGCGTTCTTTGTCGTTCGGGCGCTGAACAGCCTGGCTGAAGTGGGCACGATGGAGGGCTACCTGAACTGGCTCTACAACGTGGTGCGCGGCGCCGAGGGCGGCCAAGTTCAGCCGCTGTACGGCATCGGCCTGGAAAAGTCTCTGCCCGAATTGGTGGTGTCACGCGCCGCCGGCTACCGCGGCATGGGACCGGTGCGTGTGGGTAACCAGGCGCAAGAACACTTTCAGCACGATGTTTACGGCAGCGTTGTGCTTGGCGCGGCGCAGGCCTTCCACGACCACCGGCTGTTTCGCCGCGGTGACGCCGCCGACTTCGCGGCACTGGAAGTGATGGGTGAGCAGGCCTGGGTAATGCACGACCAGCCCGACGCCGGCATCTGGGAGCTGCGCACGCGCGCCCGGGTGCACACCTCGTCGGCGCTGATGTGCTGGGCGGCGTGCGACCGGCTGGCCCGTATCGCCGCGGTGCTGGGTCTGCCACAGCGCGCGGCGCTGTGGCAACAGCGCGCCGCCGTCATCCACGAGGCCATCACCACACGCGCCTGGAACGCGGACCGGCAAGCCTTCGCCGAGAGCCTGGGCGGCCGCGATCTCGACGCCAGTGTGCTGCTGATGGGCGAGGTGGGATTCCTGCCGCGCCAGGACCCGCGCTTCATCAGCACCGTGCAAGCCATGGAGGCCTCGCTGTGCGATGGCCCCTTCATGCGCCGCTACGAGGCCGAGGACGACTTCGGCCGGCCCGAGGTGACGTTCAACGTGTGCTCGTTCTGGCGTGTCGATGCGCTGGCGCGCATCGGCCGCAAGGACGAGGCCAGGGCCGCGTTCGAAGCCCTGCTGGCGCGACGCAACCATGTTGGCCTGCTCAGTGAAGACATGGATGCCAAGACCGGCGAGCTGTGGGGTAATTTTCCGCAGACGTATTCGATGGTCGGCATCATCAACGGCGCGATGCGGCTGTCGGCGCCCTGGGACAGTGCGGTATGACCGCGCAGCAGGACTTGTGGAAGGCGCTTGCAGCCTGATTGCCGATGATCTGGTCCGTGACCCTGATCGCCAGCGGTCCGGAGGTCGCGCGCTGCGGCAGTGCAACACCTTGCGTGATGGCGGCGCGGCGCCAGGGCTGCGGAGAGGGGCCGCACCTGGCGCGCCTACCGCCCTGCGAGCGGCCACAAAATTAAGGGTTTGCCCTGAAGGCAGGTCGCTGTGAGGTTGGGTGGATGGCTGGCGCTGCCCAGCGTGCGCGCGGCCCGGCCGAATTGCCGCCGTGGACCAACCCCAGATCGGGCGGGCCCGCACCGGCCGGCGCGCAAACAGGCCGCTTGAAGAACCTGTCCCCAGCGTTCGCCGCTGTCGGGCATGACCGTCCCCAGGCACCTATCATTCGCGCACGCTCAAGCCGTGCGTGGGGCGGGCCGATAACGACCTGCGGACGCGACGAAGGCCTCGCGGCCATCCCTCCGAGACCGAAGCCCACTTTCGAACGCGATGCAAGTCCCTGGCGCTACACAAGACCCCGAGGAACAACGCCTGCAGGCCCTGCTCGACTACCGCGTGCTCGACACGGCGGCCGAGCAGGGCATCGACGACATCACCCAGCTGGCGGCCACCTTCCTGGGCATGCCGATAGCGATGGTCAGCCTGGTCGACCGCGACCGGCAGTGGTTCAAGTCGCGGGTTGGCCTCGACGTCAGCGAAACGCCGCGCTGCATCGCCTTCTGCGACCACGTCATCCGCGGCAGCGGCGTGATGGTGGTGCACGACGCGCAGCGCGACCCGCGTTTCGCCGACAACCCGCTCGTCACCGGCGGCCCGCGCATCCGCTTCTACGCCGGTGCGCCGCTGCTCGCGCCGGGCGGCCACGCGGTGGGCACGCTGTGCGTGCTGGACCGACAGCCACGTGATTTCAGCGCCACGCAGACCGACGCACTCTCCGCCCTGGCGCGGCATGTGGTGGCGCAGTTCGAACGGCGCCGCAGCCACCGCGAACTGGCCGAAGCGGCGCAGGCGCTGCGCGCCGACCGGGACCGCCTGCGCGAGGCGCAAACGCGGCTGGAACGTAGCGAGACGCGCATGGCGCTGGTGCTGAAGGGCGCCAATGATGGCTGGTGGGACTGGGACCTGGTCAGCGGCCAGCGCTACCACTCGCCGCGTGGTTGGGCGATGCTCAGCTACGACAATGACGAGCTGCCGCAGGACCGTGAACTGTGGGAGCGCCTGGTGCACCCCGAGGACGCACCGCGCGTCGAACGCCAGCTCGCCGAAGCCATCCGCAGCGGCGCCGAGCACTACAGCGCAGAGATGCGGTTGCGCCACAAGGACGGCCACTATGTCCCGATCCTGTCGCGCGGCTACATCCTTCGTGACCCCGCCAGCGGCCGCGCGGTGCGCCTGTCGGGCACCAACACCGACCTCAGCGAGCGCCGCCTGACCGAGCGCGCGCTGCAGGCCGAGCAGCAGTTGAACCGGCAGATCATCGAGAACTCGCCCGTCGGCATCGCGATCTACGACGCCGCAGGTGACTGCATCACCGCGAACCCGTCGATGGCGCGCCACATCGGCGCGGAAGTCGCTGCTGTGAAGGCGCAGAACATCCACCGCATCGCCAGCTGGAA
>JBBRZR010000213.1:0-8371 GCA_038236495.1 Burkholderiales bacterium
ACGGTGGCTTCAGCCGACATCGGCGACATCAGCTTGAGCTTCTTGAGTTCGGAGTCGGCCTTCTTGCGGGCCTCCTTGCTCATCTTGGCGGCTTCGATCTTCTTCTCGAGTTCTTCGAGATCGGCGCCCTCCTCGCCGTCACCCAACTCCTTCTGGATGGCCTTGACCTGCTCGTTCAAGTAGTACTCGCGCTGGCTCTTTTCCATCTGGCGCTTGACGCGGCCACGGATGCGCTTTTCCACCTGCAGGATGTCGACTTCGTGTTCGAGCAACTCCAGCAGCTTTTCCAGCCGCTTGGCCACCACAAACAGGTCCAGCACCGACTGCTTGGCTTCGAGCTTGAGCGGCAGGTGCGCGGCGATGGTGTCGGCCAGGCGGCCCGGGTCATCGATGCCGGCGATCGACGTGAGGATCTCGGGCGGGATCTTCTTGTTCAGCTTGACGTACTGGTCAAACTGCTGGGTCACAGCGCGGCGCAAGGCCTCAACCTCGGGCGTGGCGTCGCCTGCCGGCTGCACCGGCACCACCTCGGCGGTGAAGTGCTCGGCGGTCTCGTGGATGGCTTTGGTCTCGGCGCGCTGCACGCCTTCGACCAGCACCTTGACGGTGCCGTCGGGCAATTTCAGCATCTGCAAGATGCTAGAGACGCAGCCGATCTCGAACATGTCCTCAGGCTTGGGCTCGTCCTTGCCGGCGGCTTTTTGCGCCACCAGCATGATTTGCCGGCCTGCCTCCATCGCCGCCTCAAGCGCCTTGATGGACTTGGGACGACCGACAAACAGCGGGATGACCATGTGCGGAAACACGACCACGTCACGCAGCGGCAACAGCGGCAGCGTGATCGGATCAGCGGGTAAAACAGGATGTCCAGACATGGGAAAACCTCTCTTTCTCAGACCGACATGAGGTCTGAGCGGACAAATGCAAGTGTGCGGATAGGCCGGGGTGAGGCATGCGCCGGGCGAGATACCGCCCGGCGGGCAAACTGAAGTGCGGGCTGGCCGCGCTTACGCGCTGGCCTTTTTTTCACGGTACACCAGCAAGGGTTTGGCGCCCTCTTCGACGATATGCTCGTCGATCACCACCTTGGCTACGCCGTCCATGGTGGGCAAGTCGAACATGGTGTCGATCAAGGCGTTTTCCATGATCGAGCGCAGGCCACGTGCGCCGGTCTTGCGCTTGAGCGCCTTGCGGGCAATGGCGGTCAGCGCCGACGGCCGGATCTCAAGCTCGACCCCGTCCATGTTGAACAGCTTCTGGTACTGCTTGACCAGCGCATTGCGGGGCTCGGTCAGGATTTGCACCATCGCCGACTCGGTCAGCTCACCCAGTGTGGCCACCACCGGCAGGCGGCCCACCAGCTCGGGGATCAGGCCAAACTTGATCAGGTCTTCGGGCTCGGCCTCCTTGAACAGGTCGGCCGCACGTTTGTCGGTTTTGCTGTGCACCGAGGCGGCAAAGCCAATGCCGGACTTTTCAGTCCGGCTCTGGATCACCTTCTCCAGCCCGTCAAAGGCACCGCCGCAAATGAACAGGATGTTGGTGGTGTCGATCTGCAAGAAGTCTTGGTTCGGGTGCTTGCGCCCGCCCTGCGGCGGCACGCTGGCCATCGTGCCTTCGACCAGCTTGAGCAGCGCCTGCTGCACGCCTTCGCCCGAGACATCGCGGGTGATGCTGGGGTTGTCGGCCTTGCGGCTGATCTTGTCGATCTCATCGATGTAGACGATGCCGCGCTGGGCCCGCTCCACATCGTAGTTGCAGTTTTGCAGCAGCTTCTGGATGATGTTTTCGACGTCCTCACCCACATAGCCGGCTTCGGTCAGGGTGGTGGCGTCGGCGATCACAAACGGCACGTTGAGCAGCTTGGCCAAGGTCTGCGCCAACAGCGTCTTGCCCGAGCCGGTGGGCCCGATCAGCAAGATGTTGCTCTTGGTCAGCTCGACCTCGTCTTTGCTCGGGCCCGAGCCGATGTGGCGCAGCCGCTTGTAGTGGTTGTACACCGCCACCGACAAGGTGCGCTTGGCCGAGTCTTGCCCGATGACGTACTGGTCGAGCGTGGTCTTGATCTCGGACGGCACCGGCAAATCAGACTTGGCCGACTTGGCCCCGGGCGTCTCGGCGGGTGCCTCGTCCCGGATGATGTCGTTGCACAGCTCGATGCACTCGTCGCAGATAAAGACGGACGGGCCGGCAATGAGTTTCTTGACCTCATGCTGGCTCTTGCCGCAAAAGCTGCAGTAGAGAACTTTTTCGCCGGAGGCGCCCTTCTTTTCGGCCATGTGTTTGCTTGTGCTGTGGAGGGCAGGATAGGTTCAAAAATTGATGATAGTCCAAGCGCCAACGCTGACCTTCTCACCGGCTTTCGGGCCAGCATTTGGGCCAGCATTTGGGCCACACATGGTGGCGGCCAAGAGGCAGTCAGCGGCGCAAAGACCGTCAGATGCGCATCAGCCGCGCTTGGCAATCACCTGATCGATCAGGCCGTAGGTCTTGGCCTCTTCGGGCGACATGTAGAAGTCGCGCTCCATGTCGTTGGCGATCTTCTCGTAGCTCTGGCCGGTGCGGTCGGCGTAGATGCGGTTGAGCTGCTCGCGGGTCTTGATGATCTCGCGGGCCGTGATCTCGATGTCGGTGGCCTGGCCCTGCGCGCCGCCCGAAGGCTGGTGGATCATGATCTTGGCGTTGGGCAGCGCGATGCGCTTGCCCTTGGCCCCGGCCATCAGCAAAAACGAGCCCATGCTGGCGGCCATGCCCATGCACAGCGTGGAGACGTCGGGCTTGATGAAGTTCATGGTGTCGTAGATCGACAGGCCGGCGCTGACGCTGCCGCCGGGCGAGTTGATGTACAAGAAGATGTCCTTGTCCGGGTTCTCGCTTTCGAGAAACAGCATCTGCGCCACCACCAGGTTGGCGGTCATGTCATTGACCGGGCCGACCAGGAAGACGATGCGCTCGCGCAGCAATCGACTGTAGATGTCGTAGGCCCGCTCGCCCCGACCGGATTGCTCGATGACGATCGGGACCATGCCCAGGGCTTGTGTGTCAATAGCGCTCACGGATGTCCTTGAAATGTTGAGTCTGCAGCGATTATGGCCCCCTGACCGGGGGCTTGCAGGCGATGAAAAACGGGGCGCTGACCTGTCAGTCATGCGCCCCGGATCGGGGATGTCGCTGCAGGCGCGCAGCGGGGCTGCAGCGTCACAACGGCCCCGCGCCGTCTGGGCGGACGCGGGCTCGGCGAATCTCAGGCGGCCCTCAGGCCGTCATCAGGTCATCAAAGGGCAAGGCCTTGTCGTTGATCTTGACCAGGCCCAGCACGTGCGCCGTGACATTGGTCTCGATCACCACCGCCTCGACCTCGGCCATGCGCTGGCGGTCCGACAGGTACCAGCGCATCACTTCGGTGGGCTTTTCGTAGCTTTGCGACAGCTCTTCGATGTGGGCGCGCAACTGGTCCGGCTGGGCCTGCAGGTTGTTGGTCTTGACCAGTTCGGCCACGACCAGACCCAAACGCACGCGGCGCTCAGCTTGCGGCTGGAACAGCTCGGCCGGGATCGGCGCCTTGTCGGCGTCCTTGATGCCACGCTGCTTCAGGTCATCACGGGCGCTGGCCACCAGGCGCTCGAGCTCACTGTCAACCAGGGATTTCGGCAGGTCGAGCTCCGCCACCTTGACCAGGGCGTCCATCGCAGCCGCCTTGTTGCGCGCCAGCACACGGAACTTGACCTCGCGCTCCAGGTTCTTGCGCACGTCCGCACGCAGGCCGTCAACCGTGCCATCGTTGATGCCCAACGACTTGATGAAGGCCTCGTCCATCTCGGGCAGGTGCTGGGCTTCGATCTTCTTCATGGTGACCATGAAGTCGGCCTCTTTGCCAGCCACGTCCTTGCCGTGGTAATCCTCGGGGAACTGCAGCGGGAAGGTCTTGCTGTCGCCAACCTTCATGCCACGCACGGCCTTGTCGAACTGCTCCAGCATCTGGCCTTCGCCGATCATGAACTGGAACGCATCGGCCTTGCCGCCGGAGAAGGTCTCGCCGTCGATCTTGCCTTCGAAGTCGATCGTCACGCGGTCGCCTTCGATCGCGCCTTCGACTGCCGGACGCTGGGCAAAGGTGCGGCGCTGCTTGCGCAGGATGTCAACGGTGCGGTCGATCGCCGCATCGGTCACTTCACTGCTGACGCGGTCAACCTCGATCGACGCCAGGTCGCCGAGCTTGACATCGGGGTAGACCTCGAAGGTGGCATCAAACGCCAGCTGGCCCTCGGGCGAATCCACTTTGGGCGTGACACGCGGCGTGCCGGCCACGCGCAGCTGCGCCTCGTTGGCGGCGCTGGCAAAGGCCTGGCCCAGCTTGTCGTTCATCACCTCGTTTTGCACCGAGTAGCCGTAGCGCTGGGCCACCACCGACATCGGCACCTTGCCGGGCCGGAAGCCATCGGCCTTGACGGTGCGCGAGAGCTTCTTGAGCCGGGTTTCGATTTCCGAATTGAGGTCGGTTGCCGGAATCAGCAAAGTGATGCGGCGTTCGAGCTTTTCGAGGGTTTCAACAGTGACAGCCATGATGGGACTCACAGAAAAAAGAGATCTGGTGCGCGGGGCCGGACTCGAACCGGCACACCCGTGAAGGCGTCAGGACCTAAACCTGGTGCGTCTACCAATTTCGCCACCCGCGCGGGTTGTCTGGGCTGAGGACCTGCCCGCGTTGCCGCCAGCTGGCCGATCAGAGGTCTGCCCGGAGCGCCCCGATGCAGCCCGCAGGGGCTGTGCCAGGGCTTTCCGGCAAACCCGTGATTCTAGCCGGCCATTCAGCCCCCATGACCGTCGCCCGGAACGCCGCCATGACCGGGGGTAACCCGCCGTACCCGGAACCAGGCCGCATACATCGCCGGCAGCGACAGCAAGGTCAGCGCGGTGGCCACGATCAGCCCGCCCATGATGGACACCGCCATCGGCCCCCAGAACACGCTGCGGGTCAGCGGGATCATCGCCAGCACCGCCGCGGCGGCCGTCAGCACGATGGGCCGGAAGCGCCGCACCGCCGCCTCGACGATGGCGTCCCAGGCCGGCAGGCCGCGCGCCCGGTCCTGCTCGATCTGATCGATCAGGATCACCGAGTTGCGCATGATCATGCCCATCAGCGCGATCACGCCGAGCAGTGCGACAAAGCCAAACGGCCGGTCCAGCAGCAGCAAGGCACCTGCCACCCCGGCAATGCCCAACGGCCCGGTGAGAAACACCAGCATCGCCCGCGAGAAGCTCTGCAATTGCAGCATCAGCAAGGTGAAGATCAGGAACAGCATCACCGGCACACCGGCCACGATGGCACCCTGGCCCTTGCTGCTCTGCTCTTGCGCGCCGGCGATGCGGATGTCGTAGTCGGGCGGCAGGCGCCGCTTGATCGCGGCAATCTGCGCCTCGACAGCCTGGGTGACCGTGGGGCCCTGCACGCCGTCCACCACGTCGCCTTGCACCGTGACGGCGTATTTGCGGCCCTCGCGCCACAGCACGCCCGGCTCCCAGCCAAAGCTGATGCGGGCGATCTGGGTCAGCGGGATCGGCTTGCCGCTGGCAGTGGGCAGGTAGGCGTTGGCTATATCGGTCAGCACGTTGCGCTCGTCCAGCGGCTGGCGCAGCACGATGTCCACCAGCTTGTCGCCCTCGCGGTACTGGCCCACGGTGGCACCACTGAGGCCGCTGCGCGAATTCTGGGCAATGGCCTGGCTGGTGATGCCCAGCGCACGCGCCTTATCCTGGTCGATGTCCAGGTGCAGCACCTTGATCTGCTCGTTCCAGTTGTCGTTGACCCCGCGCATGCTGGGGTGCACCCGCAGCACCTCCTTGACCTGGTCGGCGGCTTGGCGCACCAGCTTGGCGTCCGGCCCGACCACCCGGAACTGCACCGGGTAGTCCACCGGCGGGCCGTTGGGCAGCACCTTGACGCGCGTGCGGGCCTCGCCAAACTCGGCCGCCAGCAAGGTGGGCAGCCGGGTGCGGAGGCGCTCGCGCGCTGCCAGGTCCTTGGGCAGCAGGATGGCCTGGCTGACGTTGGACTGCGGAAACACCTGGTTGAGCGGCAGGTAAAAGCGCGGCACGCCGCTGCCGATCCAGGTGGTGACGCTCTCCAGATCAGCTTCTTTCATCATGCGCGCCTCGAAGCGCCGCGCCAGCGTCTCGCTCTCGCGCTGGGTGGAGCCCTCGGGCAGCCACAAATCCACCAGGATCTCCGGCCGGCTGGAGTCCGGAAAAAACTGCTGCTGCACCTTGCCCAGCGCCATCACGCCGGCGCCAAACAGCGCCAAGGTCAGCGCCAGCGTGATCCAGCGGTGCTGCACACAGCCGTTGACCAATTTTCGGAAACGGTTGTAGAACGGCGTGTCGAAAAGTTCATGCGCCTCGCCCTCGACCTTGGGCCGGTTGTGCAGCAGCCAGGCGCCCAGGTAGGGCACGAAGTACACCGACACCACCCACGAGATCACCAACGCGGCCGAGGTGACGGCAAAGATCGCAAAGGTGTACTCGCCGGTTACAGATTTGGCCAGCCCGATCGGCAAGAACCCGGCGGCTGTGATCAAGGTGCCGGTCAGCATCGGCATCGAGGTCACCTCGTAGGCGTAGGTTGCGGCGCGCATCTTGTCGTAGCCCTCCTCCATCTTGCGCACCATCATCTCCACCGCAATGATCGCGTCGTCCACCAGCAGGCCCAGCGCGATGATCAACGAGCCCAGCGATATCTTGTGCAGCCCCACGCCCCAGTAGTACATCGCCACAAAAGTGATCGCCAGCACCAGCGGGATGGTGATGCCCACCACCATGCCGGGCCAGATGTCGATACGGAAGGGCTTGGTGTGCAGGCCCAGCGCGATGAAGCTGACCGCCAGCACCACCACCACCGCCTCGATCAGCACCCGAACAAACTCACCCACCGACCGGGACACGGCCGCCGGCTGGTCCTGGATGCGCGACAGCGTGATGCCGGCCGGCAGATCAGCCTGGATGGCGCTGACCTTGTCGCGCAGCGCATGGCCCAGCTCGACGATGTCGCCGCCCTTGGCCATGGACACGCCCAGCGCGATCACCGCCTGGCCCTGGTGGCGCACCTTGACGGCGGGTGGGTCGATGTTGCCGCGGCGCACCTCGGCGATGTCGGACAGCTGCAGCGTGCTGGCCGTGCCGGTGGCGGCGCTGGTGGCGCGGATCGGGAAGCGCTTGATGTCGTCGATCGAGCGGAAGGCGCCGGCCACCCGCACTTGCAAGTTTTGCGTGCCGGCGTCGAGCAGGCCGGCACCCTCGACCGCGTTCTGGGCGCTGAGTTGGGCCAGCACCTGGTTCATGTCCAGGCCCAACTGGGCCAGGCGCTTTTGCGAGATCTCGACAAAGATCTTTTCGGGCTGGGCGCCAAACAGCTCCACCTTGGCCACATCGGGCACCCGCAACAACTGGGTGCGCAGGTTCTCGGCGAAGACCCGCAGTTCTTCGTCTGAAAACCCGTCCGCCGACAACGCAAAGATCGAGCCGTAGACATCGCCAAAATCGTCGTTGAAGACCGGCCCGACCACACCCGCGGGCAAGGTGCTGCGCATGTCGGCTATGCGCTTGCGGGCCTGGTACCAGCTGCTGCTCACCTCCTTGGGTGGCGCGCTGTCCTTCAACTCCAGCAGCGTGAACGATTCGCCCGGCTTGGTGTAGCTGCGGATGGTGTCGGCATAGGGCACCTCCTGCAGCGTTCGCTCGATCTTGTCGGTCACCTGCTCGGCGATCTGCTGGGCCGTGGCGCCGGGCCAGAAGGCCTGCACGACCATCACCCGGAAGGTGAACGGCGGGTCTTCGTCCTGGCCCAGCTGGAAGTAGGCGGCAACGCCCAGCACCATCAGCACCACCATCAGGTAGCGGGTCAGTGCCGGGTGCTCCAGCGCCCAGCGCGAGATGTTGAAGCGCGAGCCGGTGGTGGCCGGGCCCAGGGAAGGGGACGGGGGCGGCGACGGGTTGTGCGGGGCAGTCATGGGCAGTGGCCTCCGGGGCCGGTCAGCGGGAGGCCGCCGGGCCGGTGGACGCAGCGGTCGCGCTGGCTGCAACCGGTGCCGGGCTTTCCGACACCGGCGTGGTGGGCGCAGGCAGCGCCACCCCGGGCTCGGCGTAGGCCCTGACCTTCTGGCCTTCGGTCAGCACATGCACACCCGCCGTCACCACCACCTGGCCGGGCGCCAGCCCGCCGGCGATCACCACCAGGTTGCCATCGGCACCGGCCACCACCACCGGCTGGGCGCGCACCGTCATCTTGGCGGCATCGACCAGCCACACGGTGGACTGCCCACCCTGCTGGAACACCGCCGACATCGGCAGCTTGATCACACCCGCCACTGCCGGCGCA
>JBBRZR010000214.1:0-8334 GCA_038236495.1 Burkholderiales bacterium
TGGCGAAAAAACACCGGGCCGGGGGAATCGAGCTTGATCGCTGCGGCCAGCAGCAACAGCAGCGGGGCCAGCAGCAGCAGTCCGAGCGCGGCGGCAACAACATCGAACAGGCGCTTGAACACGGCAGCCGGTCAGCGCAAGGCGGTCTTGATCGCCTCGCAAACCCGCAACACGTCGTCGTCGGTCATGCTGGTGTAGATCGGCAGGCTGAGCATGGCATCAAACGCCTGCTGGCTTTGCGGAAACTGCGCCGGGCTCAACCCGTAGCGGTCACGCCAGTAGGGGTGCAGATGCAGCGGCGTGTAGTGCACGCTGCAACCGATGCGCTGGGTAAACAGGTGCTCGATCAGCGCATTGCGGCCGATGGACGCCTGCGGCAGCAGCCGCAGCACATAGAGGTGCCAGGAGTGCAGGTCGCCTGGCTGGCTGTCTGGCGGCAGGATCACCGGCAGGCCTTGCAGTGCGTGGTTGTAGAGCGCGGCAATTTGCGCCCTGCGCTGACCAAATCGATGGGCCTTTTTCAATTGCCCCAGGCCCAGCGCCGCCGCAATGTCCGTCAGGTTGTACTTGAAGCCCGGCGCCACGATCTCGTAGTACCAGCTGGGCACGGTGGCGGTGAAGCGGTCAAAGGCATCGCGGCTCATGCCGTGCAGGCGCATCACCTGGGCGCGCTTGGCCAGCGCGGCGTTGCGGGTGACCAGCATGCCGCCCTCGCCGGTGGTGATGGTCTTGTTGGCGTAAAAGCTGAAGACGGTGGCGTCGCTGTCGAGCGTGCCTACACGTCTGCCGGCGCTGGTGGTGGGCAGCGCGTGGGCAGCGTCCTCGACCACTTTCAGGCCGTGGCGTTGGGCAATCGCCAGGACCTGCGGCATGTCGGCGGCCAGGCCGGCGTAGTGCACCGGCATGATGGCCTTGGTAGCGGGCGTGATCGCGGCCTCGATCGCGGCCGGGTCGATGTTGAGGGTGGCCGGGTCGATATCGACCAGCCGCACATCGGCGCCCAGGTAGCGCACCACCTCGGCGGTGGCGGTAAAGGTGTGGGTGGTGGTGATGACCTCGTCGCCCGGGCCGATGCCCAGGGCTTCAAGCGCCAGGTGCAGGCCGGCGGTGGCCGAGTTGACAGCGATGCAGTGCAGGCCGTCGGTGTTGTCGCCGGCGTCACCCAGCCAGGCCTTGAAGTCGGCCTCGAAGCGTTTGGCCTTGGGCCCGGTGGTGATCCAGCCGCTGCGCAGGGTATCGACCACCTCGGCGATGTCGTCCTCGCCGATCTCGGGCAGGGCGAAGGGCAGGAAGGGCAGGATGGATGGGGCAGGCGGGGCGGCGGGGTTCATGCGAAGGGGGTCTTGGGCTGCCGGCGGGCCGGCAAAGCATTCGATTTTACGGTGTGGGTTGGGGGTCGCCTGACACCACCCGGCGATGACCTGACTGGGCCACAATCGCAAATCGGAGGTGGTGATCATGGCCCTGGTAAAGCAAAAGATGACGCTCGATGAGTTTCTGGCCTGGGAGGACTTGCAGCCAGAACGGCATGAGTTCTACAACGGCGAAGTGTTCGCGATGGTGGGCGGCCGGCGCATCCATGAGCGGGTGATTGGCAATCTGGCGTACCGGCTGCGGAGCCATCTGGAGGGTTCAACCTGCCAGGTTTTTGCTGCCGGCATGAAGCTGCAGCTCACGGACAACACCGTGCTCTACCCCGATATTTTGGTCACCTGCGACAGCGCCGACCTGCGCGCCGATCTGGCGATGCGCGCGCCCACACTGCTGATCGAGGTGCTCTCGCCCAGCACCCAGGCCTATGACCGCAGCCAGAAGTTTGCGCTCTACCGGCAGCTGGCCTCGCTGAAGGAATACCTCCTGATCGACCCGGAGACGCTGCGGGTTGAAGGTTTCAGGCGCGAGCCCGATGACCGCTGGGTGCTGGTTGACATGAGCCAAGACGCAGCAATGGACTGCGCCAGCGTAGGCTGTACCGTGCCGCTGGCGCAGGTGTTTGAGGGTGTCAACCCGGCCGACTGACCGTTGTCAGCCCGGGCTTGGGCGGCCTGGGCTGGCGCCTCGCCGGTAGCTCGGCAGCACGGCGTGAGTGCCAGGCCGCAAGGCTTGAAGCCTCAAACAAATCTTCTCATTAGGGGGCTTGGTTTACACCATTTCTCCTCTTTAGGTTAGAAAAAAATCTTCTCAATAATCGCCTCATAATCAACGGGATGCGCCCGCTCAACGCCACCGCCCGTGACCAGTTCAGCAGGGTGCTGGCGCGGCGCGCAGCCGCCAGCGCGGCGGACTTGGCGGAGCAACTGGCCGTCAGCGTGCCCACCTTGCACCGCTTGCTGGCGGAAAACGCTGGTCAGGTGGTGGTCACTGGCCGGGCCCGGCGCACCCGTTACGCACTGCGCCGGGCGCTGCACGGCGGGCTGGCCGATTTGCCGCTGTACGCGATTGACCCCGTGGGCGCTGCGCGCCTGCTGGCCCAGCTGGCGCCTGTGCAGCCGGAGGGCAGCTGCATGCGGCTGGAGCCGACCGATTGGCCGGTGCCCGACGAGGCGCGAGACGGCTGGTGGGACGGCCTGCCCTACCCGGTCAACGACATGCGCCCGCAAGGCTACCTGGGCCGCCAACTGGCGCAGGCCGAGCACCGCTGGTTGCAAGTGCCCGCCAACCCCGACCACTGGGGCGACGACGATGTGCTGTGGGCGATCAGCCAGATCGGGTCGGATACCAGCGGCAACCTGATCCTGGGGGATGCGGCCTTTGAGCGTTGGCAGCAGGCCAAGATCGCGCCCCCCGAGCCGGTGGTGCACGGTGCACTGGGTACCGCCTACGGCGACCTGGCGGCGCTGGCTGTCGCAGCCGGCGTGCCGGGGTCCAGCGCGGCGGGTGAGTTCCCCAAGTTCCCGGCGCTGCGCGAGCTGGCCGGCAGTGACACGCCGCATGTGCTGGTCAAGTTCTCGGGCGCTGACACATCGGCAGCGGTTCAGCGCTGGGCCGACCTGCTGGTCTGCGAGCACCTGGCGCTGCAAGTGGCCGGCACACTGCCCGGGGTGCAGGCTGCCCGCAGCCGCATCGTGCTGAGCCAGGGGCGCAGTTTTTTGGAGGTTGAGCGGTTTGATCGCCACGGGCTGTTTGGCCGCAGCCCGCTGGTCAGCCTGGCCACGCTGGATGCCGCCTTGCTGGGCGAGGGCTCGGCCGACTGGACCCGTCTGGCGGGCCGGTTGGCGGCAGCCGGCTGGCTGGGTGCCGACGATGTGCTGCGGGTGCAGCAGCTGTGGTGGTTTGGCCGGCTGATCGCCAACACCGACATGCACACCGGCAACCTCAGCTTTCGGCCGCAGGGCAGCAGCTTGATGCTGGCACCGGCCTACGACATGCTGCCGATGCGCTACGCGCCGCTACCGGGCGGCGAGCTGCCGGGGGGAGGCTTTGAGCCCGCCCTGCCCTTGCCGCCGCAATTGCCGGTCTGGCGGACCGCCTGCGTTGCCGCTGTGGATTTTTGGACAGCGGCGTCGCTGGATTCGCGTATCAGCACCGGCTTCCGACAAGTTTGCGCCGCCAATGCGCTGACGCTGCTGCGTTTGGCCGAGCGGGTTTGAGGCGGGACGCGCCAAGCATCGGGGCCAGCCTCAGCCCAACCCAGGCTTTTGCAGCCACACCAGCACATGGGTGCGCAGCAGCGGCAGGGCATTGAACACCGGGTACAGCGACGGGTGCAGCCGACAAACCGCCCGGGCTATCGGCGGCGCCAGCGTGAGCTTGCGCGCTGTCATCACCGCCTGCGGAAACAGCTGCTGCACCCGGGCCAGCGGCACGCCGCGCACATCCCGGTTGCGCGGGTTGTTGACGGTGAAGTCGTACCACAGCACACCGCCGCCGGGTTTGACCCAGCGCCACATTGCGCCGGCCAGCCGCTGCTGAAAGTCACCGTCGAGCAACGACGAAAACACGGTGGACTGGAACACGATGTCCTGGCTGGCCGGTGCAATGTCCAACGTGCTGGCGTCGCCGCCCCACAGCGCTACTGCTGGCGGCAGCACGGCGCGGGCCTGCGCCAGGCGCTGGGCCAGCAACTCGGCGCCGGCCAGGTGTTCGGGCGCAAAACCCAGGCGCAGCAACTCCAGCAGGTTGCCACCGGCACCGCACCCCACCTCCAGCAGGCGCAGGCTGGCCAGGTCGGTCAGGCCGAGCCGCAGCAACAGCTTGAGCAGGGCGCGCTGGCGCTCTTGCAGCGACTGCCAGACATCGGCCTGAAGGTAGCTGTAGCGGTCAAGCCCGCCGCGCCGTGCGTAGCGCTCGGCCACGGCGCGGGGCTCGTCGATCGGATTGGGCTCGGTCATCGGGTCAATCCTGCTCACGGTGGTGTGGAGCCCGCCTGGATCGCCGCCACGACTTCGGTAGCGAGAGCCTCTTCAGCCAGAGCCGGAAATTCTGTCAGCAGCTTGTTCGACACCTTGCCACCGTTCTCGCGCACCGACCGGATGATGCGGTCGATGTCGCCATCAGGCCCTTCGATGACCTGTTTGACCCGCTCGCGAGCCGTTCGCAGGCTGCGCAAGTAGCCTGCCTCCTTGCGCATTTCTTGTTCGATGGTCGATTGAACCACCTGGGCGAGGTACTCGACATGGTCGGTCAGGTCGGGGTAGCGCCAGGCGGGCAACGCGTCCTGGTAGGCATCGAACTGCAGGTTGTAGTGCACGCCGTCTTCGGCTACTTGCTCTGCGCCAAAACGCCAGGCCTCGGCGTACGTGCGCATCAGCGGCTGCGAGAACAATTCCAGCACCTGGTCGTAGCCGCGCCGGTCGACGACGGTGCTGGTGATCGTTGCCGACACGGGCAGGATGAAGGGCGCCGGGATCGCGCCATCGCGTCGCAGCACGTCGTTGACCAGAAACCGCGAGATCCGACCATTGCCGTCGGACATCGGATGGATATAGACGAAGCCGAACGACAGCACGCCGGCCCGCACCAGTGCCGAGCCCCCCGCCGTGCGGATCTCAACGCTGCGCAGCCCCGACAACAGTGCAGGCGTCAGGGTCCAGTGCGGCGCGATGTAGTGGACGACCTCGGTAAACCCGTCCACTTCACCGACAAAGACGGGCGAGCGCCGCAGACCGTAGCGGGTCGCCCGCGGCCCGAGGATTTGGGACTGCAGTTCGCCCAGCGCAACTGCCGACAGCGGATCATCAACCTGCCCGCAGCGCTGCGCCATCGCGGACGCGAAGCGACGCACCCGGTCGACATGCTGCGCTTCATGCTCGATGGCGAAGCTCGCCCGGCTCTCTTTGACCGTCAGCCAGACCGCGCTGCGCAGCAGCAGGTCCGCGCCGAACTCGCCCTCCAGATCGGCCAGGTGCTGCGCGCAGTCGTACTGTTCGGCCTGTCGGACGCGTGCGGTGCGCAACACCAGCGGGCAGTAATCGGGTGTGCCCGGCAGGTTGTCACGTACCCGCCAGCGCGGATTGTTGCTTGGCCGGCACGCGGTGAGGTAGGCGTCGGCGTCCAGCGCCGCGACGTAGTTGCCCGCGACCACACCCGGGAAAGCCAGTCGCCGTCCGGTCAGGTATTCATAGAAAAATCCAGCGCGGCGCGCGTACTGGCCCGTCGGCTCAGCCGCGACCCACGCTTCCAGATCGGCCACCGGCGCGACATCAAACAATCGGGCCAAAAACTCCAGGTGAACGCCCTCGTGCTTGAGCGCGAAGCCCAGCTGGCCCGCCAGGGTGTCCGCTGGCCTTGCTGCGGCGGCGTAAGTTTCATGGACGCAGCCATCCACCCGCACCGTGCTGCGCGACTTGGCCAGGGCGCTGTCGGTCCTGAAAGCCTGTACCGCAGAGACGCGGTAGCGCTGGGCCAGCCATTGGTATCCGATCCAATCAGCCACTTAAATTCTCAAGTTCATCCTGAAATTTGATTATCTACAGAGATTTTTGATTAAAAAATGCCCGCAGAGAAATAGATCGATTATTCAATGCCCCGCCGTGCCGCTGCTGGGCGGGCGCCGCGGCCATCAACGCCAGATGGCATCAAGAAAGCGCTGCGCCAGCACCGGGTAGGTGTGGTGCGCCAGCACAAAGGCACGGCCGCGCTGGCCCATGGCACGGCGCTCCTGCGCCGGCAGCGCAGCCAGCCGGCGCAGGCCGTCGGCCACGGCGGGGGCCGACTCGGGCGCCACTGTCAGGCCGCAGCCGCTCTCGGCCACCGGGTCGTTGCCAGCCTCCACGCTGTGCAGCACGGTGCAGCCGGCCATCATGTAATCCATCAGCTTGTTGGGCGCGATGCCAAAGCGGTAGATCGGCACCCGCTGCCAACCGATGTAGGCGATGTCGAGCCGGGCCAGCAACGCTGGGATCATGGCTTTGGGGATAGGCGGCAGCAGGTGGACGTTGACCAGTCCCTCGTCGATCAAACGCTGCGCCAGCCGGGCGCGCTCGTGGCCGTCGCCGACCATCACGGTGGCGATGGGTTCGGTCTTGAGCAGCGCTGCCGCGTCCAGCAGCACGTCCAGCGCATTGGGCCGGCCCATCGAGCCGGCATAGCCCACCACCGTGCGGCCCGCGGCGCGCTGGGCATCGATCAGCAGAGCCAGGTCGGCGCGCAGCGGGGGCGGCGTGTCGGTCCATTCGTCCAGGCTGATGCCGTTGGGCACGGTGTGCAACTTCTTCAGGTCCAGCCCATGCGCGGCCATGTGGCCCTGCACCTTGGGCAGCATGCTCACCACCACGTCGGCATCGCGGTAGGCGGCGTGCTCGGCGGCCTGGCACAGGCGGATGAAGGGGTGGCGCGGGCTCATGCCCGACAGCTCGATCGGGCTGAGCGGCCACAAATCGTGCACCTCGAACACCAGCACCGCGCCGGCCGCGCGCCCGCTGGCGTGCTGGTTGGCGTGCTGCTTGGCGTGCTCGCGGCTGATGCGGGCGATGCGACGCGCCACCCAGATGTCCATCGGGTAGGTGCTGGAGGCGATCACCACGTCGGGCTTGAAGTCCCGCACCAGGCGATGCGATTGCGCCCACACCTGGGACAGGAATCGCCAGATGTTCCAGACCCGGCCGGCCCCGTTGCCTTGGTAAGGCGGGGTGGGCAGCCAGCGGTAGTGGATGCCGTCAACCACCTCGTCGCCGGCTTGCGGTTGGTGGGCCCGCACATGCGAAAAGTCAGCCGCGACGATCTGCACCCGGTGGCCGGCGCGCACCCATTCACGCGCCAGGTAAAACGGCCGGTACTCCATGCCCAGCGCGGGGCTGCCGGCATAGTGGTTGAGGTAGAGGATGTTCATGTCTGGGCCGGACCGGCTGGCGGCTCGGTGGGCGGCCTGGACGGGCGGGTCCCCGCGTCGTCAATGGCCCGCAGCCGGGCCAAAAAACCGGCCACTGCCGGCGCAAACATCGCCTGCCCGGCCACCCAGGCATGGTTGGCCTGGGCAATGGTCTCGGCGCGTGGCAGCAAGGCCGCCAGCGTGTTGGCATCCGGCAGCTTGGCACCCGCCAGCACCAGGCCGTTGTCGCCGCTGCGCACCAGTTCGCGGTTGGCCGGCAGGTCGGACAGGACCGGGATGCAGCCGTGCGCCATCGCCTCCAGCACCGAGACCGACACCGAGTCGCTCTCGGGCAGGCTCAAGTACCAGCGTGCCTGGACGTAGCAGCGCGCCTGGGCCGCAGCGTCCAGCCGGCCGACAAATTGAACCTGCTTGGCGATGCCGAGGTCGCCTGCCTGTTGCGCCAGCAGCGGCCGCAGTGCACCGTCGTTGGCCACCACCAGCTCGGCATCGGGCCAGCCCGCCGCCACATTGGCAAACAGGCGCAGCACCTGATCTGGCGCGTAAATCGGCTCCAGGCCGCGGTTGGCAAAAAACAAATGATCGCGCTTGCTGTCCGGCGGCGGTAGCGGCGGCAAGGCTTCGAGCCCAAACGGAAACACCATCACCTCGGCCGCGCCCAGCGCGCGCATCTGCTGGGCCATGACCTGCGAGTCACTGGTGCTCAGCGCGCAGGCGCGCAGCACCCGGCCAGTGACCCAGCGCAGCAGCCGGCTGCGCTGCGGCGTGACCAGGATGTCCGAGCCCCAGGCCGAGCCGACGATCCGGCCCGGCGCGCCCAGCCAGCGGGTCGCCAGCCAGGCCAGCGTGCCGTGCGAGCTCAGGTAGTGGGCGTGGATCCAGTCGGCGCGCACGCTGCGCAGCCAGCGCGCCAGGCGCGGCAGTTCGCGCAGCAAGGCCCCGTTGCCGCCGGCAAAGTTGGGCCGGGTGGCCAGTGCCAGGCGACGCTCGGGCGGCACCAGCGTGTCAAAGCCGGGCGAAAAACCCCGCGACGAGGCAGCCCACAGCTCGACCTGCGGCGCCAA
>JBBRZR010000215.1:0-8285 GCA_038236495.1 Burkholderiales bacterium
CCTCGACCGCCTCTTGCACGGTGAACGCAGGGATGCCGCGCGGCACGGGGATGGCGAACTGGCGCAGGATGTCCTTGGCCTGGTACTCGTGGATTTTCATGGGGGGCTCGCGGCGGGGGGGTGGGCGCACCCGGCAGGTGCCGGGCGAGGCATGGGCAGAAAGAGGGCGATCAGGGCCCGCGTTGCCCCTTGCGAAGCAAAAAACCGGGTCAGCTGTCGGCGACAAAAGCCCTGCAATTTAGCATGCTGCGCTGCGTCAAAACCCGGTCGCCGCGGCCGATGCCCCCACGCAGGCCGTTGGCGGGTGGCGACCGCCGCTCAGAAATCGGCCAAATCGGGCGCGGCGTCAGCCTCAGCATCGGGTTCACCGCCGCGCCTGCCCACCCGAATCACCTGGCGCACCACGTCCATCGAAAACCCGCGGCCGGCCAGAAAGCGGGCTTGCTTGACCCGGCCAGCGGCGTCGGGCGCGGGTGCGCTGTACTTTTTGCCCCAAACCTCGCGTGCGCGCTGCAACTCGGTCTCTTTCAAGGCTTGCTTGGCCTCGGGGTCCAGCTTGACACCGTGCTGCTGCAACTCTTGCTGGATGCGCAGGTTGCCAAACCTCGCCTGGCGTGCCTGAACGCGGGACTCGACAAACCGCTGTTGCGACAGGTAGCCGTGCGATTCCAGCCACTGCAGCAGGGCCTCGACCTCGACGACCGGATCGGCCGGATCGGCCGGGTCAGCCGGATCGGCCGGGTCAGCCGGATCGGGGCCGGCCGCGTTGGCAGGCCGGGCCGACGCGCGCGACAGCAGGCGCAGCAGCTTGCCGCGCAACTCGATGCGGCTGTGCTCACGTTGCGCCAACCATTGCAGCGCACGGACCTTGATGGAGGCGGGACGGGGCGGCATCTCAACAGTGCGGGATCGACCCAAAGTCAGGTTCAAGACCCTATGCGCAAAAGCGCGCGGGGCGCAAGGTCACAAGGCGCAAGCTCGCAAGCTCGCAAGGCGCAAGGCGCAAGCCCGCTCACTCTGCCGCGGTACGGTCTACCGCGGGGGCCTGCAAAGGCACGCCCAGTGCCTCGCGCACCTTGTTTTCGATCTCCAGTGCGATGTCCGGGTTCTCGCGCAGGAACTCGCGGGCGTTGTCCTTGCCCTGACCGATCTTTTCGCCCTTGTAGGCGTACCAGGAGCCAGACTTTTCGACGATCTTGGCCTCGACGCCCAGGTCGATGACCTCACCCTCGCGGCTGATGCCCTCGCCGTACAGGATGTCGAACTCGGCGGTCTTGAACGGCGGTGCGACCTTGTTCTTGACCACCTTGACCTTGGTCTCGCTGCCGATGACCTCCTCGCCGCGCTTGATGCTGCCGGTGCGGCGGATGTCCAGGCGCACCGAGCAGTAGAACTTGAGCGCGTTGCCGCCGGTGGTGGTCTCGGGGCTGCCGAACATCACGCCGATCTTCATGCGGATCTGGTTGATGAAGATGACCATGGTGTTGGTCTTCTTGACCGTGCCGGTGAGCTTGCGCAGCGCCTGGCTCATCAGCCGGGCCTGCAAGCCGGGCAGGGAATCACCCATCTCGCCTTCAAGTTCGGCCTTGGGGGTGAGCGCGGCGACCGAGTCGATCACGACCAGGTCCACCGAGCCCGAGCGCACCAGGGCGTCGACGATCTCAAGTGCCTGCTCGCCGGTGTCGGGCTGGCTGATCAGCATCTCTTGCAGGTTGACGCCGAGTTTTTGGGCGTACTGGGCGTCGAGTGCGTGCTCGGCATCGATGAAGGCGCAGGTGCCGCCCAGCTTTTGCATTTGAGCAACGACCTGCAAGGTCAGCGTGGTCTTGCCCGAGGACTCGGGGCCGTAGATCTCGACCACCCGGCCGCGCGGCAGGCCGCCGACGCCCAGCGCGATGTCCAGGCCGAGCGAGCCGGTGGAGACGACCTCGATCGCCTCGACCACCTCGCCGGCGCCCAGGCGCATGATCGAGCCCTTGCCGAACTGTTTTTCAATCTGAGCCAGGGCGGCGGCTAGGGCTTTGGCTTTTTCGGTGTTCAATGCTTTCACGGGTGCGTCCATAACGGCTCTCCTGTTGTGAGCGCCGATTGTGTTGAAGGGCTGGCTTTTTGTACAGTACTTTTTGTGGATCTTGCTGGCAGGCCCCGGGCTTGATCTTTCTCAAGTCCGGCGTCAGGTCGGCTTGCCAAAATCCCCGCGCGGGGGTGTTTCATCCGACAACACCGGCTGGCAGGAGAGCCCAAATGCGAATTCTGATCGCTGAAGATGACCAGGTGCTGGCCGACGGATTGTTGCGCGCCTTGCGGGCCACCGGTTATGCGGTGGACCAGGTGGGCAGTGGCAGCGAGGCGGATGCGGCCTTGGCGTCGCACGAGTTCGACCTGCTGATCCTGGACCTGGGCCTGCCCAAGATGCATGGCTTCGAGGTGCTGCGCAAGCTGCGTGGGCGCGGCTCGTCGGTGCCGGTGCTGATCCTGACCGCCGCCGACAGCGTCGAGCAGCGGGTCAAGGGCCTGGACCTGGGCGCAGACGACTACATGGCCAAGCCGTTTTCGCTGCAGGAGCTGGAGGCCCGCGTGCGGGCGCTGACCCGGCGTGGTCTGGGCAGCGCCAGCAGCGTGATCAAGCACGGGCCGCTGACCTTCGATGCCACCGGTCGGGTGGCCTACATCGCCGACCAGATGATCGAGCTGTCGGCACGCGAATTGAGCTTGCTGGAGGTGCTGCTGCAGCGCGCCGGCCGGCTGGTCAGCAAAGACCAGCTGGTTGAGCGGCTGTGCGAGTGGGGCGAAGAGGTCAGCAACAACGCGATCGAGGTCTACATCCACCGGCTGCGCAAGAAGATCGAGCAAGGGCCGATCCGCATCGCCACGGTGCGCGGGCTGGGCTACTGCCTGGAAAAAATCCCCAGCTGATGGCCAGAGATTGGCGGAGACACGGCCGGTGCGCGCGGCAGGCAGGCTGAGCCCGCCGGTGGCGGGCGCAGGCCCTATGCTCGGGCCCGCCATGCCAAGCCTTGCCGACCCGGACACGCCGCCCAAAGAACAGCGATCGCTGTTCGGCGAGATCCTGGACTGGATGCTGGCCCCGCTGCTGCTGCTGTGGCCGATGAGCGTGGCGCTGACCTGGTTGGTGGCCCAGGGCATTGCCAGCCGACCGTTTGACCGCGATCTGGCCGAGATGGCGCGCACCGTGGCGCGCCAGGTGGTGGTGGTGCCGGGTACGCCGGGCCTGCCCAGCGTGATCCGGCTGCGCCTGCCCGAGGTGGCGGCCGAGGTGCTGCGCAATGACGACGCCGAGAAGGTGTACTTCCAGCTGCTGGGCTCGCGCGGTGAGTTCATTGCCGGTGACCGCAACCTGCCGGTGCCCGACGAGGCCGCTGCGCCGGCCCAGACGCTGCGCTACCGCGACGACGAGGTGCTTGCCGACCCGGTGCGGGTGGCCTACCTGTGGCTGCCGCCCACCGGCGTGCCGGGCGAGGTGGCACCGCTGGTGCAGGTGGCCGAGACGCTGGACAAGCGCTCGCGCCTGGCCACCGAGATCATCAAGGGCGTGATCGTGCCGCAGTTCGTGGTGCTGCCGCTGGCGGTGTTGTTGGTATGGTTTGCGCTGGCGCGTGGCATCAAGCCGCTCAATGAGCTGCAACAGCGCATCCGCCGGCGCGAAGCCAATGACCTGAGCCCGCTGGCCGAGCGCGATGTACCCGAGGAGGTGGCGCCGCTGGTGGGCGCGATCAACGACCTGCTGGGCCGGCTGGACCAGTCGATGAGCGCGCAAAAGCACTTTCTGGCCGATGCGGCACACCAGTTGAAAACGCCGCTGGCCGGGCTGCGCATG
This sequence comes from Burkholderiales bacterium, assembly GCA_038236495.1. Lineage (GTDB taxonomy): Bacteria > Pseudomonadota > Gammaproteobacteria > Burkholderiales > Burkholderiaceae_C > Pseudaquabacterium. The sequence continues at coordinate 3,839 of JBBRZR010000215.1, forward strand.
CAGGCCGAACTGGCGCAGCGCGAGATCGACGCCGGTGAGCACGACCCGGTGCAACTCAAACGCTCGCTGCAGCACATCGCCTACGCCAGCGAGCGCGCCGCGCACATGGTCAACCAGTTGCTGGCGATGGCGCGTGCCGAGGCCAAGACCCTGGCCCGCCCGCCCGAGCCGGTGGACCTGGCCGCGCTGGCGCGCGAGACGGTGCGCGACTTTGTGCCCAAGGCCATGGACAAGCGCATCGACCTGGGCTATGAGGGCCCGGACGAGCCCTCGTCCAGCGCCCAGACTGACACTGCCGACCCGGCGCCAGCCACCTGCATGCTGGGCCAGCCGACATTGGTGCGCGAGCTGGTGCGCAACCTGGTGGACAACGCGCTGCAATACACCCCGGCCGGCGGCACGGTCACGGCGCGGGTGATGCACGACCCGTTTGGCCAGGTGGTGGTGCTGCAGGTGGAGGATACCGGCCCGGGCATCCCCGAGGCCGAACGCCTGCTGGTGCTGCAGCCGTTCTACCGCGCACTCGGCACCCATGTCGACGGCAGCGGGCTGGGCCTGGCGATCGTCAGCGAGATCGTGCAGCAGCACGGCGCTGAGCTGTCGATCACCGATGCCCGGCCGCGCGCCAGTGCGGCCGCCCAGGGCCTGGGCCCGGGCACGCTGTTCACCGTGCGGTTTGTGCTCAGTCAGCGGCCGGCGTAGGCGCCTTGGGCGGCGCGGCACAGCCCCACTGGGCCTGGACCAGGCTGAGCAACCGGCCATCGTCCTCGGCGGCGTAGCCCGCGGCCAGCGCTGCCTGAAACATCGCCGCTGCCTGACCACCCAGCACCGGCGTGACGCCGGCCTCGGCCGCCATCGCCATCGCCAGCGCTGAATCCTTGGCCAGCAGGGTGCAGTGGGCGCGCGGCGCAAAGTCGCCCGCCAGCGCACGCGCCATGCGGTCAGCGCCCACCCAGCTTTGCCCGCTGGACTGGTTGATCACCGCCAGCGTCTGCTGCGCGTCCAGGCCGATGCGCTGCGCCAGTGCGATGGCCTCGGCCGCAGCCGCCAGGTTGGCGGCACCCAGCAGGTTGTTGACCAGTTTGGTGCGGGCGCCGTCGCCCTGCCGGGTGCCGACATGGAACAGGCGGGACGCCAGGTGGCGCAGCACGGGCTGGTGCAGCGCCCACAGCGGGTCCGGGCAGGCCACCATCAGGCTCATGCTGCCGTCCCGGGCGCGCACCGGGCCGCCGGACATCGGCGCGTCGATGCAGCCCAGACCCAGCGCCGCCAGCCGGGCCGTGATGCGTTCGACATCGGTCGGGCCCAGGGTGGGGCACAGCAACACCGCAGCGCCCGGCGCCAGCGTGGCGGCAGCACCTGCGGTGCCAGCGTCGGGCGCGCCAAACAGCACTTGCCTGGTTTGCACCGCGTCCACCACCGCCACGATCAACAAGGTGCAGCCGCGGGCCACCGCCGCCGGCGATGCCGCCGCTTGCGCACCGCCAGCCACTGCCAGTGCCACCCGGCCGGCGTCCAGGTCGTGCACCCGCACCGCCTGCCCGGCATCGCGCAGGCGCAGCGCCATGGCCAGCCCCATGTTGCCCACACCGATCACCGCCACCGGCGTCGGCCACAGCGACGCAGCCAGGCCCGCGCTCACCGCTGCATCAGCCCGCGGCTGCGGGCGATCGACATCAGCATGCCCAAGGACACGCCCAGCGTGACCATCGCCGTGCCGCCGTAGCTGATGAACGGCAGGGGGATGCCCACCACCGGAAGAATGCCGCTGACCATGCCCATGTTGACAAATGCGTAGGTAAAAAAACCCAGGCTGAGCGCGCCGGCCAGCAGACGGGAGAAGACGGTGGGCGCCTGGGCGGCGATCCACAGACCGCGCAGGATCAAAAAGGTGAAGCCGCCGATCAGGCCGACTCCGGCCACCAGGCCGAACTCTTCGGAGAAGGCGGCAAAGATGAAGTCGGTGGTGCGCTCGGGAATGAACTCGAGGTGGGTCTGGGTGCCGCTCATGAACCCCCTGCCGGTCAGCCCGCCCGCGCCGATCGCGATCATGCCCTGGATGATGTGGAAGCCCTTGCCCAGCGGATCGGTCGTGGGGTCGAGCAGGGTGCAGACCCGCTGCTTCTGGTAGTCACGCATGCCGTGCCAGGCAACTTCGGGTTGGCACAAGGCGTCGCCGGTGAGGACGATGGTGGTGATCGCCACGCCCGCCAGCAGCATCACCGGCAGGATCAATCGCCAGGACAGCCCGGCGAAGAAGATCACGTACAGCCCCGCCGACAGCACCAGCAGCGAGGTGCCCAGGTCGGGCTGCTTGGCCACCAGCGCCACCGGCACCAACAGCAGCAGGCCGGCGATCACGAAGTCGAGCAGGCGCAACTGGCCTTCGCGCTTCTGAAACCACCAGGCCAGCATCAGCGGCATCGCCAGCTTGAGGATCTCGCTGGGTTGGATCACCACGCCGACATTCAACCAGCGCGTGGCGCCCTTCTTGGTGATGCCGAACAGTGCGGTGGCCACCAGCAGCGCCACCGCCAGGCCGTACAAGGGCACCGCCAGCGCCATCAGCCGCTGCGGCGGTATCTGCGCCACCGCAAACATCAGCAGCGCCGCCAACACCATGTTGCGGCCGTGGTCCTGGAAGCGCGTGCCGTGGTCGTAGCCGACCGAGTACATCGTGACCATGCCCAGCGCGGCCAGCGCCAGCACCATCAGCAGCAGCGGCAGATCGAAGCCCAGCAGCACCGGCCGCAGGCGGCGCCAGAGTGATGGGCGGGCAAAGACGGCGCTCACGGTTGCCTACTGAGCACAAGCGGAGCGGGGCCGGCCTTGAAGGCAGGCGCTGTGGCTGTGGCTGTGGCTGTGGCTGTGGCTATGGCTGTGGTTGTGGGTGTGGCTGCGGCGGTGGATGCCACACCGGCCGGTGCCGCGCTGGCTGCCATGGGCACCGCCCGGGCCGTCGCCCGTGCGGCCACCGTGGACAGGGGCACCAACGCCGGCAGGCCCAGCTGCTCCATCGTCACGTCCGCAGCCCGGCGCGGCGTGCCCATGGGCGCAACACTGCGGCCCTCGCGGGTGGCGGCCATGTCTTCGTCGCTGGGCCACTGGCCGGCCAGCAGATAGTCGAACACCCGGCGGGCGATCGGCGCCGCAGCGGCCGCACCGAAGCCGGCGTTCTCGACAATCACCGCCAACGCGATGGTGGGGGCATCCAGCGGTGCAAACGCGGTGTAGAGCGAATGGTCGCGCTGGTATTCGGTCAGCTTGGACGCGTTGTACTTCTCGTTGGCGCGTATGCCCACGGCCTGGGCAGTGCCGGTCTTGCCGCCGGTCTTGTAGGGTGCGCCCGCAAAAATCCGCGTCGAGGTGCCCTCCTGCGTCACACCGTAGAGCGCGTTGTTGATCAGCGCCACATGCTCGGGCTTGAAGGCCAGTGGCGCCAGCGCGTCGCCCTCGGCGGCTTCGACGGCTTGCCCGATATTGGCGGTGACGCTGTGGCTGACCACGTCGCGGATCTCGCGCACCAGGCGCGGCGGGTAGCGCTGCCCGCCGGAGACCAGCGTGGACATCGCGCTGGCCAGCTGCAACATCGTGAAGTTGTTGTACCCCTGGCCAATGCCCAGCGAGATGGTCTCGCCGGCGTACCACTTCTGCTGCTCGGGCTTTTTGTAGGCGCGTTTTTTCCAGGCGGTGGACGGCAGCAGGCCGGTGACCTCGCCGTCCAGGTCGATGTTGGTCTTGCGGCCCAGGCCCATGGGTTCAAGCTGGTCGTGCATCAGGTCCACGCCCATCTCGTTGGCCAGCGAGTAGAAGTAGACGTTGCTCGACAGCACGATGGCGCGCCGCATGTCCACCGGCCCCAGGCCGATGTCGCCGTGGCTGCGGAACTCATGGCCGCCAAAGTTGTAGCTGCCGCCGTCGTGGATGATGGTGCCCGGGCCGCGTTTGCCGCTGCTCAGCGCGGCCATCGCCAGGAACGGCTTGAAGGTCGAGCCCGGCGGGTAGGTGCCGCGCAGCGCGCGGTTGAGCAATGGCTTGTCCAGGCTCTCGTTCAGGCCGCGCCAGCTCTCGACATCGATGCCGTCGACAAACAGGTTGGGGTCGAAGGTGGGCTTGGAGACGAAGGCCAGCACCTCGCCCGAGCGCGGATCGATCGCCACCAGCGCACCGCGCCGGTTGCCGAACATCTGCTCGACCAGCGCCTGCAGCTTGATGTCGATCGACAGCACCAGGGTGTTGCCGGGGGTAGCGGGGTGGCTCTTCAAGCGGCGCACCGCACGGCCGCCGGCCGAGGTCTCGACCTCCTCGAAGCCGGTGGTGCCGTGCAACTGCTGCTCGTAGTGCTGCTCCAGCCCCAGCTTGCCGATCACGTCGGTGCCGCGGTAGTTGGCCAGCACATCGTCGTCCCAGTCCTCCATCGCCTTTTTCTCGGCGGTGTTGATGCGAC
>JBBRZR010000216.1:0-8266 GCA_038236495.1 Burkholderiales bacterium
GAAATCTGGATCGAGTTTGCCCAGCGCACCGGCATAACCGAGTTCAAGCGCACCACCCGCGACGAGCCGGACTACGACAAGCTGATGCGCTTCCGGCTGGCGCTGCTGAAGACCCACGGCCTGAAGCTGGCCGACATCCAGAACGTGATCGGCGGCATGGCGCCGATGGCGGGCGCCAAGGACTTTCTGGACGACCTGCGCAGCCGCTTCCAGGTCATCATCCTGTCGGACACTTTCTACGAGTTTGCCGACCCGATGATGGTGCAGCTGGGCCGGCCCACGCTGTTCTGCCACAAGCTGGTGATCGACGCTGACGGTTTTGTGGCCGACTACACCTTGCGCCAGCCCAACCAGAAGGCCCACGCCGTCAATGCGCTCAAAAGCCTGAACTACCAGGTGATCGCGGCCGGTGACTCGTACAACGACACCGGCATGCTGGGCGCGGCCGACGCCGGGTTTTTCATCCACCCGCCTGACGCAATAGTGGCGCAGTTTCCGCAATACCCGGTCAACCGCAGCTACGCCGAGCTGAAGGCCAGCATCGACAACGCGTCAGCGCGCTTGCTGGCTGCGGCCTGACGCCGCGCAGCCCGTCACCGGGCTGAAGCCGGTACGCCCGCCCCACCCACCACACAGCGCCCAGCCACGCAGACCGCACCCGGATCGGGGGTGTAGCGGCAATTGCCCACCATGCCGCTGCTGGCGTTGCGGCGCTTGGCCGCGTCCGACAACTCGGCCGACCAGGCCTTCAACTGCTCGACCGGCGCCGTGGCGCTGGAATACGGCAACCACTGCTCCGGTCCGCCGCAGAGCTTTTCGCCGATCGGCAAAGTACGGCATTGGCTGCTGTCGCTGCACTTGGCCTCGCCCACCGCGCCGCGGATGCGCGCCAGCAAGGCTGCCTCGTCTGCCGCGCCGGTGGCGGTCTGGGCCTGGCAGGCCTGCAGGCCCAGACCGGCAAATGCCGCCAGTGCCAACCAGCGGGCTGCGGCGGTCCAGCGGTGGAGGGCCGGGTTCAATCGGGGAGTCGAACGGGGATTCGGACGGCAAGGCATGGCTGGGGCTCCTTTGCGGCGGGCACAAAGCCCACCGGTATCAACGCATCTTGCATCCAACGCTTGTGGCCCTTGTTGCGATGACCCGACCCAAGGACGCCTGCAAGGCAGCGTGACGGGCCTCAGGACAAGACCCACCGCCGGCAAAGCCGGCCGCGCCGTTGCATGATGCAGCCCATGATCCCCTTGTCCGTGCTCGACCTCGCCCCGATCACCGAAGGCAACGACGCCGCCACGGCGCTGCGCCACACCCTGGACCTGGCGCAACACGCCGAGGCCTGGGGCTACCGCCGCTACTGGCTGGCCGAGCACCACAACATGGACGGCGTGGCCTGCTCGGCCACTGCGGTGCTGATCGGCCATGTGGCGGGCGGCACGCACACGATCCGGGTCGGCTCGGGCGGCGTGATGTTGCCCAACCATGCGCCGCTGGTGATTGCCGAGCAGTTTGGCACCCTGGCCACGCTCTACCCCGGCCGCATCGACCTGGGCCTGGGCCGTGCGCCCGGCACCGACCAGCAGACCGCCCGCGCGCTGCGCCAGCACCTGGCCACTGCCGAGGACCAGTTCCCGCAGGACGTGATGGAGTTGCAGGCCTACCTGGGGGATGGCCTGCCCGGCCACGCTGGCCAGACCGTGCGGGCAATCCCCGGCATCGGCACCCATGTGCCGATCTGGCTGCTGGGGTCGAGCCTGTACAGCGCCCAGCTGGCCGCTTACCTGGGCCTGCCGTTTGCGTTTGCCTCGCACTTTGCGCCCGACATGCTGATGCAGGCGTTGGAGGTTTACCGGAGCACGTACCGGCCGTCGGCCGATTGGCCCGAGCCGCATGCGATGGTCGGTGTCAACGTGATCGTGGCCGATACCGACGACGAGGCGGCCTGGCTGTTCACCTCGCTGCAGCAGCGATTCTTGGGCATGCAGCGCGGTGTGCGCGGGCCGCTGCCCCGGCCGATCGACCCGGCCGTGATGGCCACGCTGTGGAACGACCGCGAGAAGGCCGGCGTGCAACGCATGCTGGCGGCCACCGCGGTGGGCAGTCCGGCCACTGTGCGCCGGCAACTCGACGCCATCATCGAGCGCACCAAGGCCGACGAGCTGATTGTGGCCGGCGCGGTACACGACCATGCGGCGCGGCTGAAGTCTTACGAGTTGCTGGCGGCGCTGTAACCCAGTCCGGGCACCGCGCTGGCTGCCCAACCTGCTGCCGGGCCTGCTCAGTCTTCCAGCACCAGCAAGGCCTCGTCGCGCCAGTACGCCACCGCGTCGAAGTAGCCCTCCCAGACACAGCCCTGGCAGCCGCGCTCGCAGCAGCCCACCGGCTCGGGCGGCGGCTCTCGCAAATCGGCGGCAGCGGCTGCTGCTCGCTGCTGCAAGTGGCTGATCACCGCCTGTGCGGTACCCCGGTCGGTGATGGGGAAGTCCATCCGTCGCTCAAGCCACCCAGCGCCGGGCGTTGTCGAACATCCGGGTCCAGGGGCTGGCAGCCGACAGCTTGCCCGGCGTCCAGCTCATCTGCAGGTTGCGCTGCACCCGCTCGGGGTGCGGCATCAGCGCGGTAAAGCGGCCGTCCGGCGTGGTCACCGCCGTCAGGCCGCCCGGGCTGCCGTTGGGGTTGAAGGGGTAGGCCTCGGTCGCCTCGCCCTGGTGGTCGACAAAGCGCATGGCCGGGTGCACCTCGGCGGCATTGCCTCGCTGCGAGAAATCTGCAAAGCCTTCACCATGCGCGACGGCGATCGGCAGCCGGCTGCCGGCCATGCCGGCAAAAAACACCGACGGGCTGTCTTGCACCTCGACCAGGCTGAGCCGGGCCTCGAACTGCTGGCTCTGGTTGCGGGTAAAGCGCGGCCAGGCCTGGCTGCCAGGGATGATGGCAGACAGCGCCGCCATCATCTGGCAGCCGTTGCAGACACCCAGCGCCAGCGTGTCGGGCCGCGCAAAAAACGCTGCGAATTGCTCGGTCAGCGCCGGGTTGAACAGGATGGACCGGGCCCAGCCCTCGCCCGCGCCCAGGGTGTCGCCGTAGCTGAAGCCGCCGCAGGCCACCAGGCCCTGAAACTGGTCCAGCCGTGCCCTGCCCGCTTGCAGGTCGGTCATGTGCACATCGAAGGTGTCGAAGCCGGCGTTGTGCATCGCCACGCTCATCTCGGTTGCTGAGTTGACGCCCTGCTCGCGCAGGATCGCGATCTTGGGCCGCGACAGGTTCAAAAACGGCGCAGCGACGTTCTCGCTGGCATCAAAACTGAGGTGCTGGTGCAGGCCGGGGTCACCCACCGCGCCGGCCGCCGCATGTTCGGCATCGGCGCAGGCCGGGTTGTCGCGCAACCGCGCGATGCGCCAGCTCACCTCGTCCCAGGCTTGCTGCAACTCACGCAGCGGGGCGCTGAACTGCGGCTTGGCATCGCGCCAGACCTCGATCACGCCGGTGTCGTTGGGCTTGCCCACCACATGGCTGTGGCGCGACAGGCCGTGGCTGCGCAGCACCGCGAGCGCGGCGTCACGCTCGGTGCGCGGCACCTGGATCAACGCGCCCAGCTCCTCGTTGAACAGCGCCTTGAGCGTCAGCTCGTTGCGCCGCTCGCCCACCTGGCCGGCCCAGTTCTTGGAGTCACCCGTATCGGCCCGGCTGTCGCTGATGCCGTCGCCCTCGGTCACCAGCAAATCCACGTTCAGGCTTAAACCCCGCTGGCCGGCAAACGCCATCTCGCAGGCCGCCGCCCACAGGCCGCCGTCGCTGCGGTCGTGGTAGGCCAGCAATTTGCCTTCGGCGCGCAACTGGTTGATGGCCGCCACCAGGGCCTTGAGCTGGGCCGGGTCGTCCAGGTCGGGCACGCCGTCCTGAACATGACAGCCAAACTGACCCGTCACCTGCGCCAGCATCGAGCCCGCCATGCGCATACGGCCGGCGCCCAGGTCGATCAGGATCAACGTTGTATCCGTGCCGTCGGCCGGGGTCTTGATCTGCGGCGTCAGCGTGCCGCGCACATCGTCCAGTGTGACAAACGCAGTGACGACCAGGCTGACCGGCGCGGTGACCTGGCGGGCATGGTTGTTGTCGTCGGTCCAGCGGGTGCGCATCGACAGGCTGTCCTTGCCGACCGGGATGCCGATGCCCAGGGCTGGGCACAGGTCCATGCCCACGGCTTTCACCGTCTCGTACAACGCGGCGTCTTCACCTGGCTCGCCGCAGGCTGCCATCCAGTTGGCCGACAGCTTGATGCGGGACAGGGTGATCGGCGCGGCCAGCAGGTTGGTGATGGCCTCGCCCACCGCCATGCGGCCGGAGGCCGGCGCGTCCAGCGCGGCCAGCGGGGTGCGCTCGCCCAGGCTCATGGCTTCGCCGCGGTAGCCACTGTGGTCGGCCAAGGTCACCGCGCAATCGGCCACCGGCACTTGCCAGGGGCCGACCATCGGGTCGCGGTGGCTCAGGCCCCCCACGGTGCGGTCGCCGATGGTGATCAAAAAGCGCTTGCTGGCCACCGTCGGGTGGCGCAGCACATCAAAGGCCACTTGCGCCAGCTTGATGCCGGTCAGCGCCAACGGCGGCGCGCTGCGCGCCACGCGGGTCACGTCGCGGTGCACCCGCGGTGGCTTGCCCAGCAGCACGGTCATCGGCATGTCGATCACCCGCTCGCCGCCGGGGCCGTCTTCGACGATGAGTTCGGTTGCGTCGGTGGCCACGCCGACCACCGCGAACGGGCAGCGCTCGCGCCGGCACATCTGCTCGAACATCGGCAGCAGGTCAGGGTCGATCGCCAGGGTGTAACGCTCCTGGCTCTCGTTGCACCAGATCTCTTTGGGCGCCAGGCCGGATTCCTCCAGCGGCACCTTGCGCAAATCAAAAATCGCGCCCTTGCCGGCGCCGTCCACCAGTTCGGGGAAGGCATTGCTGATGCCACCTGCACCCACATCGTGGATCGCAACCACCGGGTTGGCCTCACCCAGCGAGAAGCAATGGTTGATCACCTCTTGCGCCCGGCGCTGGATCTCGGGGTTGCCACGCTGCACCGAATCAAAGTCCAACGCTGCGGTGTTGCTGCCCGCCGCCATCGAGCTGGCCGCGCCGCCGCCCATGCCGATGCGCATGCCCGGACCACCCAGCTGTACCAGCAGCGTGCCGGCGCCGAACGGCAGTTTGTGGGTCTGGCCGGCGGCAATCGAGCCCAGCCCCCCGGCGATCATGATCGGCTTGTGGTAGCCCCGCTGCACACCCGCGACCGACTGCTCGAAGACCCGGAAGTAGCCCGCCAGATTGGGCCGACCAAACTCGTTGTTGAAGGCCGCGCCGCCCAGCGGGCCGTCCAACATGATCTGCAGCGCGCTGGCAATGTGGCCGGGCTTGCCCACCGGGTGCTGCTCCCAGGGCTCGTTGGTGCCCGGCAGGTGCAGGTTGGAGACCGAGAACCCGGTCAGTCCGGCTTTGGGCTGCGAGCCGCGCCCGGTGGCGCCCTCGTCGCGGATCTCGCCGCCGGCGCCGGTGGACGCCCCCGGAAAGGGTGAGATCGCGGTCGGGTGGTTGTGGGTCTCGACCTTCATCAGCACATGCGAGATCTCGTCGCGTGGGCCGTACTTCGGGGCGTTGGTGAAACCCGCACTTGTGGATTCAGGCGCCCAGCGCCGGACCGGGCCACCCTCCATCACCGCCGCGTTGTCGCTGTAGGCGACGATGCTGTGCTGGGGCGCCAGCTTCTCGGTATTGCGGATCATGCCGAACATCGACAGCGGCTGGGCCTGGCCGTCGATCGTGAAATCGGCGTTGAAGATCTTGTGCCGGCAGTGCTCGCTGTTGGCCTGGGCAAACATCATCAGCTCAACATCGCTGGGGTTGCGGCCCAGGCCGGTGAAGGCGGCCACCAGGTAGTCGATCTCGTCGGCCGACAGCGCCAGGCCAAACTCGGTGTTGGCCTGCACCAATGAGGCTCGGCCCTGGCCCAGCACGTCCACATGCACCAGCGGCTCGGCGGCGCGGGCATCAAACAGGTGGCGGGCGGCGTCGCGCTCGAATGCCACGCTCTCGGTCATGCGGTCGTGAAGCAGCGCGGCGCAGTCTTGCAGCTCGGGCTCGCTCAGCGCTTTGCCGGCGCCCCCCAGCAAGCCGTGTTTGAGCTGCAGCCGGTACTCGGTGACCCGCTCGACGCGGTGCAGCACCAACCCGCAGTTGTGCGCGATGTCGGTGGCCTTGCTGGCCCAGGGTGACACGGTGCCCAGCCTTGGCATCACCAGCACCAACGGGCCGTCGCTGCCGCCGGTGTAGGCCTCACCGTAGTGCAGCAATGCTGCCAACTTGTCAGCATCGGGCGCCTGGCCGGGCTCCGCCAGCACCCAGTGCACATGGCGGGCCACCACGCCGACGATGCGGGCGCTGACCGACTGCAGTTGCAGCAACAACGCCTGGGCGCGGAAGGCCGGGAGCGCGCTGCCGCCCTCGAAACACAGCAGGTTCTTGGGCAGATTTGTGGCAAGTGACGGCATGGCGGGCGTTGAGCGGGGCGGGTGGCCTGGGTGTACAGCGTGTGTCACTAAACACAGCCGCCGGGCGCCCGCCGCACGGGACCACGCTGAGTGATGCCGCTGACCTCACACCAGAGGGCCATGCCCGTGTAAACCCGGCATTCTAAGTTGAGGTGGGATAATTTGACCTATGGCTATCACCCTCAAGACCCAACCCGCCGAGATCGCCGGCATGCGCATTGCCGGCCGTCTGGCCTCTGAAGTGCTGGACATGCTGACGCCGCACGTCTTGCCCGGCGTCACCACCGAGCAGCTCGACAAGCTGGCCCACGACCACATCGTCCATGTGCAAGGCGGCATCCCCGCGCCGCTGAACTACCAGCCTGCCGGCTATGTGCCCTACCCCAAGTCGATCTGCACCTCGCTGAACCACCAGGTCTGCCACGGCATCCCGAACGACAAACCGCTCAAGAACGGCGACATCGTCAACATCGACGTCACCGTGATCAAGGACGGCTGGCACGGCGACACCAGCCGCATGTTCATCGTCGGCGAAGGCTCGATTGCCGCCAAACGGCTGTGCGCGTTGACCTACGACGCGATGTGGAAGGGCATTGCCAAAGTCAAGCCCGGCGCCCGGCTGGGTGACATCGGCCACGCCATCCAGGTCTTCACCGAGAACCAGGGGTTTTCGATCGTGCGTGAGTTTTGCGGCCACGGTATCGGCTCCAAGTTTCATGAAGACCCGCAGGTGCTGCACTACGGCCGGCCCGGCACGCTTGAAGAGTTGGTGCCGGGCATGATCTTCACGATCGAGCCGATGGTCAACGCCGGCCGGCGCGAGATCCGCGAGCTGGGCGACGGCTGGACCATCGTCACCAAGGACCGCTCACTCTCCGCCCAATGGGAGCACACCATCCTGGTCACCGAGACCGGCTATGAGGTGTTGACGCTCTCGGCCGGCTCGCCGCCGCCGCCGGCTTTCATCAGCCCAGCCATGGCTGCGGCCTGAGCCGCCGGCTTTGCGCTTGCATGGCTGCTGATGAAGAGGTGCCCGGTGATGCGACCGGTCATGCGCCCGGTCATGCGCCCGGTCATGCGCCCGACACTGCACCTGAAACCCCGCCCGGGTTTGATCTCGCCACGCTGCGTGCCAGCTTTCGGGACGGCAAGAAGGCGCTGATCAGCCACTTCATGGCCAGCCGCGCCACGGCGCCGGCGGCCACCCGGCTGATCAAGGCCTTGACTCGCCATGTCGACGCGACGCTGATCACTTTGTGGGCCCGCAACTCGATGCCGGGCTCGGTCGCGCTGGTGGCCGTGGGCGGCTATGGCCGTGCCGAGTTGCTGCCGCACAGCGACATCGACCTGCTGCTGCTGCTGCCCGACAACGCCAACACCGACGCCGGCAGCCCGCTCAAGGCCGCGATCGAGGCCTTCATCACCGCGTGCTGGGACATCGGGCTGGAGGTCGGCTCGGCGGTGCGCACGGTGGCCGAATGTGTGCAAGAGGCTCGGGCCGATGTGTCGGTGCAGACCTCGATGCTCGAAGCGCGCCTGGTCTGCGGCGCCCGCAAGCTGTTCATCACCTTCCAGCGCGACACCGCAGCGCTGATGGACGCCAAGGCGTTCTTGCGCGCCAAGATGCTGGAGATGCAGCAGCGCCACACCAAGTACGAGGACACGCCCTACGCGCTGGAGCCCAACTGCAAGGAGAGCCCGGGCGGACTGCGTGACCTGCAGGTGGTGATCTGGGTGGC
>JBBRZR010000217.1:0-8216 GCA_038236495.1 Burkholderiales bacterium
CCGCGCCCGCCACCTGGCCGGCAGTGAGGGCGGTGAGACCGGCGGCACCTGGCACCCGGCATGACCCGCGCCACGCCCGACTTCAGCGCCGCCCACGCCGTGCTGCAGCGCGAGGTGGACGCAGGCCGTCTGGCCGGTGTGTCCGCCGCCACGCTGCAGCGCGGCGAGCTGGTCGATCTGTTCTGCAGCGGCCAGGCCGACCGGGAGGCGGGCACCCCGCTGCGGCCCGACCACATCCACCGCGCGTTTTCCAACACCAAGCTGTTTGCCTCGGTGCTGGCGCTGCTGCTGGCCGATGAGGGCCACTACGGGCTGGACGACCCGATCAAGGCCTGGATCCCGGCCTTGGGCAAGGTGCAGGTGCTGCGTCCCGGCGCATTGGCGATCACCGACACCGAGCCGCTGCAGCGCGACATCACGATCCGCCACCTGCTCAGCCACCAGGCCGGTTTCAGCCACGGCGTGTTCGACCCCGGCACGGTGATCTACAACGCCTACCTGGCCTCGGGTGTGCGCCGGCCCGACAGCACGCTGGCCGAGGAGATGGACTTGCTGGCCACGCTGCCGCTGTGTTTCCAGCCCGGTGAGGGCTGGGAGTACTCGACCGGCATCGATGTGCTGGCCCGGTTGGCCGAGATCGTCACCGGCCAGACTTTTGGCGCTGCGCTGCAGTCGCGCATCTTCGGGCCGCTGGGCCTGGTTGACACCGGCTTTGTGCTGCGGCCCGACCAGGTGCCCCGCTTGGCGGCCTTGTACCGGGGTGATCTGGTGGACGTGATGAAACCCGGCCTGCAGCGCTTGAACGACACACCCTGGCCGGGCGCTTACCTGCAGCCGGTGCCGCGCCAGTCAGGTGCCGGCGGCCTGTTCACCACGCAGGCCGACATGCTGGGCCTGCTGCGCCAGTTGATGCCGGGCCGGCCCTCGCTGCTGAAATCCGCCACGCTGGCGGCGCTGTTTGCAGACCAGTTGCCGACTGAGCGCAGCGTGCAGTTTTTTGCCAGCGGTGCCGTGCCCAGCCTGGGTTTTGGCCTGGGCGGCGCCTACGCCCGGCGCGCCTCGGCGATCCAGCCCGAGGCGGCGGTGGGCGAGCTGCAATGGGGCGGCCTGGCCGGCACGCACTGGTTTGTCTCACCCGCCAGCGGCCTGGCCGGTGTGGTGATGACGCAGCGCTTCATGGGCTTCTGGCATCCGTTCTGGTTCGAGTACAAGCGTTGCCTGTACAGCGCCTGCGGCGCGGGCGGCTGAACCGGCCGCTGTGGCTGGCCCGGGCGCTCAACCGCCGGTGGTCTTGATCAGCTCGGCCACCTCGGCCTGACGTGCAAACGCCGGGCCGAGTTTTTCCAGCGCACGCAGCTCGGTGCGGGCGGCGGGCTTGTTGCCCGATTGCAGCAGCAACTTGGCCAATTGCAGGCGGAACTGCGCGGCCTCGGGCGCGGCGGCCACGGCCCGGGTCTGCAGCTCGATGGCGCGGGGCAGCTGGTTCTCGGCAGCCAGGCTGAAGGCCAGCGTGTCCATCACCGCGGCCGACGCCGGCGCCACCTTCAAGGCCCGTTCGGCCAGCGCCACCGCGCCCGGCTTTTTGGCCAGCGCCATCACGTAGGCCAGGTTGTTGAGCGCCAGCACGTTGTCGGGCTGGGTCTCGAGCACGGTCCGGTAGTGCTGCTCGGCCAGGCTGCCGTTGCTGGCGGCCATGGCCACATCGCCCAGGTAGAGCACAAAGCCCATGTCCGCGGCATGGCTCTTGCGCCAGTCGGCGGCCATCTTGTCGGCATCAGCGGGCTTCTTGCCCGCGACCAGCACCGCATGCAGGCGCTGTGCCGCATCGCCGGGCTGCTGGCGCGTCAGCGCCTTGCGCAGGGCCGCGGCAGAGGCATCCCAGTTTTTCTGGCGCATCTCGACTTCAGCTTCCATCAGGAAGCCGGTGGCATCTTCGGGATGCTGGGTTTGCACCGTGCGCGCCACCGCCAGGGCTTGCGCCGGCTTGTCGTCCATCATCGCCAGGTTGGCCACCGCTTGCTGCACGATCAACTGGTTGGGCGCGATCTCGCTGGCCTTGCGCACAGCGGCGGCCATGGCGGGCTTGTTCTTGGCGGCGGCCTGGGCGTCGGCCAGGCGCAACTGGGGCAGCGGCGATTTGGGGTTGAGCGCAGCCAGCTTGTTGAACGCGGTGATGGCCTGCTGGGTGTCGCCGTCGATCAGGTGGGCGCGGCCCAGGCGGTCCAGCAACTCGGCGTTGTCGGGCAGGGCGATCAGGCCGGCCTGCGCGGCGTTGATGGCCAGCTTGGCCTGGCGGTTCGCCAGGTGGTGGTCCACCAGCTGCAGGTGCGGCGTGAGCTCGCCCGGCTCGGCCTTGACGGCCTGCTCCAGCCATTTGGCGGTGTCCTCGGGCTTGCCACCGCTGCGCTTGCTGATCTCGGCCAGTGCCAGCATCACACTGGCGTTTTTCGGGTTGCGTTTGAGCACCGCCTCGAAGCGCGCCTTGGCGGCGTCGGGCTGCTTGGCATCCAGGTCCATCGCGGCCAGGCCGGCCAGCGCGGGCAGGTAGTCGGCGTTTTTGGTCAGTGCCGCCTCGAAATGTTGGCGGGCGCCGGCCAGGTCGCGGCGCTGCAGCGCGATGCGGCCGCGCATCTGGTCGGGTAACGGCTGGCCGGGCATCTTGGCGGCCATCACGTCCACCGCCTTCAGCGCGCCATCGAAGTCGTTGCGGCGCATGCGGGCAGTGATCAGCACCAGGTCGGCCGAGTTGCCCTTGTCGGCGGAGGCGATGGACTGCAGCTCGGCCAGCGCGGTGGCGTCCTGGCCCTTGCCCAGCTGTGACAAGGCCACCGTGGTGCGCAGGCGTGCATCGTCGGGCTTGAGCTTGGCAGCCCGGGCAAAGCTGGCTTCGGCACCCTTGGTGTCGCCGGTCATCAGCTGGGCCTGGGCGTAGAGCGTGATCGCCTGGGCATCCGGCGGCACCGCGTCCACCAGGGGCCGCAGCGTGACCATGGCCTTGTCGGCCTGGCCGGTGCGCAGCTGCACCTGGGCCAGCTGGCGCCGCGGCTGCGCCGCCTTGGGCACCACCTGCATTGCCTTGGCAAAGTAGGCCTCGGCCTGGGCCATCGAGTTGAGCTTGAGCTCGGCCTGGCCGGCCAGCATCAGCACCTGCGGGTTGTTGGGCGAGCCGCGCAGCAGCAGCTGGGTGATTTCGCGGGCGCGTTTGTGGTCGCCCTTTTCCTCGGCCAGCACCGCCTCCAGCAGCAAGGTTTGCGGGTGCTTGGGCGCGGCCTTTTGCATCGCGGTCCATTGCACGGTGGCGGCCGCGATGTCGGGCTTGGCCAGCAACAGCATGACCAGCGCGTTGTGGGCCGCCACCAGGTCGGGCTGGACCTTGACCGCCTGGGTGTAGGCGGCCGTGGCGCCAGCCATATCGGGCGGCGTGGCGCGCTGCAGCAGGTCGCCCTTGAGCAGCCAGGCGTCGCCACGGGTCGGTGCGAGCGCGAGCAGCGCGTCCAGCTGGCTCAGGGCGGCGGCGTTGTCGCCCCGTGCGCTGGCCAGCCGGGCGCGCAGCAGCAGCGCCGGTACATGCTGGGGTGCGCTGCGCAGCGCACGTGCCAGCATCGCCTCGGCGGCGTTGAGGTCGTTGTCGATGGCCTCGGCGGTGGCCAGCTGGGTCTTCAGTTCGGCATCGGCGACCGGGTCGGGCAGGTCGAGTGCTGCGTAGCGCTGCACCAGCACCCGGCCCTTTTGCAGCGCCACCAGCGCGCCGGCCAGGCTGGGCAGCACGGCCACCTCGGGTTGGCCCAGCTCCAGCGCGCGGCCCAGCTCGGATTCGGCGCCGGCCATGTCGCCGGCCTCGAACATCAGCTTGCCCAGCATCAGGCGCGCCTCGCCCGATTCCGGGTTTTTCTGGAGCACGTTCTTGATCTGCAAGCGGGCAGCGTCGGTTTCTTGCTTGGCCAGGTGGTCCTTGGCCGACGCCAGCAGCTTGGCCTCACTGGTGGCTCCACCGCAGCCTGTCACCCCCAGCGCCGTGGCCAACAGGGCGGCCAGCAGCACGGGTCTCAGCGTGGCCCGCAGGGCGCCGGAATGGATCGTTGTTGTCAAAGGGAGCCCCTTGGGTTGAATCGCCGGATGCGGGAGCCGGGCCGTTGGCCGGATCCACCGCCAAAAATTATGACCCAGGCCCGCCCACGCCCGGCGATTGGTGTACCGGCTTTCGTGACATCAGTCCGTACCGGTCAGATCCTGCCGTCGCCGCCGGCCAGCAGCGCAGCGTTGCCGCCGGCCGCCGCGGTGTTGATGGTCAAGGTTTGCTCTGCGCAAAAACGGGTGAGGTAGTGTGGCCCGCCGGCCTTGGGCCCGGTGCCCGACAGACCCTCGCCGCCAAACGGTTGCACGCCGACCACCGCGCCGATCATGTTGCGGTTGACATAGACATTGCCCACCCGCGCCAGCGCTGCGATGCGCAGCGCCCGGCTGTCGATGCGTGTCATCACCCCCAGCGTCAGGCCGTAACCCAGGGCGTTGATGCGCGCCACCAGCGCCTCGACATCGCCACGCCAGCGCAGTACATGCAGCACCGGGCCGAAGACCTCGGTACGCAAGTCCTCGACCTGGTCGATCTCGAACGCCACCGGGGCGATATGGCTGGCGGCCCAGCGCGAGTCCATGGCGCTGCGCGCCAGCAGGCGGGCCTGTTGGCCCAGGCGATCGATATGGTGGCTCAGGCCGGCGTGGGCCTCGGCGTCGATCACCGGGCCGACATCGGTCGCCAGGTCGGCGGCGTCGCCCAGGCGCAACTCGGCCATCGCCCCGCCCAGCATCGTGATCAGATGGTCGGCGATGCTGTCGTGCACACACAGCAGGCGCAGGGCCGAGCAGCGCTGGCCGGCGGACCGGAAGGCGCTTTGCACCACCGCGTCGATCACCTGCTCGGGCAATGCGCTGCTGTCGACGATCATCGCGTTCAGCCCGCCGGTCTCGGCGATCAGCGGCACGATGGGGCCGTCGCTGGCCGCCAGTCTGCGGTTGATGGCCTTGGCCACCGGCGTACTGCCGGTGAAGCACACACCGGCAGTGGCCGGGTGCGCCACCAGCGCAGCGCCCACCGTCTCGCCCGGGCCGTGCAGCAGGGCCAGCGCGTCGCGCGGCACGCCCGCCTCGAACAACAGGTCAACAAACGCTGCGGCCACGCCCGGCGTCTGCTCGGCCGGTTTGGCGGCCACGGCGTTGCCGGTGACCAGGGCGGCTGCCACCTGGCCGGCAAAGATCGCCAGCGGAAAGTTCCACGGCGAGATGCAGACAAACACGCCGCGGCCGTGCAGCCGCAACTCATTGCTTTCGCCGGTGGGGCCGGGCAGGCTGATGGGGCTGAGTTTCTCGGCCGCCTGAACGGCGTAGTAGCGGCAGAAGTCCACCGCCTCGCGCACCTCGGCCACGCAGTCGCCAGCGGTCTTGCCGGCCTCGGTCACCAGCAGGCCGCAAAACTGCGCCAGTCGCTGGTCCAGCAGGTCACCGGCGCGGTGCAGGATGGCGGCACGCTCGGCCACCGGACGGGCCGACCAGGCGGTGAAGCCGGCGGCCAGGGTGGTCATGGCCTGGTGCACGGTCTCGGCTACCTGGGCGGCGGGCACCTCGGCAACGGCGGGCTTTGCTGCTGCCCTCGTGGCCGCCACCGCTGCCAGCACCGGCGCGCGCTGCTCGGGCACCGCCAGGTCCAGGCCGTGGCTGTTGGCCCGTGCCGGCCCGTACAACGTGGCCGGCGCCGGCTGGCCTGGCGTTGCCGCGGGCTGCAGCGGCGAGCGCAGCAAGTCCTCAGGCGCCACGCCGGCGTCAGTCAGCTGGTGCACGAACGACGAGTTGGCGCCGTTCTCCAGCAGCCGCCGCACCAGGTAGGCCAGCAGGTCGCGGTGCTCGCCCACCGGGGCGTAAATGCGCAGGTTCAGGTCGGGGCGGGCGGCCATCAGCTCACGGAACACGCCCTCACCCATGCCGTGCAGGCGCTGCATCTCGAAGCGGCCGGCGGCCGGGTCGGCATGGTGCGCGGCGTCGGCCATTTGCAGGATGGCCGCGACGGTGCCGGCGTTGTGGGTGGCGAACTGCGGCAGGATCACCGCGTGGTGGCCCAACAGCGCGCGGGCGCAGGCCAGGTAGGCGATGTCGGTGTGGTGCTTGTGGGTGAACACCGGGTAGCCGGCCAGGCCCAGCTCTTGGGCGCGTTTGATCTCGCCGTCCCAGTACGCGCCCTTGACCAGCCGCACCATGAAGCGAAGGCCGCGCGCGCGGGCTATCGACGCCACGGCGTCGATCATTTCGCGGGCCCGGGTCTGGTAGGCCTGCACCGCCAGGCCAAAGCCGGTCCAGTGCGGCACGGTGGCCTGGATGTGCCGGGCCAGGGTGTCGAACACCGCCAGCGACAGCTCCAGCCGGTCGCTTTCTTCGGCGTCTATCGTCAGGTTGAGGTCGGCGGCGGCGGCGATGTCGATCAGCGCGATGACCCGCGGCACCAGCTCGGTCATCACCCGGTCGAGCTGGGACTCTTCATAGCGCGGGTGCAACGCGGACAGCTTGATCGACAGGCCGTCGCGCTCGGCCGGGCCGGCGCCGGCTGCCCCGGCCTCTGACGCGGCAATCGCCTGCAGCGACTCGCGGTAGGCCGTGCCATAGCGCAGCGCGTCGGCATCGGTGCGGGCGCCTTCGCCCAGCATGTCGAACGAAAAGCGCAGCCGCGGCTGGCTGCGCCGCTGGCTGCGGGCCTCGCCCAGCGCCTCGGCGATGTGGCGACCCAGCACAAACTGGCGGCCCAGCAGGCCGATGGCACGCACGGTGGCGGCCACCACGGTCTGGGCGCCCAGGCGGTCGATCAGGCCGGGCTGGCCGCCCTGGCCGGTGCCATCGCCGGGCAGAAACCGCTTGGCCAACCCGATCGCACTGGCCGACAGCCCGGCCAGCAGCTTGTGCGGTGAGCCGTCGGCCGCAGCGCCTGAAAAATCGGCCCGGCCCAGCTGGTCGGCCGTCAGCGCAATCGCGGTCTGGGCGTCGGGCACCCGCAGCAGCGCCTCGGCCAGGCGCATCAGGGCCAGGCCCTCGGCGCCGGAGATCGGGTACTCGCGCAGCAGCGACTCCATCGCCCAGAACGGCGCCGGCTTGCCGCGCACCGCCTGCACCCAGGGCCGAGCGGTTTCGATCACGGCCGCCCAGTCCAGGCCGGCGCCGCTGCCGGCGCCGCCGCCGTGCTGCAAGCCCGCCAGCAGGTCTTGCAGCACGGCGGCCTCGTCCCGGCAGGGTGCGGGCAGGCGCGAGACGGTGGGCAGCGGGAAAACGTCGGACATGGGGTGCTCCGGTGGGGGAGGTTGGCAGGTCCGCTAGGCTAGGCGTTGTTACGCAGAATAAAACAAGAAAATCACGACAAGCGGCCGAACAATATCCAGCCGCCCTGCGGGTTTAGCTTGCCGGTTGAGCTTGCCGGTTGAGCTTGCCGGATGGCAAGCCGGCGGCCCGCCTGCGTCCCGTCAGTCGTCGTTGACCGTCCGGTGCACCGCCGGCAGGATGACCTCCAGCAGCTCGCAGTCGTCCGACCAGCCCAGCACCGTGTGCCGGATACCCGGCGGCTGGGTCCAGCACGCGCCGGCGGTCATCAACTGCGGCCCCTGGCCCTCGAAATCGGTTTTGAACCAGCCCTTGAGCACATAGACCAGCTGGAACTGCACCTCATGGTGGTGGCGCTGGCTCGAGCTGTCGGCAAACGGCGCTGTCATGCGGATCACCTGGGCGGTGGCCAGCCCGCCGGTGGCCGCCGCCACGCCCAGGTCCCGGTAGGCTGAATAGGCGCGCAGCCCGCCGGTCTTGAAATCCGCCTCGTCCAGGTGGCTGACATTGAAGGTCTGCTGGGGCAGGGCGATGGCATCGGTCATCGGGTGGCTCCGGATGAAGGGCGGGATTCAGCGGGGGCGGCGCGGCAGCACGGCGGCTTGCTCGCCCACCGCCCACAGCAGGGCGGCGCTCATGCCCAGGCCTTGGCGCATCAGCGCCGGCAGCACATGCTCGTTGGGCGCGTGCTGCGAGCAGGCCGGGTAGCTGTGCGGCACCCAGACCGTGGGCAGGCCCAGGATGTCGGCAAACACATCGTTGGGCAGGCTGCCGCCCAGGTTGGGCAGCAGCGCCGGCCGCACGCCGGTGGCGCTGGCCAGTGTGTCCATCGCCAGCCGCACCCAGGCGTTGTCGGGGTCCAG
>JBBRZR010000218.1:0-8161 GCA_038236495.1 Burkholderiales bacterium
CACCACGGCCGGCGTTGGTCATGCGCCTGCCCGGGCCATGCTCGACGGCCATGCCGAGCTGCCCGGGTACCCCCTTGGGCCGTCACGGCATGATCATTGAAGCGTCGGCCACGGCGGTCTGTGCATGGGGCCTGCGCAGGCTGGCGCATGCAGCGATTGTGCGTGGCCTGCGTGCGCCGCGCCTGCCGCACTGCCAGGGGGTGCCCGATCCGGCTGTCGTCGGCGATGCGGTGCGGGAGGTGCGGATCGCCGGCCCGCGCGGCAAGCAGTTGTTCGGCTGGATGGTGTCCCCGCCACGGGCGGCGCAGCACCCTGCGCCAGCCGTGCTGGTGATGCATGGCTGGGGTGCCAACGCGTCCATGATGGGGGCGGTGGTGCCGCCCTTGCATGCTGCAGGCTTCGCGGTGCTGCTGCTGGATGCACGTTGCCACGGCCGCAGCGACGACGAGGCCTTTACCTCGATGCCTCGCTTTGCAGAGGACATCGCCGCT
Source organism: Burkholderiales bacterium (assembly GCA_038236495.1). Taxonomy (GTDB): domain Bacteria; phylum Pseudomonadota; class Gammaproteobacteria; order Burkholderiales; family Burkholderiaceae_C; genus Pseudaquabacterium. Next base: position 492 of record JBBRZR010000218.1, read on the forward strand.
GGCCTGGCCTGGCTGCGCACGCAGCCCGACATTGCCGCCGACCGGTTGGCGCTGTTGGGACACTCGGTCGGCGCGGCCGCCGCGCTGCTGCATGCCTCCCGCCACCACGACGTGCGCGCCGTGGTCAGCCTGTCCGCCTTTGCCCACCCGCAGGAAGTGATGCGGCGCTTCATGGCCGAGAAGCGGGTGCCGTATCCCGTGCTCGGCTGGTACGTCCTGCGCCATGTGCAGCGGGTGATAGGCGCGAGCTTCGACGAGATCGCGCCTCTCAACACGATCGTTCGGTTGCGCTGCCCGACTTTGCTGGTGCACGGCCGTAGCGATGCCACCGTGCCGGCCGGCGATGCGAAGCGCCTGTTGGCCGCCGCTGGCCACGCCCAGCTGCTGCTGGTGGACGGTGACCACGACCTGCGTCAGGCGCTGGCGCCTCACTCGTCTGCACTGGTGGGCTTCCTGCAGGCGGCTTTTGCCGCGCCGGCGCCGGGCGGCGGGCAGGGCCAGACATGAGTCTGCTGTCTATCGCTCTCGGGCCCGTGGCGCTGCCCGTTGGCCTCTGGGTGCTGGGTGTCGCAGGAGGCGCGGCGGCATGGCTGGCGTCGCGCGTGGCAGCTGTCGCTGCTGCAGGCTTTGCACTTTGTCAGCAGCATCAGGTGAAATCGACCGCGTTCAATCCCGCGCGGGCCGTGACTGCGCAACGACAACACACCGTGAGGTATCCATGACCACAACACCCCAGACACCGTTTGCCGACCCCGCCGGCACCTGGAACCGCCGCTTTGCCGAAGCCGACTACCTTTTCGGGACGGCGCCCAACGAATGGTTGCGCGGGCATGCGGCCGTTTGGGCGCCGGGTGCGCGCGTGCTCAGCGTTGCCGACGGCGAGGGCCGCAACAGTGTCTGGCTGGCCGGCCAAGGGCTGGTGGTCGATGCCTTCGACATCGCCGAGGCCGGCGTTGCCAAAGCGCGCCGCCTGGCGGTCGAGAACGGCGTGTCGGTGAACTTCACGGTGGCCGATTGCGACAGCTACGCCTGGCCGCTGGCCAGCTGCGACGGCGTGGCCGCGATCTTCGTGCAGTTTGCCGACCCTGAACAGCGCAAGCGCCTGTTCCAACGCATCGTGCAAAGCCTCAAGCCCGGCGGCACGCTGGTGCTGCAGGGCTACACCCCCAGGCAACTCGAGTTCCGCACCGGTGGGCCGCCGCTGGCCTCGCACTTGTACACCGAGCAGATATTGCGTGCGGCGTTTGCCGAGTTGGAGATCCTGACCTTGAGCGAGTACGACGCCGACGTGGCCGAAGGCAGCGGACACAAGGGCCGCTCGGCGCTGATCGGGCTGGTGGCGCGGCGCCGATAGGTGGTCGACCCGCGTTTTTGACGCGGTGGTTTGGCGGTGGCCTGGCATGGGCGTTGGCGGGATCGCCTGCATGGCACCCGGCCTCGGCAGGCCCGTTCAGGCATCCTTCTTGGGCGTTGCCTCGGGCGGCGTGGGAATCTGGCGAACGCGGTCAGGCGGTCTCTGCAACGACCGCAACAGCAGCATTGCCACCGAAACGCTGAAGGCGGCCATCCCGGTGGGGCTGTCGGTCACCAGGCTGGCCACCTGCTGCAGGGCATCCGGACTGACCTGCTCGACGAACCGCGCCAGTTCGAAGATCTGGTCGTTCGTGTAGCGACCGACATCGTCGAGGGCGACCCGAACACCCTCAGTGCCGCCGCGCTGCAGGAAGCCGCCGAAGGCACCGGCGGCGATGGCCACCAATCCCAAGGGACTGAGCGGCCGCAACAAGCCGGCGAGCATCTTGGCGCGCAGCGGTGCATTGGCGGTGGCATAGAGGCGCGACGTCAGCCGGGCGACCGGCGGGCGGGCCGACAAGGTTCGCCCGTCGCCACCGGTTGGGCTGCGGTGCCAGATCGCCACATCGATGGCATCGTCGAACTCGTTCGGCATGGTGTGGACTCCCGGGCGTGTCAGCCGAATGGGAGTCGGCCCATGCGGATCAAGTTCCAAGTTCGTCCGGATTCGGGGTCACGACGCCCCGTGTCTGAGATGCCACGCCACACATGCCAACGCTTGGGGAGCCGGCCGGTCAGGCGGCGATCCAGCCCATCCCACGCGCCAGCAGCAGCACGGACACCCCGCCGCTGGTCACGGCGAAGGCCTGTTGGAGGCGTGCGCCGGCCAGACGGGCAGCGATCAATCGGCCCGTCAGCAAGGCGCCAATGGCACCGATGGCGAAGGGCACGGCGACGGCCCAGGCGATGGACCCTTGCCATGCTGCGGCAGTCACACCGCCCACCGACACCAGCGCGATCACCGCCAGCGAAGTGGCAAAGATGCTGCGCGTGGCGAGGTTGGTGTAGCGACTGAGGGAAGGAACGATGACAAAGCCGCCTCCGACGCCCAGCAGGCCGCTCAGGATGCCCGACACGGCGCCTGTCCCCGCCAGGGCCCAGGCACAGGGCAAGGTCCAGATCAGGCGACCGTCGCTGGGGTTCAGGACGCACGGCAGCTGAGCGTGCGCAGGTGGGCTCTCAGTCTGGCCAACAGCCGTCCGCCGTGCTTGTTTGAACATCCGAAATGCAACCCAGGCCAGCAAGACCGAAAACGCCACCATCAGCGGTGCATTGGGGATCAACCGTGCCAGCCGCACGCCCAGCGGGGCCAGCAGCATCCCGGTGATGCCGATCAAGGCCGCTGCACGGTAACGCACCAGGCCCTCACGCAAGCCGAGCACCGCGCCGAACGCCGAAGCCGCACCGACGGCGATCAGGCCCACAGGGGCCGCCTGCATGATCGAAAGGTGCAGGCCGAAGACCAGCAACGGCACGGCGAGAATGCCGCCACCGGCACCCGCCAGCGCGAGGATCAGTCCAACCACCGCACCAAGACCGAGTGCCAGCAGACTTGTTGCCATTCCAGGGCTCCGCTTATCGGGTCATCTCGGGCTGGGCCAGCCATTCGCGGCCCTTGAGCATCGCGTCCCAGTACAGCGGCGGCAACACCCGTTCCTTGAGATACCAGGCCAGTGTTGAGGGTTTGCTGCCGTCGATCAACCACTTGGGGAAGCTGGGCAACAGCTTGCCGCCGTAGCCGAACTCGGCCAGCACGATCTTGCCGCGCTCCACCGTCAAGGGGCAGGAGCCATAGCCGTCGTATCGGGCCTCGCCTTTGGCTGCGCCGCGCTGGGCCAGCAGGTTGTGCGCCACCACCGGGGCCTGCTTGCGTGCGGCGGCTGCGGTCTTGGCGTTGGGGCTGTTGCCCACATCGCCGAGCGCAAAAATGTTCGCGAAGGTCTTGTGCCGCAGGGTGCCCGGATCGATGTCGACCCAGCCGGCGGCATCGGCCAGCGGGCTGATGCGGATGAAGTCGGGCGCCTTCTGCGGCGGCACGGCGTGCAGCATGTCGAATTCGCGGGTGATCAGCGCCTTGCTGCCGTCGGGCTTGGACTGGCTGAACACGGCTTTCTTGCCGGGGCCGTCCACCGACACCAGGGTCTGGCCGAAGTTCAGGCCAATGCCGTAGGCCTTGACGTAGTCCATCAAGGCCGGCACATAGTCGGCCACGCTAAACAGCACCGCGCCGGCGTTGCAAAACTGGATGTCGATGGCGCCCAGCACACCATTGCGGCGCCAGTGGTCAGCCGACAGGTACATCGCCTTTTGCGGCGCGCCCGCGCATTTGATCGTCATCGGCGGCTGCGAAAAGAGGGCCCGCCCGCGGTGCAACTGCTGCACCAGGTGCCAGGTGTAGGGCGCCAGGTCGTAGCGGTAGTTGCTGGTGACGCCGTTGCGGCCCAGGGTCTCGTGCAGGCCCTCGATACCGTGCCAGTCGAGCTTGAGACCCGGGCACACCACCAGTTGTTGGTACCTGACCACGCGGCAGCCGTCCAGGATGACGGCGTTGCGTTCGGGCTCGAAAGCGGCCACCGCCGACTTGATCCAGTGCACGCCGCGCGGCAGCACCGAGGCCATGGTGCGGGCCGTGGTCGCGGCCTGGAAGATGCCCGCGCCCACCAGGGTCCAGCCGGGCTGGTAGTAGTGGATATCGGCCGGGTCGATGATGGCGATGTCCAGCCCCGGGCTGCGGGTCAGCAGGCTGGACGCCACGGCAATGCCGGCGGCGCCACCGCCGATGATCACCACGTCATGCGTGGCATCGGCAACCTCGACCGGCGTCTTGCCGCCGTTGACGATGCGCCGCACCACGCCCCTCAAGTCGTAGCCTGCCTTCGAGGCGTTTTCGATGATCTGCGCCAGCGGTGTTGTCGTGGCCTGCGACAGGGCCCACATCGTGGTCGAGCGCATGCCGGTGCGGCAGAACGCCAGCACGGGCTTGGGCAACTCGGCCATCAACCGGCCAAACGCCGCGCCCTGTTCATCGCTGACCTTGCCCGATTCGGCCGGCAGGTAGTGGATCGGCAGGTTCTGATCGGCCGCCGCGCGGGCCAGCTCACTGAAGCCGGGCTGGTCGGGGCCCTCGTCGTCGGGCCGGTTGCAGATGACCGCGCGAAAGCCGGCGTGTGCAATCCCGCGCAGGTCGCTGGCCAAGATTTGCGGCGCCACCGACAACTCGGCGGTGAGGGGCTTGATGTCCATGGGTTTGTCTCCGGATGGGCGGGTAGGGGCGGGCGGCCGCTGTTGCTTGGCGCTGCAGCTCTTGACGACCCAAGTGCCCGCGCCTTTGCAGGCCGGGCACCGGGGCTGGGTGCGGACAATCCAGCGGTCTAGACCGCGTCCAGTGGAATCTTGAGGTAGCGGATGCCGTTCGACTCGGGCTCAGGCAATTGCCCGGCACGCATGTTCACCTGCACCGACGGCAGGATCAGCGTGGGCATGCCCAGCGTGGCATCGCGGGCCCTGCGCATCACCACGAACGCCTCCTCGCTGATGCCGTTGCGCACATGCACGTTGTGCTCGCGCTCGTCAGCCACGGTGCTGACGAACTGCAACTCGCGGCCGCCAGGCTGGTAGTCGTGGCACATGTACAGCCGGGTGGCCGGCGGCAGGCTCAGCACCTTGTTGATCGAGCGGTACAGCGTGCGGGCATCGCCACCCGGAAAATCGCAACGCGCGGTGCCGTAGTCGGGCATGAACAGCGTGTCGCCGACAAACGCCGCGCTGTCCACCAGCCCGCCTTCACCGTCGCTGACCCGGTAGGTCATGCAGGCGGGGGTGTGGCCGGGCGTGTGCATCGCCGTGGCCGTCAGGCTGCCGATCTGGAAGACCTCACCATCGGCAAACAGGTGGTCGAACTGGCGGCCGTCGCAGGCAAAGTCAGCGCCGGCGTTGAACAGTCCGCCGAAGACCCGCTGTACGGTGGTGATGTGTTGGCCGATGCCCAGCTGTCCGCCCAAGCTCTGCTTCAGCCAGGCCGCGGCCGACAGGTGGTCGGCATGCACATGGGTCTCCAGAATCCATTGCACGCTGGCCTCCAGCTCACGCACGCGGGCAATCAATCGATCAGCGCTGCTGTGGCTGGTGCGGCCGGATTTGGGGTCGTAGTCCAGCACGCTGTCGATCAGTGCGCATTGACGGGTCTCCCGGTCGAGCACGATGTAGCTGACGGTCCAGGTGGCCGGGTCGAAGTAGCCCTCGATCTGCAGCTTGCTGTGCGGGTTCAAGGCGGTCTCCGTACTGGCGGGCGAGTCGCTCAACGTCGGTTCAGCGGGCAGGTATTGATGCCCAGAATGGCATACAGCGGGCACATGCCCAGCGCACCGGTCAGCAGCGGCACCACACCGATGTAGCCCCAGGCGCCAACCTGGCCCGTGGCCGCCAAGGCAATCAGCGCCAGGCCAACGATCACGCGCAGCGCACGGTCAAACGTGCCTTCATTGGTTTTCATGGGGTATCTCCTTGATGGGTCAGTGGGGCCGGCAGCGCGAACAACGCCACCGTGCAGACCTGACTATCAAGACCCGTGCCAAGGCCGACCGGCCACCCCCTGGCCCGTCCAAGCCTTTGATTAAAAGGGAAAACCCGCGACCGTCCCGGCCACGGCGCCGGCCGGCACCGCGCCGTGGCAGTCGCGCGGGTCAGGTTTTGGCAGCGATGACTGCCGCTTTGGCAGTGGTGGCAGATGTGGCAGCAACGGGCACAATGGCGCAACACCCGCCCGGTAAAGTCGTGTTCATGGGCGAAACACCGCAGGTCGAGCCACGGAACGCCTCATGAGCCCACATCGCCCCGCCCCGAATGACGGCCCTGCCGCCATGTCGCCACATCACGCCAGCGCGCTGCGGTCGGCGCCGCAGGTGCAAGCCTTGATCTCCTTCCTGGAGCACGAGGCGCAGCCGATGATCGTGCTGGACCCGGACTACAACATCCTGGCCGCCAACACCGCTTACCAGCGCCAGTTCGGCACCACCGACAAGCCTTATGTCGGCCACAAGTGCTACCGGGTCTCGCACCACTACGACGTGCCTTGCGACCAGGCCGGTGAGCATTGCCCGATGAAGAAGGCCTTCGAGCTGAAGGGCCCGGACCGGGTGCTGCACATCCACCACACGCCGCGCGGGCCCGAGCATGTGAACGTTGAATTGCGGCCGATCCTGGACGAGGCGCGCGAGGTGGTGGCCTATGTCGAACGCCTGGTGACCGTGCGCAATGCGTCGGCGCGGCCCAGTGCCGAGGGTCTGGTGGGGGGTGCGGCGGCGTTCAATGCCGCGCTGTCGGCGGTGCAGCGGGTGGCGCCGTCGATGCTGCCGGTGCTGCTGCTGGGTGAATCCGGCACCGGCAAGGAGCTGTTTGCACGGGCTGTGCACGAGGCCAGCGAGCGCGCCGCCCGGCCCTTTGTCGTGGTGGACTGCTCGGGCCTGACCGAAACCCTGTTCGAGAGCGAGCTCTTCGGCTACGAGAAAGGCGCCTTCACCGGCGCGCAAACGCGCAAAAAGGGCCTGGTGGAGACAGCCGAAGGCGGCACGTTGTTTCTGGACGAAATGGGCGACGTGCCGCTGGGCATGCAGGTCAAACTGTTGCGGCTGATCGAGACCGGCACCTTTCGCCGCGTGGGCAGCATCGAAACCCAGCAGTCGAACTTCCGGCTGGTGGCGGCCACGCACAAGCCGCTGGCGCAGATGGTGGCCGATGGGCGCTTCCGGCAGGACCTTTACTACCGCATCAGCGCCTTTCCGATCCATTTGCCGCCGCTGCGCGAGCGGGTGGCCGACATCCCGATGCTGGTGGATTCCTTCCTGCAGCGGGGTGGCGCGGCCAAGCACCGGCTGTCGGTGGAGCCCGAGGCGATGCTGCGGCTACAGCGCCACACCTGGCCGGGCAATATTCGCGAACTGCGCAACGTGCTGGACCGGGCCCGGCTCTATGCCGACGACGGCATCCTGCGCGGCGAGCACCTGCCAGAGGAACTGGGCCTGCACAGCGTCGCCTTGGCGGCGCCCGTGCCCGCGCCTGCATCGGCGCCCCTGGCCACCCTGGGTGCGGCTCAGCCGCTGCGCGGCGCCAAGGCCAGCGATGCGGAACTTCAACGCCTGGCTCTGTCCGTCCAGGGCACACGCCGTGAACTGGCCCACCTGGCCGGATTGAGCGAGCGCACCCTGTACCGCCGGCTGAAAGCACTGGGCCTGGCTTGAGCGCGTCGGGCCGCTCCAAAGCGCTGATCCAGCAGCCCTCAGGGTAGTCCGGTAGGCGTGCCGGCGGCCCGGTCCCGGACA
>JBBRZR010000219.1:0-8160 GCA_038236495.1 Burkholderiales bacterium
AGCTTTGAGCACATCAAGGCGCTGGCCGACGCCCTGCATGCGCCGCCGCATTTGATGGACGAATCCACGCTGTGGCAGGCCTACGCGGCGTTGGACCAGACCAAGGTCAAGGGCGCCAGCCGCCAGCGCATCCTGACCGACCTGGTCAGCCTGGTGCGTTTTGCGATGCACCAGGACAACGAGCTGGTGCCCTACCCCGAGCGGGTGGCTGCCAACTTCAAGGCCTGGCTGGCGCAGCAACAAGTCGCCGGCCGGGTTTTTTCGGCCGAGCAGCGCTGGTGGCTGGAGAAGATTGCCGAGCACATCGCGGCGAGTTTGGGGATTTCGGTGGAAGATTTTGATTACGCGCCGTTCAATCAGCAGGGTGGTTTGGCGCGGGTGTTTCAGTTGTTTGGGACGGGGTTGAATGCGGTGATGGAAGAGTTGAATAGGGAGTTGGTGGCGTAGGTATGGCTTTGACTATTTCAGTCAGTGATATTGTTCAGGCGAGCCGCAGCCCGCTGCTTGCGATCCGGAATCACTGGTCCCGGGTGAGGATCGGCGATATCGGTGAAGTCTTGAATGGGGCTCCATTTAAATCTGAACTGTTTTCCCGCGATACAGGTGTCCCACTGATTCGAATACGGGACGTCGGAAGCGGCGAAACAAACACAAAATATACTGGGGAGTTCGATCAGCGATTTCTGATTAATGCTGGCGATTTGCTTGTTGGTATGGATGGTGACTTCAACTGTGCAAGGTGGCGCGGTGCGCCGGCGCTGCTCAATCAGCGAGTTTGCAAGCTTTCTGTCGACCCGCGTGTATATGAGCCAAGACTGCTTGACTATGTTTTGCCGGCCTACCTTCTGGCGATCAACCGGACTACATCGTCGGTAACCGTCAAGCATCTTTCCTCTCGCAGTATCGAAGATATTCCACTGCCATTCCCGCCGCTGAGTGAACAGCGAAGTATTGTGGCGGAGCTAGACAAGCAGTTTTCGCGCCTGGATGAGGCCATCGCCAGTCTACAGCGTGCACTGCGAAATATCGGAATTTATAGACAGTCGATACTGAATGAAGTTTTTCCGGCAACCGATGGATTGGTTGCAGTTTCTGTGTCGGACGTGTGCTCTGTAATTTCAGGCTTTGCATTTAAGAGCGAAGACTTTACGACCGAGGGTATTCCGGTTGTCAAAATAGCCAACGTTGGCTATGGCGAGTTCGCTTGCAAGAATCAGCAATATTTGCCGACGCAATTCCTGGCGCGTCATATTGGGTTTGTCGTCGAACCCAATGACATTCTGATCGCGCTAACGAGACCAATAACCGAAGACACTCTCAAGGTATGTCAATACCCAGAGGGTGTGCCTAAAGCGCTTTTGAACCAGCGGGTTGCGATTCTGCGTCCCTTGGAGGCGGCGGATGGCGCCTATCTTTTGGCCCAGCTGCATTCGCCTCAGGTCAAGAGCCAAGTGCTTGCGGCGCTTTCGCAAACATTGCAGCCTAATTTATCGCCTTCAGATTTGAGGCGCGTGAGCCTCCATTGGCCGAGCAAGCGCATGCGCAATGACGTTGTTGCTGAGTGCGACCGCCGCCTGTCCATCACGCGCGGCGTAGAAGCCCAGGTCGACGCCAACCTGAAGCGCGCGCAGGCGCTGCGCCAAGCGGTGCTGGCCAAGGCCTTTGGCGGGCCGGAAGGTGCAGATGCGCCAACTTGACCTGTTTGCCGCGCTGCAGCCGGCCACCGAGAGCATTGACACCGAATTCAAGTCGGCGCGTGGCGGTTTGCCCGGCAGCTTCTGGGAAACCTACAGCGCGATGGCCAATACCCAGGGCGGCACCATCATCCTGGGCGTGGTCGAAAAAGGCGCCGGCCTGGCCTGGGAAGGCGTGCCCGATGCCGCGCAATTGCGCACGGTGCTGTGGAACCAGCTGAATGACCGCCAGAAGGTCAGCCGCAACCTGCTGACGGATGCCGATGTGCAGACCTTGCAGGACGCTGGCCGCAGCTTTGTGGTGGTGCGGGTGCCGCGCGCATTGCGGCGCGATCGACCCGTGTATGTAGGCCCCAACCCGCTGACCGGCAGTTACCGGCGTGCCGAAGAAGGTGACTACCGCTGCAGCGACGAGGAAGTGCGGCGCATGCTGGCCGACCAATCGGAGACGCCGGCCGACTCGGCGGTGGTCGAGCATTTCGGCCTGGGCGACTTCGATGGCGACACTCTCAAGCAATACCGCAACCGGTTTGCCTCGCGTGACCCCGCTCACCCCTGGTTGTCGGAAGACGATGCCGGCCTGATGTTCAAGCTGGGTGCACTGCGGCGCGACCGGGCCAGCGGCATGGAAGGGGCCACGGTGGCCGGGCTGCTGATGTTTGGCAGTTTTGCCGCGCTGCGAGAGGCGCTGCCGGCCTTTCATGTGGACTACCGCGAAAGGTTGTCCGCCGACCCGGCGGTGCGCTGGACCGACCGCGTGGTGCCGGATGGCACCTGGGAAAGCAATGTGTTCCAGTTCTACCAGCGGGTGGTGCAGCGGCTGTCGGCAGATTTGAAGATCCCGTTCCAGCTCAGCCGGGAACTGTACCGAAAGGACGACACCATCGTGCATGAAGCGCTGCGTGAGGCGGCGGTGAATGCGCTGGTGCACGCGGACTATCGCGGCCAGGGCGGCATCGTGATCGAGCGCTTTGCCGACCGGATCGAGCTGTCGAACCCCGGCTCGCTGCTGGTATCACGCGAACAGTTGCTGCGTGGCAGTGTGAGTGAGTGCCGCAACAAGAGTTTGCAGTTGATGTTTCAGATGGTTGGCGGCGGCGAGAAGGCGGGTTCGGGCATGGACAAGATCCGCGCCGGGTGGCGATCTCAACACTGGCGCTCACCGAAGGTGGAGGAATCCTTGCAGCCCGACCGGGTGAAGCTGGTGCTGCCGATGGTGAGCCTGATTCCGCCTGAGGTGAATGAAGAGCTGCGCCAGCGATTCGGCGCGCGATTTGATCGGCTGGACAAGACGGCGGTGCAGGCAGTGGTGACTGCCCGGGTGGAAGGCAGCGTGACCAACGGCCGCATGCAGGAGGTGACCGGAGAGCACCCGAAAGACATCACCGGCGTGCTGCAGGCCTTGGTGCGCGACGGCTTGTTGACCCAGCAGAATCAGCGCCGATGGGCCAGCTACCGGGTGAGTGGAGACTCCCCTCATTCGCCGGAGGACTCCCTTCAATCGGGCGGGGACTCCCCTCATTTGCCTGAGGACTCCCCTCAATCGAGCCGGGACTCCCTTCAATCGCTGGAGGACTCCCTTCAATTCCCCCCCGCGTTGTTGGCGATCGCCGAGCCAGCCCGAAAGCGCCTCAAGCTGCGAGCGCCCGAAATGAGGGGCCTGATTGTTGCGCTGTGCAATGGCCGGTGGCTGACCACCCGAGAGCTGGGCGCGTTGCTGCAACGCGCCGCGGACAACCTGCAAACCCGCTTTTTGACCGCGATGGTGCGTGAGGGCCTGTTGGAACTGCGCTTTCCCGATGTGCCCAACCGGCCGGATCAGGCCTACCGCAGCGTGGAGGGCGACAGCCCGGCGCCAAGAACCGCGTGATTCGGCGTGGCAGGCATTGAAGAGCCCTCGCAATGGGTGCTGGCCGACCAAAGAAAACAATGAGATTTGGCCGCAACTGTCAAAGCCCGGCTGAAAAATCCCAATCACCACAATGGTTTGCCATTGTTTGCTGGCGCCAGCCAGCACTGCAGTAACCAAGACAACCCGGCCACCCAGCAACCATGAACGCCTCCACCCTTGTCCAGAAGCTCTGGAACTACTGCAACGTGCTGCGCGATGACGGCATGAGTTATGGCGACTACGTCGAGCAACTGACCTACCTGCTGTTTTTGAAGATGGCCGACGAGCGCAGCCGGCCGCCTTATGACCAGGCCAGCATCATCCCGACGGCCTGGGCCTGGGGCTCGCTGCTGGCACGCGATGGCGACGAGCTGTTCGACCACTACCGCCATTCGCTGGAGGCGCTGGGCCAGGAGCGCGGCACGCTGGGGCTGATCTTTGGCAAGGCGCAGAACAAGTTTCAAGACCCGGCCAAGTTGCGCCGGCTGGTGGTGGACCTGATCGACGCCGAGAACTGGACCGCACTGGGCGTGGACGTGAAGGGCGACGCCTACGAGGGCCTGCTGGAGAAAAACGCCCAGGACACCAAGAGCGGCGCCGGCCAGTACTTCACACCGCGCGCGCTGATCCAGGCGATGGTCGATTGTGTGGACCCCAAACCCGGCGAGACGGTGTGCGACCCGGCCTGCGGTACCGGCGGCTTTTTGTTCACCGCCTACAACCACATCGTGGCGCAGCAGCCCAACCTGTCGCGCGACCAGAAGCGCCACCTGAAGGAGTCGGCTTTTGTCGGGGTAGAGCTGGTGCAGGCCACCGCCCGGGTGTGCGCGATGAACCTGCTGCTGCACGGCATAGGCTCTGAGAAAAGCGTGCCGGTGAAGGTGGCTGACGCGCTGGCGGCTGACCCGGGCCAGCGCTTTCAGGTGGTGCTGGCCAATCCGCCGTTTGGCAAAAAGAGCAGCACCGTGATCGTGGGCGAGGACGGCCGCGCCGGCAGCGAGAAGGACGTGATCGAGCGCGATGACTTCTGGGCCACCACCAGCAACAAGCAGCTCAATTTTGTGCAGCACATCAAGACGCTGCTGGCGGTGCACGGCCGCGCGGCAGTGGTGCTGCCCGACAACGTGCTGTTCGAGGGCGGCGCCGGCGAGACCATCCGCCGTAAGTTGCTGCACGAGTGTGAACTGCACACCTTGCTGCGCCTGCCCACGGGGCTGTTTTACGCCCAGGGTGTCAAGGCCAACGTGCTGTTTTTTGACAAGAAGCCGGCCAGTCAGACACCCTGGACCAAGACGCTGTGGATCTACGACCTGCGCACCAACCGGCACTTCACGCTGAAGACCAACCCGCTCAAGCGTGCCGACCTGGACGAGTTTGTGCGGCTGTACCAGCCGGGCAACCGGTTCGACCGGACGGCCACCCGGACCGCAGCGGCTGACCCGGCCACCGGGGCCGGCCCGGACGGGCGTTGGCGGGCCTATGGCGTCGATGAGTTATTGGCCCGTGACAAGGCCAGCCTGGACATCTTCTGGCTGCGCGATGACACGCTGGCCGACAGCGACAACCTGCCTCCGCCCGACGTGATCGCGCAGGAGATCGTGGATGACCTGGAGGCCGCACTCGAGCAGTTCCGTCTGATCGCAGGGGACCTGGGTTTGGCAGTGGCCGAGGCTTGATGGTGATGTGCTGGGCCGGAACTGGTTCAACCGTCTGGCGCGGCTCACTTTTAACGGCTTGGGTTGCGGTGCAGATACTGGGCAAAGTGCATAGAAAAGCCCATATTTCTATGCACGTCGAGCCGCACATGTCTACGCCATCGACACTTTCCATGAACGTCGCCCGGCCCGGGGGTTCGTCGTGACCGGCGGAGTGCAGCAGACCGGCCTGCTCACGGCCAACCACATGCTGCAGATCCAGGCCGAGCTGGAGCAAAACAACGCCGGCTTTCGCAAATTGCCCGGCACGACCTTGAGGGCCAGCAACGGCGCGGTGGTGTACATGCCGCCGCAAGACCCGACGCAGATCGTGGCGTTGATGAGCGACCTGGAGCGCTTCATCAATGACGACGACGCCTTCGATGCCGACCCGCTGATCAAGATGGCTGTGGCGCACCACCAGTTCGAGAGCATCCATCCCTTCTACGACGGCAACGGCCGAACGGGCCGCATCGTCAACGTGCTGTACCTGGTAAACAAGGGTCTGCTGGACATCCCCGTGCTGTACCTCAGCAGCCAGATCATGCGCAGCAAGCCCGACTACTACCGCCTGCTGCAGGCCGTGCGTGAGCAGGCCGACTCACCCGCGGTGTGGCAAGAGTGGGTGCTGTACATGCTGGCGGCGGTAGAGACCACGGCACAACAGACCATCCGCACCGTCACCGACATCAAGGCCGCGCTGCTCGACACCAAGCACCGCATCCGCGCGGGCTTCAAGTTCTACAGCCAGGACCTGATCAACAACCTGTTCATGCATCCGTACACCAAGATCGAATTCGTGGAACGCGACCTGAAGGTGTCGCGGTTGACGGCCACCAAGTACCTGGATGCGCTGGCGGGCGCGGGCTTGCTGCAGAAGGTGAAGGTGGGGCGGTCGAACTACTTCATCAATCTGGCGCTGAATGAGATCTTGACCAGGGCGGTGATCGCCTAGAGGCCGTGGTCGTCTCGACGATCCGGGTATTTGGTGACTTGGTGGTTTGAAGTTTGACGCGCCTGATCTGCCCGGTCGCTAGACTCCAATCTTGCGCCGCCAGCCGCCCGGATCCCGCCCGTCGCGCAGGGAGATTCGCTGTGGACACCGTTGAACGCACATTTCGCCTGGAGGCCAAGGAAGGTCTCGGCGCCAGGCCACGGCCAGAACTGATCGGGCCGGTGCTGTCGTACCTGCATGACACCTTGCAGGACACCGTATGCATGGATTTCTTAAACGCCAGCCGGCCGCACGGGCACGTCCCGCTGCCGTTGAAGGCCGAGGCCGACGTCCGGTTCATCGGGCACAGCGCGGACGGCGATTCGCGCACTTTGTTGCGTTTCGACGTGCCGCGCTTTGGCAGCGTTGCCCCAGTGGTGTTTCGGCAAAAGCGCTTGTGCGACGACGGACCGGAGCCGGAGCAGACCGCTTTTGAACTGTTGGGCGCGGCGTTGGTCGATGTGGCGGCGCGGCGACAGGACAGCAACCGGTTCGACCCCGGTTTGTTGCGGCGGTTTACGCGGTACCGCGCGCTGTTCTCACGAGGCCACCTGACCCGAATCGGCTTGCCAGACAGTGTGGCGGCGGCTTCGGCCAGGTTGGACACCGCAGTGGCAGGGCAATTGTCGCCAACCAATGCCGCCAGTGACCTGTCTGCCAGCACGCCGCCCCCGCAGCGGGTGCGCTTGGTGGGCCGGCTGGATGTGATGGGGGCCAGCCAGGGCGTGCTCAAGCTGGAACTCAAGCCCGGCGTCGTGGTGTCCGGCCTGTGGGAGGTCGATGGGCCCGTGGATGCGTTGAAGGACTACTTCAATCGGGACGTCGTGATCGAGGGCTGCGCGGTGTACCGGCTGTCCGGGGCGTTGCTGTGCGTGGATGTTCAGGCCATCGGCTTGGCTGGCCACGGCTGCAGACGATTACTTCCACGTGCTGCCCAGCGGCCGGGTGCAGGGCGACGCCGTGCGCTTGGCGCGACTGAGGCCAGGCGAGGGGTCGGCCTATGCGCGGATCCTGCGTCGAATCCCGGCGGAAGTAAGCGACGAGGATTTTCTCGTGGCGGTCGAGGCTCTGAGCTGACGGCGCGATGGCTGGCACCGGGCCCTACCTGCTGGACACCAACACAGTCGTTTTGCCGGTGGCCGAGGTTTGCGGGTGACAGGCTTGGTCTGTGCCCAATCCCGTGGCACAGAGCCCAGGGACAAAGCGCAGGCCATGCCGCCGCTACGCTGCTGTCGCCGGCCCATCCCGCCCGCTGGAGATATAGGCCAAAACCTCCGCCACATCCGCACTCTGCACCTTGCCCGACATCGGCAACGCGCCGTCCCGGTACAGCTTGAGCAAGACTTCGGCCCCCTTGGGACTGACCCGGTCGATGCCCTTGCGGTCCGGGATGAAGATCTCGTCGCAGTCGGCGACCGACACCTCGCTGGGCCAGAAGTTGAAGCTGGGTCGTTGTGCCAGCACGGCGTTGAGCAGCCCGCCGTAGAGCCGGTCCTTGGCCACCCGGGGTTTGACGCCGGGCAGCAGGGCCAGCAGCTTCAGGGTGGCCATCGGAGCGGCCATCGGAGCGGCCATCGGAGCGGCCATCGGAGCGGCCATGCGGGCGGCGGCAGGGGTGGGCATCAGGGCGTGGCGTGCTGGGGCCGTGGGCTGGCGAGGATGCCACTCTCGACGGCCGGGCGGCTGACCCAGGCCGCGCCAACATCGCCCGCGCCGGGGCCTGTGCCCGCAACAGGTGCGGGCAGCGGGCGATCAGGGGTTGGCGGCGCGGTACGCGGCCCGCTTGGCGGTGTGGGCGGCGACGCGCTCGGCAGCACCGGCCATGCCGCGTTTTTCGTCGCGCTGGGCGCGTTGCACACGGTCACGCAGGACGTGCAGCATGGTGCG
>JBBRZR010000220.1:0-8133 GCA_038236495.1 Burkholderiales bacterium
GCTGAGCATCACCACCGGCACCGGGCGGGCACATTGCTGGCTGTAGGCCGCGAGAAACTCAAAGCCGTTCATGCCCGGCATGTTGATGTCGAGCAGGATCAGGTCCACGGCACAGGTCGGCGGGCCGACCAGCCACTGCAGCGCTTGCTGCGCCGACTCCAGCAGCACCAGACGGTGCGCCACGCCCGAGCGCTCCAGCACGATGCGGGCAAACAGCAAATCGATCTCGCTGTCGTCAATCACCATCACTGTGTTCAACATGCGCTGGCTACCACCTGGGTTCGACGGGTTGGGTCGGTAGACCCTTCAGCATCCTATCGCCCGGCCCGCGCCGCAAACCGGCTTGCCCGCCGGTGATCAGTAACGCAAAGCAACAGAGGCATCGTCGCGCTGCCGCCTGGGCTTGCAGCGGGCCACGGCCGCGGGCAGCGTCACCAGAACCCGCCGGCCTTGGCCAGCCGTGCCAGGGCCCGCGTGCAACGCGGCTCCAGCGATTGCCGGTGCGCCGCCAGCCAACCCACGGCAAACCAGGCCCGCGGGTCTTGCGCGGCCAGCGTTTGGCAGTAGCCCTGTGCCACCACGCAGTCGTTGAATTCACCCAAGGGTGTCTGGGCTTGTTGCAAGACGCGCAAAAACCGGCGGCAACGTCTGGCCGGCCACAGCGAGGCACTGAGCTCAACCGCGTAACGCAGGCGCTTGATGCGACGGCGCAGCCGGTGACGGGCCGCGACGTCCAACTGGTCGAACCGCGCTGCATCACGGCGCACCTGGCGCAGCAGTTGCCGCAGCGGCTTGCGCAACACCGCAGCCAGCGGGCGGGGGGTGCGGCTGGCGCGCGCGGCGTCCGGGGTCGGCTTTGGGCCGGGCGGGCTGGCCAGGCCGCCTGGCAGCGTTGCGCCCAGCAAGTCCAGCCACAGCTGCTGCACCGCGGGCGACGCCAGCAGCGCCGCCAGCGCCTGGTGCGAGGCGGCGTCCGGGTCGGCCAGCAGTGGCAGCGCGGGCGCACCGGCCGCCTGCAAGGCCGGCCACAGCCAATCGGCCAGGGCATCCCGGTCGCGCGCCGCGCCGAGCTGGGCAAACAAGGCGGCCAGGGCTGGCGCCAGGCGGCTCACCGCGGGCGCCAGTGGTGCCGCAAACACCGTCAGCACGGTGCGCAGCCGGCGCAGGCCGACCCGCAGCTGGTGCAGCAGTTCGGGGTCCGGCACGGGCGGGTCTGCCGGCGTCGCCTGCAAGGCGGCGCCATCGGCAGCGGCCGCGGCGTCGCCGGGTGTCGCCAGCACACTGGCGTTGGCCAGTACCTGGCCCAGCGCATTGCCCAGCATGGCCGCCAGCGCCGCGTCCAGGCCGGCGCCGTCCGACAGGGTCAGCGGCCGCGCCCGCGTGGGCGCGCTGGTGGCCTGGCCGGTGGCCAGCCGGTGGCCCCGCTCACTCTTGCTGCGCACATCGAGCACCAGACCGAAACGCTCGACCCAGCGTGACGCCACGGCCAACAGCGTCTGCGGCGGGCCGCTCAGCAGCTCGAACTCGATCTCGCAGATGGCGCAGGACACGGCACCGGACGCATCGCCCGCGAGAATGTGTCCCTCGTCCAGCGCCAGCTCGATCAGCGCGCCGCCCTGCCGCAGCGTGCGGCGGGTGCGTTGCACCTCGGTGGCATAACGCTCGACCAGCGGCGCGCCGCCCGCCGCTGCCAGCACCCGGGCCAGCACGGCGCCGGCCTCGGTGCCGGCATGGCGGGCCAGATCGTGCGCGGGCCGGCCGGCGCTGACTGGCCGCTGCACCGCATCGCCCATACCGCAGGTGTCGGCCACATCACCCGAATCACCCAGGGGCACGTTGTGCTCCAGCCGGTGCATGGCACCTGCGCCCTCGGCCTTGAGGGTCTGCACCCAGACCACGCCCTCGCGGCGCAAGCGCAGCGCGACACGCGCTTGGGCCAGGTGCTCGCCCGGGGTGTCGAGGTAGACGGCCGCCAGCGGTTCGACCACCGCCGTGCGGGTGGCCACGGCCCGCCGCACGGCCGCCAGGCGGGCAGCGGGAATGCGGAACTTGAGCTCGGTTTCGGATGACATCTGTCGATGCTGCCACGGCAAGGCCGTGGAAACCTGCAAGCCGCAGCCGATTTGACAGCGGATGGCCGACTAAACTACCGGGTTGACCCTGACCTGGATGCCCACCATGCCGCTGTTCTGGAAGCCCTACACCTCCGACGTCACCCAGTTCATCAGCGAACTGAAGGCCAAGAAGCCGACGCTGGAGGCCGAACAGCGGGCCGGCCGGGCCCTGCTGTGGGACAAGCAGCTGGACCGCAGCGCCCAGGCCGAGTTCGACGACGCCGCGGTGCCGCAGTCACCGTACGTGTACTTTCCGCGCCCCGCCAAGCCCTGAGCCGCCGGGCCGCGGCCGCCGATCCGGCAGCCCGTCTGGCCGCCAACCCGGCCCTCCGGCCGTCCGCCGTCCCCCACCGCCACCCCACCATGCCGCCGGCCGACCCGCACGCCAGCGCCAGCACGCCTCACCCGGCTGGCGACGACAGCGCCCTGCCCTTGACCCCGACCGATACCGAGGCCCTGCCGGTCGATCGGGTGGCGCTGGCGCGGCTTTATGGCGAGCCGCTGTTCCGACTGCCGCTGGACCTCTACATCCCGCCGGATGCGCTGGAGGTGTTTCTGGAGGCCTTCGAGGGGCCGCTGGACCTGCTGCTCTACCTGATCCGGCGCCAGAACTTCAACATCCTCGACATCCCGCTGGCCGACGTGACGCGCCAGTACCTGACTTATGTCGACCAGATCCGCAAGCACAACCTGGAGCTGGCCAGCGAATACCTGCTGATGGCGGCGATGCTGATCGAGATCAAGTCGCGCATGCTGTTGCCGCCCAAGAAGACCGACGACGGCAGCGAGGGCCCAGACCCCCGGGCCGAGCTGGTGCGCCGGCTGCTGGAGTACGAGCAGATCAAGCAGTCGGCCGCCCAGCTCGACCGGCTGCCGGTGATCGGGCGCGATTTTTTGCGGGCCCAGATCCACATCGAGCAAAGCCTGCAGCCGCGTTTGCCGGACGTTACCGTGGCCGACCTGCAATCGGCCTGGGCGGACATCATCAAGCGCGCCAAACTCAACCAGCACCACCAGATCAGCCGTGAGCAGCTGTCGGTGCGCGAGCACATGGCGATCGTGCTGCGCAAGCTGGCCGGCCGGCGTTTTGCCGAATTTCACGAGCTGTTCGACACCACCCGCGGCACGCCGGTGCTGGTGGTGACCTTTATCGCGATGCTGGAGCTGTCGCGCGAGCACCTGCTGGAGATCACCCAGGCCGAGGCGTTTGCGCCGATCTACGTGCGGCTGGCCTACCAGCCGAGCTGATCCGCCCGGGCCGCGGGGCGGCGAAGTCAGGGGCGGCGCAGGTGCGGGCTCAGCCCAGCCCCGCCAGCGTGCGGTCCACCAGGTCCAGCAGGCGCGGCAAGTGCACCGGCTTGGTCAGGTAGTCGGCAAAGCCCGCACGCTGCGCGTCGTCCAGGTCGGCCGGCATCGCGTTGGCGCTGACGGCGATGACCGGCACGGCGCGCAGGGCCGGCATCTCGCGCAGGCGGCGCAGCACCTCGAAGCCATCCATGCCAGGCAGCGAGATGTCGAGCAGCACCAGGTCCGGCGGCTGGGCTGCGGCCAGCGCCAGCCCTGCTTCGGGCAGGCTGGCCAGGCACAAGTCGATACCGGGCCGGTGCGCCAGCATGCCCTCCATCAGCATCTGGTTGACCTCGTTGTCCTCGATGTAGAGCACGGTGTGGCGGCGCTGGCTGGCGCCCGATGCGCCGGGCGGCTCAGGCAGCGGCGGCCCAGCCAACGCTGCCGCACTGCCCGGCAGGCGCACCCAGAACACGCTGCCCTCGCCAAGCGCGCTGCGCACGCCGATCTCGCCGTGCATCAGCGTCACCAGGTGGCGGCTCAGCGCCAGCCCGATGCCGGCGCCCTCGATCGCGCCGTCCATGCCCAGCCGCTCGAAAGCCTGGAACAACAGCGGCAGCTGCTCGGGCGCGATGCCCGGGCCCTGGTCCGTCACCTCGATCAGCACCTGCTGCCCGTCGCTGCGGCACGCCAGCTGCACCTGCCCGCCCGGGCGGTTGAACTTGATCGCGTTCGACAGCAGGTTGAGCAGCACCTGGCGCAGCCGGGTGGTGTCGGCCCAGGCCGGGCAGGCCGGCTCGCCGGCCATCGTCAGCACCACACCACGCGCCTGGGCCACCGGCTGGACCAGGCTCAGGCAATCCTGCGCCAGCACGCTGACGTCCACAGTCGCCAGCGCCAGATGCAGGTTGCCACCCTCGATCAGCGCGATGTCGAGCACCTCGTTGATCAGCACCAGCAGGTGGTGGCCGCCGCGCAGCAGCTCGGTCACGCGCTGGCGCTGCACGGGGCCCAACGGCTGCTCGGTGTCGGCCTGCAGCAGCTGGCCAAAGCCCAGGATCGCGTTCATCGGGGTGCGCAGCTCGTGCGACATGCGGGAGAGAAAATCCGACTTGGCGCGGTTGGCCCGCTCGGCCTGCTCACGCGCCGCCTCGGCTTCGTCCTTGGCCGCCAACAGAGCCGCCTCGGCCGCCTTGCGCTCGGTGATGTCCCAGCCGTAGCTGATATAGCCCTCGAAGCGGCCATCGGCGGCAAACCGCGGGATGCCCTGGTCGGCGATCCAGCCCCAGCTGCCGTCGGCGCGCCGCAAGCGGAACTCCAGGGTGTAGGCGCGGCGTTGCGCAAACGCCGACGCAAATTGGTCGCGGCAGTGGTCCAGCTCGTCGGCGTGGATGTGGTCTGACCATGGCTCGGCCAGGGCCTGGTCCATGGTGCAGCCGGTGTAGTCCAGCCAGCGCTGGTTGAACCAGATCTGGAGCCCTTCAGCACCGGACAACCAGATCAGCGCCGGCGCGCCGTCGGCCATGGTGCGAAAGCGCATCTCGCTCTCGCGCAGGGCTTGCTGGGCCTGCACCGCCAGGGTGACGTCGGTGTAGGTGCGCACCAGGCTGCCGTCGGCAGCAAAGTGCGAGGCCACGTCCAGCAAACAACCGTCGCTGCGGGTGCGCTGGTAGCGCAGCGCCACCGGGCGGGTGTCGCCCTGCGCAAAGCCCAGGATGTTGCGGCGCCCGGCGTCGTCCAGCCGCTCCAACCGCTCGCCAAAGTGGCCATGCACCAGCTGGAATTGGCGCAACGCCTCCAGCGTGGGATGCTGCTGCATCAGCCCCTCGGGGATCTGCAGCAGTTCGATGAACCGTTGGTTCCAGGTGTTGCAGCGGCCTTGCGTGTCCACGCTGAGCACACCCTGCGACAGGCTGTCGAGCGTGGCGGCCAGCACCTGGGATTTTTGCGCCAGCGCGTCGCCGGCGCGCCGGATCTGCTGCTCGGCATGTTTCTGGGCGCTGATGTCCGAGAACAGCCCCAGCGCGCCGGTCTTGCGGCCCCGATCGTCGAACACCGGCGTGGCGTTGTTGAAGCAGTGCACCAGGCTGCCGTCGGCCCGCAGCAGCGCGATCTCGTAGCCCTCGGCCTGGCCCTCGGCGCGCAGGCGCACATGCGCGCGGAAGATGCGCGCATTGGTCTCGTCGACAAAATCGTAGATGTCGCGCCCGATCATCTGGTCCCGCGGGACACCCAGCATGCGGCACATCGCCGGGTTGGCATCGGTGGTGCGCAGGTCGTTGTCGATGTACCAGAAGCCTTGCCCGGTGTTTTCGAGCACCAGCGCCAGCATGCGCTGCTGCTCGGCCAACACCGCCTGCGAGACCAGCCGCTCGGTGATGTCGACATGCACCAGCACCAGGCCGCCATCGGGCAGCGGGTTGTGGTGGATCTCGATGCGGCGGCCGTCGGGCCGCACCTGGCGCGTCACGCTGGCGCGCGGACTGGCCAGCAAGGCCAGCCGCCGGTCCGTCTCGCGCTCGGCGTCGACCGCGCCAAACTCGCCCATCCGCGCCAGGCTGAGCAAGGCCTCGCGCAGCGACAGCCCAACATGCACCTGGTCGGCGGGCAGGCCGGTGTTGGTCAGCGCCAGGGTGTTCCAGGCGCGCAGGCGCAGGTCCGGGCCAAACACCGAAATACCCTGGCCGGCGTACTCGAAGATCAGCCGCAGCAGCTCTTGCGCCGCGCGGGCACCTGCTGCGCTGGCCGCCTCGGCGCGTCGGGTGGCGGCCCAGGCCAGGCGGGCACTGTCGATACGGCGGGCACCGACGATCCACATCACCATCAGCAGCGCGGCCACCCCGCCGGCGACGTGCGTGGCCGGTGGCAGCGGCTGCGGCAGCGCCAGCAGCCGCCAGGCCAGGGGCACGGCAACACCGCCGGCAAACAGCAGGGCGGCGTACAAGTCGAACAAGGTCAGCGTCATCGCGCCAAAGGTCAGGCCCAGCAGCAAAAACAGCATCGCTGCCTGGAGCTGCGCATCGCCCAGGTCGGCCGGCAACCACGCGGCCGCGCCCCAGACCAGCCCCTGCAGGCCGACCACCACGCGGTAGCGGTTGATCCAGCCCTGCTGCGCAGCCGGCGCTACCCGGGCGCGCCGCTGGTGCCACCACAGCGCACTGCGCAACACCAGCGCCAGCGCCAGCGCGGCCAGCCAGGCCGGGCGCAGCGGCGTGGCCGCCACGCCGTCCAGGATCCAAAACAGCAACGCTGCCACCAGCAAGTTGGCCAGCACGGCAGTCGGCGCACTGCGCCGGTAGGCCCGCAGGCGCGCCCGCTGGACATCCGCTTGTTCGGGCGGATCAGGGTCTGGCACGGAACGGGCTGGCGCGACAGGCATGGCCCATTTTGACGCTGATGCGGCTGCTGGTAACCCGGGGATTGCACGACTGCCTCAACCCGGCCGGGCGGCGGCAGCAGCCCGTCAGTGTTGCTGGTAGTCGGCCAGCGGCGCGCCGCAATCGCGGCAAAAACGCGCTTGTGGCAAATGCCCTTCGCTCAGGCAGGCCTGGCAGGTGCGGGTGGTGGGCTCGGCCTGGCCCAGGCGTTGCGCGGTGAACTCGGCACTGACGATGCCGGTAGGCACCGCCAGCGTGCCCCAGCCCAGCAGCATCATCACGCTGGCGATCAGCCGGCCCAGATCGGTCTTGGGGGTGATGTCGCCGAACCCCACCGTCGTCAAGGTGGTGATGGCCCAGTAGACCGAGATCGGCACGCTGGTGAAGCCGTGCTCGGGGCCCTCGACCACGTACATCAACGTGCCCATCACCAGCACCACCAGCATCACAAAACTCAGAAACACCGCGATCTTGCGCCGGCTGGCCACCAGCGCCCGGCCCAGGGCACCGTACTCGGCGACATAGGCGGTGAGCTTGAGAATGCGGAAGATGCGCAGCAAGCGCAGCACCCGCACGTCGATCAGCGCGTGCAGGCCCGGCGCCAGCAGCGCCAGGTAGGTGGGCACGATCGCCAGCAGGTCGATCACGCCGAAAGGGCTCTTGGCGTAGCGCAGCGGGTGCCGCACGCAGGCCAGACGCACGACGTACTCCAGCGTGAACAGCACTGTGAAACTCCATTCCAGCACGGTGAACCACGCACCCCATTGCTGGTGGATGCTGGCCACGCTGTCGAGCATCACCACCGCGACGCTGCTGACGATCAGCCACAGCAGGGCCAGGTCGAACAGCCGCCCGGCCCGGGTGTCGGCCTCGAAGACGACGGTGTAGGCTTGCAGGCGCCAGCCGGTGAGCGGGCGGCCGAAGCGCCGGGCTTCGACGCTGTCGGCTGTTGGCGTGGCGGCGGCGGCCGCTGCGCGCAGGGGTGGCCTGGGCCGGTCGATGTTGGGGTTGTCGGGCATTCCGGGGCTCCTCGCCGTGGATTGTGCGGGCGCTGTGGCACAGTGCCGCCTTTGCCTCGTGGGTTCACCTGCCACCCACGGCACGCACGGAGCACGCCCCTGATGGCCATCAAAGCCACGATCTACAAAGCCCACCTGCAAATCGCCGACATGGACCGCAATGTCTACGGCGACCACCTGCTGACCCTGCCGTTGCAGCCGTCCGAGACCGAAGAGCGCTTGATGGCCCGGCTGCTGGCGTTTGCGCTGAACGTGCCGGCCGACGACCACCAGGGCGCGCTGCTGCTGGCACGCGGCATGGCCGACGCCGACGAGCCCGACCTCTGGCAAAAAGAC
>JBBRZR010000221.1:0-8131 GCA_038236495.1 Burkholderiales bacterium
CGACCTGCTGGCGCGCCAGCGTGCCGACCCGGACGCCCTGCTGGCGGCCTACCGCCAGGCGCTGACCCTCAAGCCCGACGATGCGGGCGCGCATGCATCGCTGATCACGCTGCAGCTGATGCGACGCGACGTGCCCGCCGCCGCCCGCCAGCTCCAGGCGATGAAAAAAGCCTTGCCCCGGCACCCGCAAACCGCGCTGTACGAGGGCCAGCTCGCCTTTGTCCAGGGCGATCTGCCGCGGGCCCGCGAGCTGTTCCAGAGCCTGCTGCGCAGCCGACCGGACGATGTGCTGCTGTTGCAGTCGGCCGGGGCGGTGGAGCTGCGCTTGGGCGCGCCGGCGCAGGCCGAGATCCTGCTGTCCCGCGCCTTGTCGATGGACGCCGGCACACCACTCACCCGGCGGCTGCTGGCGCAGTGCCACCTGGCTCAAGGGCAACCGGCCAAGGCGCTTGCGGTGCTGGATCCCCTGCTGGCCACTGCGCGACGTGCTGCCCCGGCCACCGACACCGACACCGACGCCGATGCGCTGACGCTGGCCGCCCAAGCCCAGCTGCTGGCCGGCAACGGCGCCGCCGCGGCGCGCTTGTTCGATCGGGTCGCGCAGCTCAAGCCGGCCGACCCGCGCATCCGTACCGCGTTGGCGCTGTCGCACCTGGCGGGGGGGCAGGATGACGCGGCAATCGCTGAGTTGCAGGCGGTGGCCGCGTCCGATCCGGGCACCACCGCCGATCTGGCGCTGGTCAGCACCCACTTGCAGCGCCAGCAGTACAGCGCTGCGCTGTCGGCGATCGACGTGCTGGAGCGCAAGCAGCCCGACCGCCCGCTGGCGCCGCATTTGCGCGGCCAGGTACAGCTGCTGCGGCCGGACCGGGTGGCCGCCCGGGCGGCATTCGGCCAGGCGCTGGCGCGTGATGCCCGCTATTGGCCGTCGGTGGTGGCGCTGGCCGCGATGGATGTGCAGGACGGCCAACCCGAGGCGGCCCAGGCGCGGTTCAAGGCCCAGGTCAAGGCCGACCCGCGCGACAGCGCGCCACGCCTGGCGCTGGCCGAGCTGGCGAGCCGCGCCGGGGCACCCCGCGAGACCGTGGCGCTGCTGCTGGACGACGCGGTCAAGGCCAATCCCGGCGATCTGGGTCCGCGCCTGGCACTGATCGATCACCACCTCGCCACCTACAACCCGCAGGCCGCGCTGGTGGCGGCGCAGGCGGCCCTGGTGGCCCTGCCTGAGCAGTTCGACCTGCTGGGCCGTCTGGGCCAGGCCCAGCAGGCTGCGGATCAGGCCCAGCAGGCCGCCGGCACCTACAGCCGCATGGTCGCGCTGGCCCCCAAAGCCAGCGTCGGCTACCTGGGCCAGGCCGAGGCCCAACTCGCCGCCGGTGACTTGGTGGCAGCCGGCAAGACCGTCAGGCGCCTGCTGGACATCGCGCCCGGCTCGCTGCCCGCGCAGCGTCTGGCCATCACCGCGGCCTTGCGCCAGCAGCAACCGGCGCAGGCACTGGCGCTGGCACGCGAGCTGCAGCAGCAGCGGCCCGAGCAGGCCGTGGGCTACTTGCTGGAAGGCGAGGTCCAGCTGGCGCAAAAGCGCTTTGACGCCGCTGCCGCCGCGCTGCGCCAGGCCGTGCAGCGCAGTGATCCGGCCCAGGCGCCCCAGCGCCTGCACCACACGCTGCGCCAGGGTGGCAAGCCGGCTGATGCCGACGCCTTTGCCACCGCCTGGCTCAAGGCCCATCCGCGTGATGCCCTGTTCCTGTTCTATCTGGGCGACTTGGCCGTGGCACAGCAGGACTGGGCGCTCGCTGAACAGCGCTACCAGGCCGTGCTGGCGCTGCAGCCCGGGCATGCGCTGGCACTCAACAACATTGCCTGGTTGCGGCTGATGCAGCAATTGCCGGGGGCGCTGCCCTTTGCCGAACGTGCGGTGGCCGCAGCACCCAACCAGCCCGCGCTGATGGACACGCTGGCCCAGGCCCTTGCCGCCAACCAACAGGTGGACAAGGCCATCGCGCTGCAGCAGCGGGTGCTGGCGATGCAGCCCGACAACCCGGGGCTGCGGCTCAACCTGGCGCGCTACTACCTGCAGGCCAAGGAGAAACGCCTGGCCAAGGCCGAACTGGTCCGGCTGGAGGCGCTGGGCGACCGCTTTGCCGGTCAGGCCGAGGTGGCGGCGCTGAGCAAGGGCCTGGGCGGCCGTTGATGCGGGGGTGGTGCCCGCGTGGCGCCGGGTGGACGCCGGCTCAGCCGCAATCCAGCACCGGTGCGCCGTCGCGCTTGTAGGCCACCACATGGTCGGCTTCCAGCCGGATGCCGATGCGTTCACCGATGGCATGGTTGTGGTGCGAGGGCACCAAGGACAACACCGTGGCGCCACTGGCCAGCTGCAGGGTGTAGAGAAACTCCGCCCCCCTGAAGGCCTTGGCCAGCACTTTGGCGGTGACCGGGCTGGCGTCGTCGTGCACCACATCGTCGGGCCGCAGCAGCACGTCCACCGCGCAGCCGGTGTCGCACAGGTCGCCGTGCTCGGTGCAGTGGATGGGGGTCGGGCTGTCGAGCAGGCCCAGCTCCATCCGGATGTGCCGGCCCTGCTGCACCGTGCCCGGCAAAAACGCGCCCTGACCGACAAAATCCGCCACGAAGCGGTTGCCCGGCTGGTGGTACAGGTTGTAGGCGCTGTCCCATTGCTGGATGCGGCCGCCGCTCATGATGCCGATCTCGTCGGCAATCGCAAAGGCCTCGTGCTGGTCGTGGGTGACCAGCAGCGCGGTCGTGCCGGCGGCTTTCAGCAGGCCGCGCAGCTCCGCGCCCAGGCGCTCCCGCAGCTCGATGTCGAGGTTGGAGAACGGCTCGTCCAGCAGCAGCAGCCGGGGCGACGGTGCCAGCGCCCGTGCCAGCGCCACCCGCTGTTGCTGGCCGCCCGACAGCTCATGCGGGTAGCGTGCACCGGCGCCGCCCAGGCCCACGGTGTCGAGCATCTGCTGCACCCGTTGCGCCGCGTCGCCCTGGCCGCGCAGGCCAAAGCCGACATTGGCCGCCACGGTCAGGTGCGGGAACAGCGCATGGTCCTGGAACACCATGCCGATGCGCCGCTGCTCGGGTGGCAGTTGCTGCTGCGGGCTGCTGACGATCACGCCGTCCAGCCGCACCTCGCCGGCGCTGACCGGCTCGAAGCCGGCGATGGCGCGCAGCACGGTGGTCTTGCCGCAGCCCGACGGGCCGAGCAGGCAGCCGACGCTGCCACGTGGCAAGGCCAGCGAGAAGTTCTCGACTACGGCGCGTTTGCCGTAGGCCACTGAAATGCCGGCCAGTGACAGCCAGGGCAGGTCTGCTGAGTTCATTGAGCGGGATGATAGAACCCGCGCGCCCGACGCCGGCGGACGCCGGCGGACAAGGTGCCGGCAGGGCCGGCCTCATCGCCATCCCTCCCACCGATACACTGCGGCCCGCCACGGACCGGCCATTGCCGCCCGCCCGCCGCCCCAACCCAGCCCCGCCACCGTGCCCGTTCGCCCCCCAATCCTGCCGTCGCCAGCGCCGCTGCGGCGCGGTGCGCTGGCCGACCGGCGCCGCCCCTCGGGCTTGCTGTGGCTGGCCTGGATCACGGCCCTGCTGGTGGCGCTGCCGATCGCGGCGGTGGGCTCGTTTGTGCTGGCCGGCGGCAGCGCGGGCACCTGGGCCCACCTGGCCGCCACCGTGCTGCCCGACTACATCGCCACCACGTTGTGGCTGTGCGCCGGCGTGGGCGTGGGTGTCAGCTTGCTGGGGGTGGGGTCGGCCTGGCTCGTGACGCGCCACGAGTTTGCCGGCCGTGCCACCTTCGAGTGGGCGCTGGTGCTGCCGCTGGCGATGCCGGCCTATGTGATGGCCTACACCTACACCGACCTGCTGCAGTACGTGGGCCCGGTGCAAACCGCGCTGCGCGAGGCCTTTGGCTGGCGCCGGGCGGACTACTTCTTCCCGGAGGTACGGTCCACGGGCGGCGCGGTGCTGATGTTCTCGCTGGTGCTCTACCCCTATGTCTACCTGATGGCACGCACCGCCTTCATCGACCGGGGCGGCGCGATGATCGAGGTGGCACGCTCGCTGGGTCTGTCACCAGGGGCGGCGTTTGTGCGGGTCTCGCTGCCGCTGGCGCGACCGGCGATTGCCGGTGGCGTGGCGCTGGCGCTGATGGAGACGCTGGCCGACTTTGGCACCGTCAGCTACTTTGCGGTGCAGACCTTCACCACCGGCATTTACCGGGCCTGGTTCTCGCTGGGCGACCGGGTGGCGGCGGCGCAGCTGGCGGCGGTGCTGCTGGGCTTTGTGGTGCTGGTCTTGATGCTGGAGCGTGCCAGCCGGGGCCGTCGCCGTTTTGCCGATGCCAGCCTGCGGCGCGGTGCGACCCACCGGCTGCCGCTGCGCGGCGGCTGGGGCGCGTTGGCCGTGCTGGGCTGCACTGTTCCGCTGGTGGGCGGCTTTGCGCTGCCGGCCGGCCTGCTGCTGCACATGGCGCTGCGCGAGGGCGACGCCCAGTTCGGTGAGCGCTTTGTGCGACTGGCCAGCAACAGCGTGCTGCTGGCCGGGCTGACGGCGCTGCTGGCCGTGGCGCTGGCGCTGCTGATCGGCTATGCGGCACGCACCCACCGCGGCCTGGCCATGCGCCTGGCGCACCGGGTCGCCGGGCTGGGCTATGCGTTGCCGGGCTCGGTGATCGCGGTGGGGGTGCTGATCCCGGTGACCCGGCTCGACCATGCGCTGGGGTCGCTGCTGCAGCAACTGTTCGGCTGGCAACCCGGGCTGCTGCTGACCGGCAGCATCGCCGCGCTGGTCTACGCCTGCCTGGTGCGCTACCTGACGGCGGCGATGCAGGCGGTGGATTCCGGCCTGGCCAGGATCACCCCCAGCATGGACCAGGCGGCCCGCAGCCTGGGCCACAGCCCGGCCCAGACCTTGTGGCGGGTGCACTTGCCGTTGTTGCGCGGCAGTGCGCTGACCGCCGGCCTGCTGGTTTTCATCGACGTGATGAAGGAGCTGCCGGCCACGCTGGTGATGCGGCCCTTCAACTTCGACACGCTGGCCACCCAGGCCTACACCCTGGCCGCCGACGAGCGCCTGGCCGAGGCGTCCACCGCGGCGCTGGCGATCGTGGGGGTGGGGCTGCTGCCGATGGTGCTGATCTGCCGGCAGATCGCGCGCGGCCAGGCGATCAGTGCCCGCTGATTTGTTGGGCCGCTGCTGCCTGGGCGGTGATGGCCTTGCCGCGTTGTTCGGCCTACTTCCAGCCAGCCCGGTCAAACACCTTTTGCGCCAGCACCGTGTTCTTGGCCAGATCGCCGATCGGCAGTGCATCGGGCTTGAAGTTGCCCAGCGCCGCCAGCGTCGGGTTGGCCGCGACGCTGCCCTTGACCACCGGCCATTCGTTGTTGCCGTTGGCAAAGTAGGCCTGCGCCTCGTCGCTGGCCAGGTAGTCCATGAACTTCAACGCCGCATCGCGGTTGGGCGCGTACTTCAGCACCCCGGCGCCCGAGACGTTGACATGCGTGCCCCAGGTCGTCTGATTGGGCCAGACGATGCCCACCGCAGCCATCGCCTGCTGGTCTTCGGGCTTGGTGCTGCGCAGCATGCGCACCAGGTAGTAGGTGTTGGACACCGTCACGCCGCACTCACCGGCAGCGACCGATTTGATCTGGTCGGTGTCGCCGCCCTTGGGGCCGCGCGCAAAGTTGGCCACCAGGCCACGCGCCCAGGTTTCGGCCTTGGCCTCGCCCTCATGCGCGATCACCGCCGCGCCCAGCGACAGGTTGTACGGGTGGCTGCCCGAGCGCATGCAGACCTGTCCCTTCATCGCCGGTGCCGCCAGGTCGGCGTAGCTCTGAACCTGGGCCGGCTTGACGGCGGCCTTGTTGTAGACGATCACCCGTGCCCGGGTTGAAAACGCGATCCAGTGGGGTGTGCGCAAGCTGGCGGGGATGCGCTCGTCCAGGGTCTTGCTCTTGATCGGCTGGAACAGGCCCAGGCTGTCGGCCGCCTCCAGCCGGGCCGCGTCCACCGTGATCAGCACGTCGGCCGGGCTGGCCGTGCCCTCGTTGCGGATGCGCTCGACCAGTTCCTCCTCCTTGCCGTCGAGCCGGTTGATCTTGATGCCGGTGGACTGGGTGAAGTTGGCGTACAGCGCCTCGTCGGTCTGGTAGTGGCGGGCCGAGTAGAGGTTGAGCACCTTGGCCTGGGTCTGCGCCTGGACGGCGGTGGACAGCCCGGCCAGACCTAACAAGCCCAACAGGCCCAGTCGGCCGAGCGTGGCGCGGCGGGTGCGACCGTTGCGGATCGGGGGGGATAACAGCATGGCAAGCCTTTGCGAGTTCGACTGAAGTGTCTTGATAATAACAAGAATGATTCGCAATAGCATAATGGACAGTGATCGGCTGCGCACCCAGGCGCCATCGCCCGCCGTGCCGCTACAGCCAGCCCACCCGCTTGAAGCGCCAGTACATCGCGCCGCAGGTGGCGGCGATCAGGCCCAGCGCTGCGGGATAGGCCCAGATTTGTTCCAGCTCGGGCATGTGCTTGAAGTTCATGCCCCAGACACCGACGAAGAAGGTGGCCACCGCAAAGATGCCGGCCCAGGCGGCCAGCCGCTTGGTGACCTCGCTCTCCTCGATCGTGACCATCGACAAATTGACCTGGATCGCCGTGCCAATCGTGTCGCGGATGGTGTCGATGGCGGTCTGCAGGCGCGCCAGGTGGTCGGCGATGTCGCGGAAGTAGTCGGTGCTGGCCAGGCACACGCTGGGCACCCGGCCGCCGTAGAGCTTGCCCACGGTGTCCAGCAAGGGCGACACCGCGTGGCGCAGTACCGTGACCTTGTGCTTGAGCTGGTAGAGCCGCTCGATATTGGCGCGGCCGGCACCGCGGTCGAAGATCTGGTCCTCGATGGTTTCCAGCTCCGACTCCAGCGAATCAACCAGCGGAAAGTAGCGGTCCACCACCGCGTCCATCAGCGCGTACAGCACAAAGCTCGAGCCCTGGCGCAGCAGGGTGGGCTCACGCTCGCAGCGCTCACGCACGCCCAAAAAGCCCTGGGTGCTGCTGTTGCGCACCGACAGCACGTAGTTGGGCCCGGCAAACACGTTCACCTCGCCGAGCCGCAGCCCGTCGGTGGGCGTCAGCTCCAGCAGGTGCAGCACCGCAAACACCGAGTTGCCGTACTCCTCGATCTTGGGCCGCTGGTGGCCGTGGCGGGCGTCCTCGACCGCCAGGTCGTGCAGGCCGAACTCATGCTGCATCTGGGCCAGCTCGGCGTCGCTGGCGTCGCGCAGCGCGACCCAGACAAAACAGCCGGGCTGGCTGATGTAGTCGCTGATGTCTTCGGTGGCGATGTCGGCGAGTTTGGCGCCGTCGCGGTAGGCAACGCAGTTGATCAGCATGGGGTCTCTCAAGCGTCAGGCGGGCAAGCCGTTGCACAGCGTGCCATGCACGCGCAGCGCCGATGTTGGCACAGGCGGTACACCGGCCGGGCGGTGGATGACACCGTCGCGGCTTGGGCCTGAAGTGTGCGGTGCCTTGAAACCGTGCGGCCAGCTGCGCAGCCCGGACCGACCGGCAACCCACGGCATGGACCGAGGCCCGCCATGTCCAACCGCCCGCCGCCGCAGATCTTTGTCAGCTACAGCCACCGCGACGCTGCATGGCGCCAGCAGCTGTTTGAATATGGCGTGCAGACCACGCTGGGCCTGGCGCAGGTCTGGGCCGACACCCGCATCCGGGCCGGCGATGCCTGGCAGTCCGAGATCGACCAGCGGCTGCAAAGCTCGGCGGTGGCGGTGCTGCTGGTCAGCAAGAACTTCCTGGCCTCGAAGTTCATCAGCGACCGCGAATATCCCCGGATCCTGAAGCGTGCGGCGTCCGGCCGGCTGCGGGTGGTGTGGTACCGGTCGGCATCAGCCCCGAGGATTTGCAGACCCAGCGCGCCGATCTAGCCGCCCTGCAGTGCGCCACCGGCCTGGGCGAGTGGCTGCCGGAGACGCCCCGGCTTTGCCCTGCGGCCAGGCTGCAGGTGCTGTCCCGGCAGGTGCACGACGGGCTGCGCGTGGCACTGGACTGCCACGGTGCCGACCTGGCGCGGCTGGTGGAGGGGCGCTACGAGGTGCAGCACCGC
>JBBRZR010000222.1:0-8109 GCA_038236495.1 Burkholderiales bacterium
CGAACGGCGCGTTGGCAAGGGTCATGGCGAAGCGCCGGCCAGGGTCGCAGCAAGTTTGTGGTGGCGCTGATGCGGCACCGCAACCTTGCCTCAACCAGACGAGCTTGGCTGCTCTGCCTCGGAATACTTGCGCAAGATCAAGTGATCCGGCGGGCGCGCTGCTATCGTGAATCACACGGTGATGACGGATTCATGGCGGCCTGTCATGGGGTTCCACACGGTACTGGTGGTCAGCCCGGGGCGAGGTTCATGGACGCACTGCTTTGGTCGGTCACCGCTTCGGCGGGCGTGGTGCCGGTCTTCGATTGCACCGCCGGTTGCCACGATGCCGCGAACATCGTGGCAACCGGCGGTGCCGACATCGGCGCACTCTCGACGTTGGTCGACCGCGAGGCCATTTACCGCGCAATCGTCAACCTCGATGACGTCGTCAACTACTGCAAGTCGGCCGAGGGCGATATGGACGTGATGTTGCGCGGCCCGGACCCTCACCCACGGGCGATGTTGCGAGCGTTCCTGACAGCGGCCACCGCCTTGCACAACGGCTTCGGCAGGCTGGGCAACGACACCGCCAACGCGGCGCGCGATGCCGAGAGTGCGCGCAACGCCGAGCACCGCGTCGAGAAGCTCTCCCGCGCCGAATTGACCGACCTCTGCGCGATGCAACAGCCGACCTGCATGGAAACGCAATGCCTGCACACGCGCCCAGCTGCAGGGCACGGCGAACTGGCGTGCATGACGCGGGGCCGCCTTGGCTGGCTATGCCTTCAAGGTATGACACTTTCATTCACAACAACTTGCCGGTTTTGATCGGCGCACGGAGATGCCATGTTCAGCAGCCTGATGCCCCAGCGCAAGGAGTTCTTCGCGCTCCTGGCCGCCCATTCCGACCGCGTGGTGGCCGGCGCGAACGCCACCTTGCGCCTGATGAACGGCCTGGGCAACGGCACCGAAGATATTCCGGTGCTGGTGGCCGAGGTCAACATGAACGAGCAGAGCGCCGACAAGATCAAGGCGGAGTTGATCATGCTGCTGCACCGCTCGTTCACCACGCCGATCAACCGTGACCAGATACACACGCTGACGATCGAACTCGACCGGGTGCTCAACGCGCTGCAGGATGTGGCCAACGCGGTGGGCATGTACAGCATCAAGGAGTCGACCGTCGAGGCGCGCGAGATGGCGGCCCTTGGTGCCGACGCCTGCATGCGCTTGAACCGCGCCGTCATGGCCTTGCCCGACAAAAAGCGAAACGACGAGACGGTGGGCCTGTGCAAGGAGATCGACGCTATCGAGTCGCAGGCCGACCGCGTGCAGCGAAAAGCCATCACCGGCCTGTTCAATGGAACGCAGACGGTTTGGACGGCGATGAAGATGCGTGAGTTCTACGCGCTGCAGGAGGACGTGCTCGACCGCTGCGAAGACGCGGCCAAGACCATCGAAGAGATCCTGATCGAAAACTCCTGAAGGGGCTGCACGTGGATCACCAACTCACCATCAGCCTGTGGTCGCTGGCGCTGCTTGTCGGCGTGGCCATCGCCTTCGACTTCATGAACGGTTTTCACGATGGCGCCAATTCCATCTCGACCATCGTCGCCACAGGCGCGCTGACGCCCAAGCAGGCGGTGCTGTTCGCTGCGGCCTTCAACTTCATCGCGCTGTGGGTGTTTCAGCTGAAGGTGGCGGCGACCATCGGCAAGGGCACTGTGGATCCGATGTTCGTCGACCATTTCGTGATCTTCGGTGCGCTGATGGGTGCGCTGGCCTGGAACATCATCACCTGGTATTACGGCATTCCGTCGTCGTCATCGCACGCCCTGGTGGGCGGGCTGGTGGGTGCCACGATGGCCAAGGTGGGCGGCATCGGGCCGATCATCTGGAGCGGTTTCGGCAAGATCCTGCTCTTCATCGTGATCTCACCGCTGGTCGGCTTTTTCATCGGCGGCATGCTGATGGTGCTGGTGGCGTGGCTGTTCAGGAACAAATCGCCGCACCAGGCCAACGGCTGGTTCAGGTACCTGCAGCTGATTGCCGCCGGCGCGTACAGCCTGGGCCACGGCGGCAACGACGCGCAAAAGACGATCGGCATCATCTGGTTGCTGCTGATCACCGCCGGCGTTTCCACCACCGACATCCAGTCGCTGCCGATGTGGGTGGCGTATGCCTGTTACGGCGCCATTGCCTGGGGTACTTACCTGGGTGGCTGGCGCATCGTCAAGACCATGGGCACAAAGATCACCAAGCTCAACTCGGTGAGCGGCTCTTGCGCATCGATGGGGGGTGCCATCAGCCTTGGTCTGGCCACGATGGGCGGCATTCCGGTGTCGACCACGCACACCATCACCGGTGCCATCGTCGGCGTCGGCACCGCCGGGGACGTGAAGGCGGTGCGCTGGGCGATGACCTTCAACTTGGTGATTGCCTGGGTGCTGACGATTCCCGCCGCCGGGCTGATCGCTGCGCTGTTCTGGTATGTCGGGCGCAGTTTCCTCTGAATGCCATCACGCGAAAGCCCACCATGCTTCAGAACGTCATGCCCAAGCGCGGCGAATTCTTCAACCTGCTGGCCTCGCATGCCGACCGGCTGGTGGCCGGCGCCAACGCCACGCTGCGCCTGATCAGCGGTTTGGGAACCCACCCCGATCTGATGGCCGATCTGATCGAAGAAGTCAACGTCAACGAGACCAGCGCCGACGACATCAAGGCCGCGTTCATCAGGCTGCTGTTCGAGTCCTTCACCACACCGGTCAGCCGCGACCAACTGCACCGCCTGATCCTCGACCTCGACCGCGTGCTCGACACCCTGCAGAGCGTGGCCAACAACATCGCCACTTACAGCATCACCGACTCGACGACCGCTTCGCGAACCATGGCGTCGTTGGCAGCGGATGCGTGCCTGCGCCTGAACCGCGCGGTGGTCGGCCTGGCCGACCGCAACGGCGGCGACAGGGTGCGCCAGCAGATCGCCGACATCGATGCGCTCGAAGCCCGCGCCAGCGTTGTGATGCGCGATGCCGTGACGCAGCTGTTCGCCGACGAAGGCGACGAGCTGGCCGCCCTGCACGCACTCAAGATGAGGCGCTTCTACTTCCGTCAGGCCAAGGTGCTCGACCGCTGTCGGCGCGTGGCCAAGACGATCGAAGAGGTCCTGATGGAAAACGCCTGACGCGCGGAGACGCCGTTGGAGCCGCTGAGCATCGACCTCAACCTCGCATTGATACTGGTCTTTGTCGCCGGCAACGCGTTCTTCGTCGGCTCGGAGATAGTCCTCTCGTCGGCTCGGCGCAGCCGCATCAAGCAGCTCGCCGACGACGGCGACAAGCGCGCCGCGTGCGTGGATATGCTGCACAACGAGCCCGAGCGCTTCCAGTCGGTGAGCCAAGTCGGCATCACGCTGGTCTCGCTCGGCCTGGGCGCGGTGGGCATGGAGACCATCAGTCGGCCCCATCAAGTCCAGCAGCCCGTACTGCGCCAACCGATCCCTTCCTGTTTTTTGGTCCTTGTGAGGCCCAGGCGGGCGGGTCCGATGAGCAGCGGCCTCGGGCGAGAGGGGCTGAGGGCATTGCCAGCCAGAAGTTCGGTGGGTGTCGTACGCGGCTCAGCGCGCGTGCTTTCTCGCTGCGCGCACGCGTCGCGGTTTGACCATCTCCGCGACACTGCCGACGATCAGCGAATCCACAACGCCGATGTTGTCGAAGTCCTTGTGGGCGTAGGGCAGCAGGTTCAGCACGTATCGCATCGCATTCAGCCGTGCTCGCTTTTTGCAGTTGGCATTGATCACCACCCACGGCGCGAATTCGGTGTCGGTGGCCGCGAACATGGCCAGTTTGGACTCGGTGTACTCGCGCCACTTGTGCAGCGACGCCGCATCCACCGGGCTCAGCTTCCACTGCTTCAGCGGATCGTGCTCGCGCTGCTTGAAGCGGCGGCGCTGCTCGTTGCGGTTGACCGAGAACCAGAACTTGATCAGACGCACACCGCTGCTGAACAGCTGCTTCTCGAACGCCGGCGCGTCGCCCAGAAAGGTCTCGTACTCCTTCGCGGTGCAAAAGCCCATCACGTGTTCGACGCCGGCGCGGTTGTACCAGCTGCGGTCGAACAGCACGATCTCGCCGGCGGTAGGCAGGTGCAGCACATAGCGCTGGAAGTACCACTGCCCGCGCTCCATCTCGCTGGGCCTTTCGAGTGCCACCACACGTGCGCCGCGCGGGTTCAGGTGCTCCATGAAGCGCTTGATCGTGCCGCCCTTGCCAGCGGTGTCGCGGCCCTCGAACAGGATGACGATACGTTGCCCGGTTTCCTTGACCCAGCGCGCCATCTTCAGCAGTTCAATCTGCAGGCGGTACTGCTGTGCCTCGTAGCTGCGGGTGGACAGGCGGTTGCGGTACGGATACTGTCCCGGCCGCGGGTGTGGCACCAGCGCCTGATCCGGGTCGGACAGCGCCGGCAGGGTGCCGGTATGCGGCGGGGCCTCGGGTTTGAGGGCACGCCGCAACAGCCGTGCATCTTCAGGCGCCACATCCTTGAGCGCCGTGCGCAGCAGCTTGGTCGATTCAGCGCGCGAGCCACCGTTGTGCGAGAGCACGTACTCAAGTGCGGCCACCGATTCGTCGAAGCGCGATTCCACCAAACGGCGCACCGCATCTGGCTCGGTGTCGGGGTCATCGGCCGGCGCCGATGCGGCGGCTGCATGTGATTTTGCGGCGCGGCTGGGGACCTTCTCGCTTGCGGGCCTTTGCGACATCAACCTTTCCCTTCACCGGTGGTACGTTTCAAGAATGTGACAGTTTGATGACGGCCCGCCGGCGTGGATTGACATGGATCAAATCATGCGTTTTAAGTGGCGGCATGATTTCTGTTGTCCAGCGCGACCATTCAGAGGGAGGTGTGCGTGACCAACAAGTCGAATTCCGGCGGTGCGCAGCGCACCGCAGCCCGGCGCCCCGGCGTGCGTCTGGTAGAGATGGGCGATACCCTGCCACGCCCGAGTTCGCGCGCTGCGGAGGCCGAGCGCGTCGCGCGAGGCAGCAGCGCCACGCAGACGGTGCAGGGCATGGTGGTGTCCGATCTGGTCTCCAAGGTCGGGCAACACGCGCCGGCCGCATTGGACCAGCTACGGGCGGTGGTGGCGGGCGCCTCGCCGGATGAAGTCAGAGCGTTGCGCCGTTATCTGCTCAAGCGCCAGGAGTCCGTGCCGCGCGGCGTCGACCCGGACACCGAGCTCGGAGAGGGCTGGCGCGACGGTGCCTATCCGTACAAGAACCTGATGTCGCGCAAGAGTTACGAGCGGGAGAAGTACCGTCTGCAGGTCGAGTTGCTCAAGCTGCAGGCCTGGGTCAAGGACACTGGCCAGCGGGTGGTGATCCTCTGCGAGGGCCGCGACGCCGCCGGCAAGGGCGGCACGATCAAGCGCTTCATGGAACACCTCAACCCGCGCGGCGCGCGCGTCGTGGCACTGGAAAAGCCGACCGACATTGAACGCGGCCAGTGGTACTTCCAGCGTTATGCCGAGCACCTGCCCTCGCGCGGCGAGATCGTCATCTTCGACCGCAGCTGGTACAACCGCGCCGGCGTCGAGCGCGTCATGGGTTTTTGCACGCCGGCCGAATATGAGGACTTCCTGTTGCAGGCGCCCGAGTTCGAGCGGCAGCTGGTGCGATCCGGTGTGAACCTGTTCAAGTTCTGGTTCTCGGTCAGCCGGGACGAGCAACGGCGCCGTTTTACCGAGCGGCATGCGCATCCGCTGAAGCAGTGGAAGCTGAGCCCGATCGACGTGGCCTCGCTCGACAAGTGGGACGAATACACCCATGCCAAAGAGGGCATGTTCCAGCATTGCGACACCATGGACGCGCCGTGGACCGTCATCAAGTCGGACTGCAAGAAGCGCGCTCGATTGAACGCGATGCGCCACCTGCTGTCGGCCTTGCCGTATTCCCGCCGAGACGTGTCGATGGTCGGCGCCGTGGACCCGATGATCGTCGGCCGGCCGTCCTTGCTGCCGCAGGCGGGGGACGACCAGCTGGCCCACGCCAAGACCTGAACCGACTCTGGACGCCCTGAACTCGAGTTGGCGCGCAGCAAACAGGCACGCCTGACGATGCGATCGACCCTCCCTCGCGGCTTGCAGCCATTGCTGAAAGGCAAACAGGCGCCTGGCGACTTCTGGGGCGCGCTCGCGGCAATGCTGGTGGCACTGCCGGCGTCGATTGCGTTCGGGGTCACGGTCTATTCGGCCATCGGACCAGGGTACGCTGCGCTCGGTGCACTTGCCGGCATGGTGGGTGCAACCGTGATCGGCCTGGTGGCGTCGACGCTGGGCGGCACCGATCGCCTCATCAGCGCCCCCTGTGCGCCGGCCGCAGCAGTGCTCTCCGCCTTCGCGATCGGACTGACGGGCCAGGGGGTGGCGCCGGCAGTCATCGTTTTGCTGCTGATCCTGCTCGGTGTGCTTACCGGGATCGTGCAGGTGCTGCTCGGCTTCGTCGGTGTCGGCCGCCTGATCAAGTACGTGCCTTATCCGGTGGTCAGCGGCTACCTCTCTGGCGTCGCGCTGATCATCATCGGCAGTCAGATTCCGAAATTCGTCGGGGCGGCGGAAGAAACCCGGTGGTGGACGGCATTGATGTCCCCTGGGCTGTGGGACTGGCGCAGTCTGGCCATCGGCATGGCGACGGTGCTTGTCGCCGTTTTCGCTCCGAAAGTGACAAAGTTGGTGCCGAGCACCATCCTGGGCATCGTTGCCGGCCTGCTGACCTACTGCGTGCTCGCCACGCAGGACCCGACCATGTGGGAGGTGACGGGCAACCCGCTGGTCATCGGATCGCTGGGGGTGTCGAAGGAGGGTTACTTCGCCTCGATCACCGGGCGCTGGCACGAAATCGGCGACCTCCGCCTGGCTCAGATCGCCGACCTGCTGGGCAGCGCCCTGACGCTGGCTGCGCTCCTGTCGATCGATACCCTAAAGACCTGCGTCGTCATCGACCAACTCACGCGCACCCGTCACCTTCCCAATCGCGAACTGATTGCCCAGGGCATCGCAAACATCACATCGTCGGTTGTTGGCGGCATGCCCGGCGCCGGCACCATGGGCGCCACCGTGGTCAACCTCAACAGCGGCGCCAAGACCCGTATGTCGGGGGTTCTCGAAGGCGTCATGTGTCTCATCGCCGCACTCGCCCTCGGCTCTTTTCTGGCTTGGGTTCCGGTCGGTGCGCTGGCCGGCATCCTGATCGTCATCGGCATCCGCATGATCGATCGCGAACCGCTGCGGTTCATCGAATCGCGGGCCACGGTCTTCGACTTTGCCGTGGTTCTGACGGTTGTCGTCGTCGCGCTGACCATCGGCCTCATCGCCGCCTCGGCGGCCGGCGTTGCGATGGCCATCATCCTCTTCGTGCGCGAGCAGATTGGCGGTTCGGTCGTGCGGCACAAGGGCTATGCCAACCAGATGTCTTCGACCTGGGTTCGCTCGGAGGCTGACTCACGCGTCATCGAAGAGAAGGGCGATCAAGCTGTCATCTTCGAACTGCAGGGTAGCCTATTCTTCGGAACGACCCAGAAACTTTATGCCGAGCTCGAACCCGAACTCTCAACCCGCAACTACGTCGTTCTCGATCTCAAGCATGTGCAATCGGTCGATGTCACTGCAGCACACCTGCTGTGCAGTGTGAGGGACGCCCTGGAGGAACGTGGCGCCATGCTGTTGCTCTCGGGGGTCAGGGAGAAGTTGCCGAATGGTCGCAACCTGCGGGAATTCCTCGAGCAAACGGGTGTGGTCACCGCAGACGAGACTGTGGTGCGCGTCTTTGCGGAGCGGGACGACGCCATCGAGTGGGTCGAGGACCGCATCCTGGGCGAACGAGAAGGGCCTGCTGAAGAGGAGGCACCGATCCAGCTTCATCAGATGCATCTTTTCAGCGACCACAAAGACGAAACATTGAAGGATCTCGAGGCCCGGCTGGAAGCCCGCTCCTATGCGGCCGGTCAAACCGTGTATGCGCTGGGCTCGGTGGGCGATGCGATCTACTGGATACGGCGCGGCACCATCCGCATCTTTGCGCCGCTTGGTGATGGCAGGGTCCGGCACGTCGCCAGTTTCGGCCGTGGTGA
>JBBRZR010000223.1:0-8104 GCA_038236495.1 Burkholderiales bacterium
GAGCCCTGGCGCGAGTTGCGCACGGCCTGGCCCACGGCGGGGCGCAGGTCGTGCAGCGCGATGGTGGTGGTGACCACCGCGTCCAGGATGCCCTCGGGGATCTCGCGCACCTGGCCCTGGGTGTCGGTATACAGGATGGCCGGGTTGGTCATCAGGTGGCCGACATTGCGCAAAAACATCAGCGAGCGGCCGTGCAGCACCACCTCGCCGGTGCCCCCAGGGGCGGTGTAGACCCGGTCCGGGTTCAGCCCGCGGGTGAAGGTCTTGCCGCCCTTCGACACCTCTTCGGTCAGCGTGGCCTGCAGGATGCCCAGCCAGTTGGCATAGCCCACCAGCTTGTCTTCGGCGTCCACCGCCGCGACCGAATCCTCCAGGTCGAGGATGGTGGACAGCGCTGCCTCCAGCACCAGGTCCGCCACGCCGGCGGCGTCGCTCTGGCCGATGGTGGTGCTGCGGTCGATGCGGATGTCCAGGTGCAGGCCGTTGTGCACCAGCAGCACGCTTGAGGGCGCAGCTGCCTCGCCCTGGTAGCCGGCAAACTGCGACGGATCGGCCAGGCCGGTGGCGCTGCCGTCGCGTTGCGCCACGACCAGCGCGCCGGCCTGCACGCTGTAGCCGGTGGCGTCGGTGTGGCTGCCGGTGCGCAGCGGCGCGGCCTGGTCCAGCACAGCGCGGGCGCGGGCGATGACCTTGGCGCCGCGCACCGGGTTGTAGCCACCGGCGCGCTCGGCGCCATCTGTCTCAGGGATCGCATCGGTGCCGTACAAGGCGTCGTAGAGCGAGCCCCAGCGGGCGTTGGCGGCGTTGAGCGCATAGCGCGCATTCAGGATAGGCACCACCAGCTGCGGGCCGGCCTGCAGCGCCAGCTCGGCATCCACCTTCGTGGCCGTGGCCTGCACCTGGGCCGGCACCGGCTGCAAGTAGCCGATCTCGGTCAGAAAAGCGCGGTAGGCCGGCATGTCGGCAATCGGGCCCGGGTGCGCGCTGTGCCAGGCGTCCAGCGCCGTCTGCAGCCGGTCGCGCTCGGCCAGCAAGGCGATGTTCTGGGGTGCCAGGTCGGCCACGATGGCGTCGAAGCCGGCCCAGAACGCGGCCGGCGTGATGCCGGTGCCGGGCAGCACCCGGTCGTCGATGAACTGGGCCAGGGGGGTTGCTACTTGCAGGCGATGCAGGGCGGTGCGTTGGGTCATGGGGGTTCTCGGCGCTGAAAATGGGGCGGCTGGGCTCGTGGGCGCTCAGACGGGCTGAGGCCGGACGGCAGGGAAAAAGTCCAGCACCGCGCGCAGGTTGCTGGCGGTGCGTGTGGGGTCGGTGGCCAGTTGCTCCAGCGGTGCGCCGGCGCGGTTGACCCACAGTGTGGTGTAGCCGAACCAGGTGGCGCCGATCGCGTCCCAGCCGTTGCTGGAGACAAACAGGATCTTGCGCGCTGGCAGCCCGAGTGCGTCGGGCCCCAGCTGGTAGACCGCGGGGTCGGTCTTGAAGCGTTTGACGGCATCCGCGCTGAGCACCGGGTCAATCAGGTCGGCCAGCCCGGCGCTGCGGATGGCCACCGCCAGCATCTCGGGGTCGCCGTTGCTGAGGATGCCGGCGCGTACACCGCGGTCGCGCAACGCCTGCAGCACCTCGCGGTTCTCCGGAAACGCCGACAGGTGGCGGTACTGGTTCATCAGCCGGTCTTCGGCCGCGCGGTCCAGTGTCAGGCCCAGCTTGAGTGCGGCAAATTGCAGCCCGGCGCGGGTCAAGTCCCAGAACGGCCGGTAGCGCCCGCCCATCGAGGCCAGCCGGGTGTAGTCGATCTGCTTGTCGCGCCACAGCAGGGCCAGCGCCTCGCCTTTGCCGGCAAACAACTGCTCGGCCAGCAGGCCGACGCTGTAGACATCGAACAAGGTGCCGTAGGCGTCGAACAACACCGCTTCGGGTTGGGGGAGTTTGGGCTTTTCCATGGCGTACCCGGACTTTATTACGAACGTTGCTGCGTATTGCGATGCGTTTTGATCGTAGATTCAAGACTCCTTTGGCTGTAATTTGACAACCACCTTCTCCGGCCAGGCCGTTGATTCGTGACTGAAACACGTGTAATCTGGCGTGATGGACCGGCTAAAGCAGATCGAATCGTTTGTGGCGGTGGTGGCCAGGGGCAGTTTGACGGCCGCCGCCGCCGCCGAGGGTGTGGCCCCGGCGGTGCTGGGCCGGCGCATCGATGCATTGGAAGAGCGGCTGGGTGTCAAGCTGTTGCTGCGCACCACCCGGCGCATCACGCTGACCCACGAAGGCAGTGCCTTTCTGGAGGATTGCCAACGCATCCTGGCCGACATCGGCAACGCCGAGGCCAGCGTCTCGGCCGGCGGTGTCAAGGCCAGCGGCCACCTGCGGATCACCGCGCCGGCGGGCTTTGGCCGCCGGCATGTGGCGCCGCTGATGCCGGGCTTTCTGGCCCGGCACCCGGACGTCAGCCTGTCGCTGAACCTCAGTGACCGGGTGGTCGACATCGCCGGCGAGGGCGTGGACATCGCGGTGCGGGTGGGCGACATGCCCGACTCCAGCCTGGTCAGCGTGCGCCTGGCCGACAACCGGCGGCTGTGCGTGGCCGCCCCCGCCTACCTCAAGCGGGCGGGTGTGCCGCAGCACCCGGGCGAGCTGGGCCGCCACGAGTGCCTGACGTTGTCATCGGACGCCAGCCAGACCCGCGGCTGGGCGTTCAGCGTGGACGGCCAGGTCAGCCACCTGCGGCCCAGCGGGCGGCTGGACTGCAGCGACGGCCAGGTGCTGCACGCCTGGTGCCTGCAGGGCCTGGGCCTGGCGTGGCGCAGCACCTGGGAGGTCGAGACCGACATCGCCACCGGCGCGCTGGCGTCGGTGCTGGACAGCTTTGCCGCGCCGCCCAACGGCATCTACGCGGTGGTACCGCAGCGCAAGCACCTGCCGCTGCGGGTGCGGTTGTGGATCGATTACCTCAAGCACCACTATGGCGACGCCGCCTACTGGGGCGGCGCGCCGGCCTGAGGCTTGCGCCGTGCAGTCAGGCGGGCGGTTCAGGCGGCGACCGCGTGCTCGCCGGACATGGCCACCAGTTGCTCGATCAGGGTCTGCTTCATCGCCTCGGCGGTCTCGTTGGCGCCTTGGCAGGTGCCTGCGGCTGCGTGGCCGCCGCCGCCGTGGCTGAGCATCAGGTCACCCACCTCAACCGGGTTGCCGCGGTCGAAGATCGACTTGCCCACGGTGTAGACCGTGTTCATCTTTTCGCGGCCCCACATCACGTGCATCGAGAGGTCGCACTGCGGAAACATCGCGTACACCACGAACCGGTTGCCGGCATAGATGGTGGCCTCGTTGCGCAGGTCCAGCACCACCAGCTTGTCGTGCACGGTGGCAACCCGGGCGATCTGGGCGCGGAACAGCGCATGCTGGGCGAAGAACAGGTCCACCCGCTCCTTGACATCCGGCAGCGCCAGGATCTCGGCGATGGACAGGTCGCGGCAGCAGTCGATCAGCATCATCATCAGCTGGTAGTTCGAGACCCGGAACTCGCGGAATCGCCCCAGGCCGGTTCGGGCATCCATCAAAAACGACAGCAGCTCCCAGCCCTGGGGCGCCAGCACGTCGTCGCGGCTGAAGCCGGCCGAGTCGGCCTTGTCCACCGCGTCCATCATCGCGTCGCTGATGTTGGCAAAGCGGGCCCGTCCGCCATAGTAGTCATAGACCACCCGGGCCGCTGATTTGGCCTCGGGCTGCAGGATGTAGCCCGGCGTCGGCCTGCCGCTGTTGCGCAGCGCCTCGCTGGCATGGTGGTCGAAACACAGCGCACAGCCGGCCACGTAGGGCAGGTTGGTCAGGATGTCGCGCGGGCCCACGGCCACCTTGCCGTCCTGCACGTCCTTGGGGTGGTGAAACACGATGTCCCCCAGCATGCCCAGCTCCTTGAGCAGCACGGCGCAC
This sequence comes from Burkholderiales bacterium, assembly GCA_038236495.1. GTDB lineage: Bacteria > Pseudomonadota > Gammaproteobacteria > Burkholderiales > Burkholderiaceae_C > Pseudaquabacterium. The sequence continues at coordinate 3,937 of JBBRZR010000223.1, forward strand.
ACCAGGCCGTCCATGTCGCTGCGGGTCAGTAGGCGGTAGGTGTTGGCTTCCAGGGTCATTTCATGGGTCTCCAGTGCAGCGGGATGGGGCCTGTTGGCCAGAATCTGGCCCGGCGCGGCCCGAGCCGGCAGCGCCTGTCCATCCGGGTATCGGCCAACCCGACCCCGACATTGAGTGCGTTTTGTCATTTTTGTTTTTTCGACGCCTCTTGGCGGCTGTTACAGCCGTCACGTGGGCTGCCGTACAGTGCATCGATCGCAATGGCCTCAAGCTTGTGCCCCCGAACCCGACCTAGGACGCGTATGCAAATCCTGCTCAACACCGACCCGCACACCGACGGACGCCATGAGATGGCCCAGCACCTGGAGACCGTGGTGCACGACGCCCTGGACCGCTTTGGCGAGGCGATCACCCGGGTCGAAGCCCACCTGTCGGACGCCAACAGCCACGTCAAGGCAGGCCCCGACGACATCCATTGCACGCTGGAGGCCCGGCTGGTCGGGCTGGACCCGGTGGTGGTCAAGGACCACGCCGGCAACGCGCACCAGGCCATCCGCGGCGCTGTGGGCAAGTTGCAGCGCGCGGTGAGCAATGCGCTGGCCAAACACGATCCGCGCCGCTACGGCGCGGTAGCCGGTGATCCGGCAGAGGCGGGCGCTGGCGATACCGCCGACTGAGCCGGCCCATGTGGCTGGACGCGCTGCTGGCCTATGCCCACCTGGCGGCGATCCTGAGCTGGGTGGTGTTTTTGTCCAGCACCGCCGCGCTGGCGCGCAGCGAGTGGCTCAACCCGGCGGCGCTGGCACGTTTGCTGGTGGTCGACGGCATCGCCCACGCCGCGGGTTGGGCGGTGGTGGCCACCGGGGTGGCGCGGCTGGTCTGGGGCGCCAAAGGCGCGGCGTGGTGGCTCAGTCAGCCGCTGCTGTGGGCCAAGATCGGCCTGGTGGCGCTGATGCTGCTGGCCGCTTGGCGCACCCGGCGCCAGTTGGCCGGTTGGCATCGCCGCTGGCTGGCTGACGGCGTGTTGCCGCCGGACGCTGAGCTGTCCGTGCTGCGCCGGCGCGTGATGCGGGCCTCGCACCTGATGCTGGTGTTGCCTGCCGCGGCCGTGCTGCTGGCGCGGGGACTGTGGACGGTCTGAGAGCCTGAGTCCGCTGGGCCAAACGGCACGCGCCGCCCTGGGGCGGCGCGTCTGAGGCGGCCGGCTGCGGCCGACCGATGGGTTTACTTGGCGTCAGCGGTGCACTTCTTCACAAAACTCGTCTTGGCAGCGCCGGCCAGTTTCTTCTCGGCGGCCTGGGCGTCGCAAGCCGCTGCTGCCGGCGTTTTGGCCATCGCATCAGGACCGGCGCATTTCTTGACAAAGCTGTTCTTGGCCGCGCCGGCCAGCTTCTTCTCAGCGGCCTGCTTCTCGCAGTCGGCCGTCTTCATGTCGGGTGCTTCTTTTGGGGTGGCGGCCTGGGCCATACCGGCACACAGGCACATCGCGAAAGCCAGGGTGGTGAGCTGCTTGATCATGAGGGTGTCCTTGGTCTGATGGGAATGCTGAGGCCCGGCGGGCCGGCAGCGATTGGACCAGACCCGAAGCCCGCCGGCAATCGTCGGCAATCGTCGGCCATCGCCCGCAACCCAGGGCAGCCCCGCCTGCGTCAAAGGATGCGCCGCGGATGCGCCAAGGCTTCGTGCGCGGCATGCAAACGCCGCACCAGCACGCCGATGAAGGCGGTGTCGAACAGGTGCCGGGTAGTGGGGCTGAGCAGGCCCACCGATTCCGGCGTGAACGCCACGGTGGTGGCCGGTGCGGCCACGATCACGTCGGCGCTGTGCACCCGCAGCTCCGTGCTGGGCGCCAGGTAGGCCATCTCGCCCACCGACGTGCCCGCGCCCAGTTGCGCCACCCGCTGGCCATCGCGGTAGATGTCGATGCGGCCCAGCGCAATGATGTGAAAGGTGCGGCCGGTCTCGCCCTTGCGGTACAGCGCCGCGCCGTACTTGTGGCGCAGCCACTGGGCGCGGTGCACCACCTCCCAGATCTCGATATCGCCAAAACCCTGGAAGAACTCCAGCGTGCGCAGCAGGTTGAAGCGCTCGGAGTCGAGCACGTCCTGCAGCCGCCCCACCGGTACCTCGCCATTGGCCACCAACTGCGACCAGGATTGCGCAAAGGCGTCCCAGCCTGCCGGTCGGTCCACCGCTTGCTTGGCCAGCGCCTGGCGCAGCAGCGCGTCCATGCGTGGTGGCACGCCGTCGCGCAGCGCCATCAAGGACGGCGGCTCGGCGTGGTAAATCTGGTGCATCAGCGCCACCTGGTTCATCGCGTCGAACGGCGGCCGCCCGGCGATCAGGTGGAACAGCACCGCCGCCAGCGAGTACAGGTCGGCACGCTCGTCCAAGGTGCTGCCGTCCAGCTGCTCGGGCGACATATAGGCCAGTGAGCCGACGCGGAACACCTGGGTGCGGTCACTGCCGTGGTCGAACACGCTGCCGAAATCGGTGATCTTGATGTCGGTGACCAGTTCGTTGCTCAGCGTGGCCAGGATGTTGGCCGGCTTGACATCGCGGTGGATCAGGCCTTTGCGCGCCACATAGCCCAGCGCCATCGCGCACTTGAAGCCGATCTCGACGATCTGGTCCAGCGGCAGCAGTGCATCGGGCCGGCAAAAGCGCCGCAAGGTGTCGCCCGGCACGTACTCCATCACCAGGTAGGGCTGCAGCGGGTCGGGTACCGCATCGAAGATCTGCACCACGTTGGGGTGCTGCAGCTTGCCGGCCAGCGCGGCCTCGGCGGCAAAAAAATGGTCGCGGTAGTGGTTCTCCACGCTGTCGCCGCCCGTGGCCAGCCGCACCCGCTTGATCGCGACCTGGCGGGCGTTGAACTCGTCGGCGGCCAGAAACACCTCGCTGGTGGCGCCGTCGCCCAGCCGCGCCAGGATGCGGTACTTGCCGATGCGCTGGGGCAGGCTGGGATCGTCCACCGGCGTTGGCGTGGTGGCCAAGCTCGGGTGCGAATCAGGCGGTGCTAGGGGTTGACGGGCAGACATGGTTGGCCGGTGGTTCAGCCCGGGTTCTCGGCAGATCGGACCGGCAACTGAAACGCGGCTTGAAATCGTGCGAGTCAATCGTGCAGTGGCAGCCCGCCCTCGCCAGCGGTCGGGCGCGCCGGGCCTGGCCACCCCGAACCGTAGAATCTGCCGATGATCCAAGCCAAAAAGGCCTTGCTGGACGCCCTGGCCGCCGCCGTGCGGCAACTGGCGCCCGACACCCCGTACAGCGCTGCTTTCGAGTCGCCCAAGCAGGCCTCGCACGGCGATTTTGCGATCACGGCGGCGATGCAGTTGTCGCGTGCGCTCAAGCGCAACCCGCGCGAGCTGGCTGCCGCGCTGATCGAGGCACTGTCGGCCCAGCCTGCGGTGCAGCAATGGGTCAGCGGGCTGGAGATCGCCGGCCCCGGCTTCATCAACCTGCGCCTGAGCGCTGCGGCCAAGCAGGCCGTGGTGGCCGAGGTGCTGGCCGCCGGTAGCGCGTTTGGCCAGCGCCCGGCCAACGGCCGCAAGATGATGTGTGAGTTCGTCTCCGCCAACCCGACCGGGCCGCTGCATGTCGGCCATGGCCGTCAGGGCGCGCTGGGTGACTCGATCTGCAAGCTGTACGAGAGCCAGGGCTGGGCGGTGACACGCGAGTTCTACTACAACGACGCCGGTGTGCAGATCGCCACGCTGGCGCGCAGCACCCAGGCCAGGATCCACGGCCTGCAACCCGGTGACGCCGGCTGGCCGACCGATGCCTACAACGGCGACTACATCGCCGACATCGCGGCGGACTTCTTGGCGAAAAAGACAGTGCATGCGGACGACCGGGCGTTCACCGCCAGCGGCGATCCGGCCGACCTCGACTCTATTCGCCAGTTTGCCGTGGCCTACCTGCGCCACGAGCAGGACCTGGACTTGCAGGCTTTCGGTGTGCAGTTCCAGAACTACTTTCTCGAATCCAGCCTGTACACCAGCGGCCAGGTCGAGCAGACCGTGGCCCGCCTGGTGGCCGCCGGCAAAACCTACGAGAGCGAGGGCGCGCTCTGGCTCCGGTCCACCGACTACGGTGACGACAAAGACCGGGTGATGCGCAAGTCAGACGGCAGCTACACCTACTTTGTGCCCGATGTGGCCTACCA
>JBBRZR010000224.1:0-8098 GCA_038236495.1 Burkholderiales bacterium
CCTTTTGAGTACGGCGAAGACGTGGTGAAGCTGGTGGTGTCGCGTTGCACCGAGAACGAATCCGGCGGGCGCATGATCGACGCGATCCTGACCAACACCATGCTGCCCGATATCAGCCGAGAGTTCTTGACGAGGATGATGCAGGACCAGCCGATCACCCGGGTCGATGTGGGTGCCGAGGACGGCACTTTCAGCTACCAATTTGGATAGTCGCCAGGCCGCCAAGGGCTTTCAGGCGGCCACCCGCACCACCCGTGTCGATCAACCAGCGACGCGTTCATTCACAGCAGCAAGGAGATTGAAATGGGATGTAGCTACATGATTCCGGGCAAAGGCCATCAAAAAGCCAAGCTCTGCAACGCGCTGGAGCACAAGGATGGGCTGTGTATCAGCCACCAGCCCAAACCGGTGTCGGTTGCGGTCACGCCGGTCACCCCGACCTGGCAAGCCAAGCCCTCCAGCGGCACTACCGTCAACGCAAAGTTCCAGACCGAATGCGACGGTGCTGCCACACGGATAGAGGCGGTGTGCCTGAACGGCATCCATCCTGGCGGCATGTCGTTTAGCGGCAACAAGGGCGACCACCAGTTGCTGCACGACACCCAACCTCACGCAAACGCCACCTTCTTCTACCGCTGGGTGGGCAACGTGATGGAAATTTATGGTGTCGGATCGCATTCAGGCACTGACAACAAACACTACACCCTGACCTGGTACGACGGCAGCAATGCCGCAGTGGATCTGGGCAAGAAGAAGATCACCTGAGCTACCGATTGGAGATTCCCGGCGATGCAGTCCGACCGCCATGGCGTCGTGGCAGCCGATTGGATAGGTTCGGTGCGTGCAGCCTGTTCGATGCGGCGCACGGCAAACCCGATGATCAAACCGATCCGGCCCCTACGCAAGCACCACCTTTTGTCGCTTGCCAGTGTGTGCTTGGTGGCACTTTTTTTAACTGCCCAAGGGACGGCGATGGCAAAAATGGTGATCTTCTCCCCGGTCAGCGGACGTGTGCTGCAAGACGGCGTGCCGGTGGCTGGCGCGGTGATCGAGCGCAAATTCAACTGGGGCTGGAAGAGCGAGACTGCTACCGACCGCACCAGCACCGACAGCAGCGGCAACTTTGCGCTGCCCGCCATAGAGCGCAGTTCATTGCTGGGTTCATTGCTGCCGCACGAGGTGGTGATCGACCAGACCATGGTCATCCAGCACGGCGGCAAGACCTACAAGGCCTGGGCCTTGTTCAAACGCGACTACGACCTCAACAGCGAGTTGGACGGCAAGCCAATCCGCGTCACCTGCCGGCTCGAAAGTGCCCCTGCACGGCGCGGCAAGGTCTTCGGCATCTGCGAGTTTGACTAGGCCAAGGAGCACAAGATGAGCCTGTTGACCCCCGGCGAAGCCGCGGCCATCGCCGACGGCGTCTACCTGCTGATTGACCACTCGGTGGCCGAGTTGAACGAGCGGCAGGAGCCGATCGGCTGTGAAGGCCTGTTCACTGTCAGCGACAGCGGCAAGTTCGCAGGCAAGAGCGGTGGACTGATGTTCAAGAAAATCTCGGGCTTTGGCTATGTGGCCGTGGGTGAAGGCCGCTACGCGGGTGACCTGCTTATCGCCACCCGCGGTACCAAGATCAACATCGACTGGTTGAGCAACCTCAACATTGGCATGCAGCTCGGCCCGGGAGGCCGGCCAGTGCATGCCGGTTTCAACGAGGTCTGGAAGTCCGCCGCCCCCGAGATCCGCGCCATGTTGCGGGGGCGCAACCCCACCCGCATCCACTGCGTGGGTCACAGCCTGGGCGGTGCGCTGGCGGCGCTGAATGCCGATTTCCTGTCGGCGGGCGCAGTGGCAGACGTGGCGCTGTACACCTTTGGCGCGCCACGCGCCGGCGACGGGCTGTTTGCGCACACGCTGACCCAGCGGGTCACGCCGCGAAAGATCTTCCGCGTCTCGCACCCGGCCGACCCGGTACCGATGATCCCGCTGTTCCCGTTCTGGCATCTGCCTTTCGGGCAGGATGGCATGACGATCGCCAAGACCTCCAACGCCCTGGTGTCGGTGGGCGCGCACTCGATGAAGCGCAGCTACAGCCCGGGCGTGGCCGAGCACAGCTGGGGCACATTGGGCCATGGTGGCGGTGCGGCGCCCGACGAAAGCCTGCGCGTCAAGAGCTGGCTGGAGAGCGCGGCCAGCGGCAAGGGCGGCCTGATGATGGGCTCGGCCACGTTGCTGACCATGATCGGCAGGGCGCTGAATTGGCTGTTGGCCAAGGCTGGCAAGCTGGTGATGGGTGGCGTCGGCGTGGCACTGACGGCCAGCGCCACGGTGCTGGACCAACTTGCCTGGCTGCTGGGCCAGGCGGCCAGTATGTCCAAGGAGATCGGCGGCCAAATCAAGGGTTTGATCGGCACGATCTTCAGCTTTCTGGGCCGCACGCTGGCCGGTGTGATCGACGTGACCGTGGCCTTTGTGCGCTGGGTGCTGGAGTTGCTGTTCCAGTCGTTGCGCACGGTGGCTATGCGTGCGCTGGCCATGCTGAGCTGAGCGGCCATGCTCAAGCCAAGGCCCTGGCACGAAACCGGCGGCGCCGATGGTGGCGCGCTGCGGGGCGATTCGGTAGAAGTGCGCCAGTGGCTGGACCGGCTACTGATCGACGATGCCGATACCGCCTGGGCACGCAGCGATGCGCTGGCACTGGCCGACGGCACCGAGCTGTCGCGCCTGGACGACGCTCAGCTCAAAGACCACCTCACGCCGGCCTGGGCGGCAGGCCGCTTGGTTTCAGCGCTGGGCCCAGCTGTTGTGCTGCGAGCGTTGACGACAATTGCCCCGCCCGCAGCGGCGCCGGCGCCGGCCGCCAGCAGCCCACGTGCGGCGGCAGCGGCAGCGCCTGCCGCTGCCGCTGACACCACATTCGCGCCCGATCTGGATGTGGCGGCCCAGGTCGCAGCGCTGACACAGGCTGCGCAGGACGGCGTACCGTTCTGCGAGGAATGCGCCAAGGCTGCGGCCAAGCGGACGCTTGCAGAGGCGACCGGATGACACCCGAGCAACGAGAGCAGATCCTGCAATCGCTGTGGCCGCAGGGTGCCAAGTCAAAGCTCAGTGTCTGGGCGATCCTGGACTGCGCGCGCGATCCGAAGATCTACCTGGCGTTGCTGCAGTCAAAGCTGGAGTTCCGCTGCCTGTACAGCGGCAAGCTGCCGCGAGAGCTGGAGTTGGTGGCGCCGCATCTGGTTGAACTGTCCGCGACCAACCGGCTGATCGGACACTGGCTCGACGAGGGCTGGGGCCAGTCTTGGGGTGTTTTCCTGAAGATCGACGATCCGTCGAACTTGCGCCATCACCTGCGAAAGTTTCTCAAGGTGCAGGACGAGGAGGGGCGACGGCTGGTGTTTCGCTACTACGATCCTCGGGTGCTGCGAGCCTATCTGCCCACCTGCACGCCCGACGAGTCAGCGACAGTGTTCGGACCCATAGACAGCTTCTTCGTCGAAGCCCGGGACGGTACCGGTTGGCACCAGTTCTCGATGCAGGCCGGGGCGTTGCTTTGCCGCGACCGTTCCTATGAATCCGAGGTCTTTCGTGCCGGCAGCCCTTCAGTCGATGCGCATGAGACGGGACGCTGATGCGATGTAAATGCGACCTTCACCATCGACGACCGGGGGGCTGAGAATGTCCTCATCGATCGTGACCTGGAAGATAACCCGACCCGTTGGGCTCAGGTGGTGCAGTGTCCTGTTGCCGGTGACAAGCAGTGAACCGTCGGCCAGAGCCGAGGCATGCCTCAACCTGCCACGGGCCAATAGGCGACCGTCCTTGATCTCGAAGCTGCCCTCGTCAACCCTCGCGCCATGCTTGAGCGCCGCATCGCGGGCGTCGAACGCCCACAACAGCTGGCCTTTTTCGAACGCCAGCACGCGCCCATCTGTCAACGCATAGATGCGGCCACCGGAAGCCCGGACCGGCGGCTGCTGCGCAGCCCATCGATCAGTGTCTGCCGTGTCGGTCCAACGCCACAGCACCGAGCCAGCCGCCGTGACCGCCAACAAGGTCTTGTGCTTCTTTTCGTAACCCGTGAAGGTATACACCTCGTCCGCGCTCACACTCCAGTCCACCAAGTCTGGCAGCGGCAGCGGGAATCGAGACAGTTCCTCGAAGCGTTCGATATCCACCCGCACGACCTCGGTGTTGGCGACTGCCATCACATGGCGCTCAGGCAGCAACAGCGGCGGCAGCCGCAGCTCTCCGGGCAGGTCTATCCGCCAATCGCCGTAGGTCGTCGGATAGCGGTTCTTCAGCAAGGTCGTGTAAGGCTGCGCCAGGACCGTGTCGGGCGGGCTGCCCTCCGGTACTTCGCCATCGCCCGGCACCTGCAGCACAGCGATGAAGTCGGCTTCACGAGGCCAGAAGAGGCTGACGCGCACCGCCGCGCTCATTGCACCCGGAAACGGTGCCTGGTTCAGGACGGGCTGGAAAAGGCTGTCCACCGCATCGATGAAGCGGTGTTTGCCCTTGAAATACAAATGGCCGCCAGCGATTGCGGCGGGCGTGCCGACTTGTCGCTCCTTGGTCCACAGCCGAGCGCCTTGAGAATCGAAGACAGTCAGGTGGGTCGGCGTCACGATCACAGGCCGGCCGCCCCAGTCCAGCACTGTAGGCGGCCACTCCGGGCTGGATGTTGTGCCGATCAGCTGCGACCAACCGAGAATTCCCTTGGCTGCCGTCGTCGCATTGAGCGCTGACGTGCGCCCTGGGTTGGCAAAGCGGATTGGATAACTGCTGGTGGTCATGATCTTTGTCCTGCCAATGACAGTCTGTGAGTGGGCGCTGGGGAAGCAGGATGCCAGCGCCACGCCGACGATGAGCGCGACGGGAACAATTGTCCGCCCTGCTCTAGATGTCGCCGACATTGAACCGGCCGGTGGCATTGGTATCCATCCAGGCCTTCAACTGCGGAAAATCGTCCTTGGTCAATTCGGTCTCCAGGCCGCCCTGAGCCGGCCAATCGGTTGCCACATCACCAATCTTCCCGACCACGTAGCGAACGATGGCCTGTTGCTTGCAGGCTATGCCCGCTGCAACAGTACTGCCGGCCGGGGTGAACTCTTCCGAACCAAACTTGAAGTTGAAGTTGAAATGCGCTTCTCCGCCGTGCGCTCCCGGATCGACGATCTTCCACTGGGGGAAGACGCGCAAAAAGGTGGTCGAGAAATTCCCGTTTCCTTGCAGTTTGAATTTTTCCTGCAGCTTGCTCAAGATGAATTGGCTCAGTGTCTCGAGGTGGCTGATCTTCTTCGCGTTGAGCCCCGAGGCGCTAAGTACCCCCCACTTCTCGTTGATCTGGTCCACGGTCGGCGCCGGTGGCGATGTATGGTCAGCCTTGCACTGCAGGTGGTAGGTGGTGTTGTAGGTCACCAGGTCGCCCGCCTTGTAGACGGTACCGGCAGTCAGCGGCAGAACCGTGAACTTGGCCGACATCTTGATGCACATGGCCAGAATACCGGTATACGGCCCACCATTCAGGCTCTTCGAGAATTCATCGTCACCCAGGTGGTAAAGATACAGATCGCACCGCCCATTCCGGCCAAGCGGGTGCGGGCTGGCGGTGGCGGTGGCCTTGTAGATACTTTCAAAACCTGCTTGGTCAGGCTTGGTGTATTTCAGCTTTCCCTGGGTCGCGTCGTAGGCGATCCTGAACCGCTTGTCGGACAAGAACTTCTTCAGGCCATGATCTCCGTCCGCCTTGGCCTGCGCATTGAGCCATCTTGCGCGGCCCCAGAAGTAGCGCAAGCGAACCGCACGATTGGTCTTCATGCCACCACCGGCGTCCACCTCATAGGGCATGCCGAAGTAGCGCTGGCCATCCTTGTCCCCGTCATCACTCAGGGTGTAGGCCCAAGCCGAGTTGCTGGTCGCGGTCTCGTTGGGCACGGAGGGAAACGGATACTTGAGCTTGCCGGTGGCGTAGTCGTCCCACAGGCCGATGGCGGCGTGCCCAAGCTCATGGGCAAAGGCGCTTGCCGGTTTGGCGGCACCGTCGTAGTCGGTCACTGGCGTCAGCGGCTGGCTGCGAGGCGCTCCATTGATCGGAAAGACGGGCCCAGGGGGATTTAGCGGCCAACTGTCATGGCCCCAATCGTCGCCTTCGTCGAGCGCGCCGCTGCGACGCATCGTCATCAGGCTGATGCTTGCTGAACTGCCGCCATTGGAATCGTCCTTGATGTTGACGAGACAGGTCGCCTTGCCGCCTCGCTTCTCATACGTCGCCGGCACGACGGCACTCCACACCGCTTTGACAGCGTCAACCTTGGCCACCGGGGCCACCGGCAGCACCCCGAGCGATGCCGGAACCCCGGCCACTGCTGCGACCGGCAAAGTGCCGGCCGTTGTCAAGGTGGGCTCGGTCCCGGCGGCGGACTCGATGTCTTTGGCCTCGAACAGGCAGAAGTGCTTGACGATGATGTCGAGCTTGTCGTCGGCCTCTTCAAAGTAGTAGTCCTTCTCGTTCCAGCGCTCCATCGCGCGTTTCATGCCGTCTTCGCGGTAGATCTTGACCGCGCTGTTCGTCGCGCCATTGCCTGCCGGATCTGGCTGGAAGCGGGCGGACCACATCGTCACGAACGCACCGTAGACTGTCGTGCCGTCGGTGCCCGCGTAATGCAGATAGTGGAGCTGAAATGCTCGCTCACGGTGTACGTAGTGGCCAGTGACATCGGCCGGTGCGCCGAACACTTTCTTCTTGCTGCTGATGTCCGTGTCTTCCTGCTTGGCCGCTCGGGCGCCGGTGATCTGCTTCTTGGTGTAGTCGGCCGCTTCTGTTCGCTTGTCGTAGATGTCGTAGACAGCATTGCAAAAAACCACGGCACGCGGATTCACCGGGTAGTCGACGATCACGTTGCGATGGACAGGCGGGCTGCCAGTGGACTCTTTCTGGAAACTGCACTTGCTCCAGTAGACCGCCTCGTCGCGAGGATCATGAACCCCGAACTTGTATTTCTTCTTGGGATCGGCGTCGGGTTCGAGCGCCAACAGGGTGATCCGCGAATACTTCGACAGTGCCACAGCGGCGTCGGCTTCGGTTTTGTCCTTGACCACCTGCGGACTTGGGCCGTCCACCACGAGCACGATGTCGTCGAGCGAAAACGTCAATCTTGTCGCTTTGGCATACGAGGCTTCCAGATCCGGATCGTCAGCCGCCCCCAATTCATCGAAGAACTTGTTCTTCGTCTTGTCACTGAACCGCGTGTAGTAACACTTCGATTTCCACAGTTTCGGCAGGTCGTAATACTGATTACGGTCGCGCGTTGGCTCTCGTTTCTTGTCGGTGACTGGCAGCACAACGATCTTGCGAGCGGCAGCAGCGGTAGAGTGCACAAAGGCATTCTCTTTGCCGAACTCGAACATCAACTTGTTGTTCAGCTGGGGCAGGTCCGCACCGGCTGCCGTCTTGGTGATGATCCACGGCAGGCATTGGCAGGCATTGTCGGCATCGGCCTTATCGATGATCCAGTTGCTGATCGCGTCATGGCTGCCTGCGGCCACGTCGCCATTGGCAGGCGCCTCGCGCGCTGCCTTCAGCGCCACCGCCGGAATGCTGACAGGCTTCTTGTTGTGTTCCTTGTGGCCGTATTTGCGGTCGGAGAATTCCAGCCGCACATACTGCAGCTTGGGCTTGAGTAGGAGTTCACCCGGCGCGGACGGCGTGCCGATGCCGTCGCCCGGAATCACGATCTGTCCGTCCGCGGGCACGACCACATGGGTGGCGTCCCAGGCCGACTGCGCCAGTTGCCAGGTCTTGGGCAGCGCGAAGTACTGCTTGCCAGCATCGCCCAGTGCAAACAGGTCGTCGTCGCTCGGCTTGACCTTCAACTCTGCCGCAGCCTTGTTCTCCTGGTGGACGAGGTAGCGCACGTCGGGCGAGTCGAACTTCAATGTGAATTTGGTCTTCGCCGCATCTTCGATCTCAAACTTGAAGTAGCCCGCGTCGTCGAGCACCAACACGTCCAACGTCTTGCCGTCATCAAAGACCACTTTGACGGGAAAGTCCTTGGGGAAGTGGCGAACGGTCTCATCTGGATCCTTGTACTTCAAC
>JBBRZR010000225.1:0-8062 GCA_038236495.1 Burkholderiales bacterium
AGACCAACTTCTGGTTCATGTGGTGTACCACCTTCGCCTTCCAGCCTTGGCACAGCGCGGTGGAGTTCAAGCGCTACATGCTGCGCTTCATCCAGGAGTTCCCGCGCATTGAGACGCTGGCAGGCGTTCGGCGCACCCCCTACAACCAGTACGACGCCATCGTTCGGCCGCTGACGAAGTGGCTGCAAGCGCAGGGCGTGCGTTTCGACCTGAACACCCAGGTCACGGCACTGGACTTCAAGACCACCTGGGACGAGACAAGGGTCGAGCACATCCGCCATCTGCATGACGGCAAACCCGGACACATCGCCATCGGCGAGCATGACTGTGTGTTCACCACGCTAAGCTCCATGACGGCCGGCTCCACCTTGGGCAGCATGACCGCGGCGCCGAGCCGCGAGGCACAACCCTCGAGCGGATCGTGGGCGCTGTGGCACACCATCGCCAAAGATCGACCGGGGTTCGGGCAGCCGTCGGTGTTCGACGGCAACGTTGAACAGTCGCTGTGGGAATCGTTCAGCGTGATCTTCGACGACCCGATGTTCTTCCGCATGATGCAGGATTTCAGCGGCAACGAGGCCGGCACCGGCAGCTTGGTGACGTTCAAGGATTCCCACTGGCTGATGTCGGTCGTGTTGCCACACCAGCCCCACTTCTTGAACCAGCCCGAAGGCGTGACCGTGTGTTGGGGCTACGGGTTGTTCCCGCACGCCGAAGGCAACCACGTCAAGAAGAAGATGTCGGACTGCTCGGGTGCCGAAATACTCACCGAGTTGTTTGGCCACTTGCGCTTCGATGCGAAGACCCCGGCGTTGCTGAAAACAGCCAACTGCATCCCTTGCTTCATTCCGTTCATCACCAGTCAGTTTCTGGTGCGATCGGCCGGCGACCGGCCCGCCGTGGTGCCGAAGGGCGCGGTGAATTTCGCCTTACTCGGACAGCTCTGCGAGATTGCCGACGACGTTGTGTTCACCGTCGAATACTCGGTGCGGTCGGCACAGACTGCCGTGTTCTCGCTGCTCGGCTTGGACAGACCCGTGTCCCCGATCAACAAGAGTCATCACGACCCGAGCGTGCTCTTCAACTCCGTCAAGGCGATGCTGAAGTGAGCATCGCGCCCATCCCCCCGTTTTCACCTTCAAGGAGAACATCATGGACTGGTTAGCACAAAACTGGATCTGGGTAATTTTCGGCATCGCGTTTGTGGCGATGCATCTGTTCGGCCATGGGGGCCATGGGGGACATGGCGGACACGCAGGCCACGGCTCGAACCCGACAAGCGGTCACGACCCGAGGAATGCGCAGCGCCCGGGGGAGGCAGGCACCGAGTTGGTGGCGCCCTCGGCCGACACAAGCACGCATCGCCACTAGGAGCACTTCATGCTGAACATCAAGGTAGTTTCCTGGGCGCTCGCCACCACGACATTGATCTCGTTTGTTGTCTGCGTGGTCTACGGGCTTGTCACGCCTGAAATCCTGCACATGCACGCCTTCCTAGAACAGGTGCTACCGGGATTCAAGTGGCTAACGCTGCCGGGTTTCCTGATCGGGCTGGTCGAGAGCTTTCTCTTCGGCGCCTATGCCGGCCTGGTGTACGTGCCGGTCTACAACTTCTTCGCACGCCGCTTTGCCCCGGACTTGTCCATCAGCGGGCTGTCCAGATAGTCAGCGAACTCTCCGCCGATCCCTTGCGGTGGGCGGTGACCGGGTTCATGGGAAAGCTTGGCAGTCGAGAGGCCAGTTCAGTGATCAGCATCCATCCAGATCGGCGAGAACCACACCTGAGGCGAGCCTCAACTTCCAGCTCAATCGCTGGGCGGGCGATGGCATTGCGAGCACTCAACGCGTCGTCATTGAGTGGGGTCTCCAGCAGCCGATGCCTGTCTTCGCAGTCAAGACGCCCCAAGAAGCCTTTCAAGCAGCGCACGCTTACCCAACCGACTACGAGTCCGCCTTACGCGGTAACTGCTCCTGCTCGCGCGGGCCGAGGATCATAACGTGCCACTCGAACAACTTTGGACACAAGCGCGCATTCTGACGCGCGCCCGCTCGCTAACGGTGCACCTGTTCAATCGCCAAACGCATGGCCAAGTACGGGGCCATGCGCAGGGCCGAGTGGCCAATCTACCCCTCGAGATTGACGTGATTTGTAAATGGACAGAGGGGACAAAGCGCCCGCAAACCGCTCTGAAATCGGTGCTGCCTCAATCGAGTCACACCGAACCTGAACAATCGCGGATCCGCATGATCGCCTTCAGTTGCCCGAGGACCGGCTTCACGCACCCTCCCAGAACGGTCGGCACTGCAGTTCAAATGGTCCAACTTCTTGGTCAAGCCCAACCCATTCAATCTTGGGTCGAAGGCGAGCCTCACCCATGAACCTGCCACCCATGCTCTCTCCCGACTCAGTCGATGCCCCTTCGCCAAGCCCGGTTTCGATGGAAGTTCTGAACAGCGAATGCTTCTGCATCAGCCTCGATACACCGGCGCTGCGGCAGGCGCTGGAGTCGGAGATTGGCGAGCCCGGACTGTTCGACTTGATCCAGCAGCGCTGTCCGTACCTGTTCGCAACGCGCCCCGTCTTTCTGTCGCGCGAACACCTGCGCCGCATGGACGACGTGGTGCAAGCCATCGAATCGGTGGTTGCACTGCCGGCCTACCGCGACGAAGTCCTGGCCGCGGCCACCCCCATCGCACGCCACGGCGCTGGCGGTGCCAAGGGCGTGTTCTTCGGTTATGACTTTCACGTCACTGAGGGCGGCTTTGGGCTCATCGAGATCAACACCAATGCGGGCGGTGCGATGCTCAATGCCGTGCTGGCACGGGCGCAGCGCGCTTGTTGCGCCGCCGCAGAGGGCCTCTTGCCGCTGCCGGCCGCAGCTGATGCGCTTGAGGCGGAGATCGTGGCGATGTTTCGCAACGAGTGGTCGCTCTGCGGCCACGACCGGCCACTGCGCAGCATCGCCATCGTCGACGAAAACCCTGAAGCGCAGTATCTCTACCCCGAGTTCAAGCTGTTCCAACGATTGTTCCAGCGGCACGGGCTGCAGGCGGTGATTGCCGGCCCTGCCGAGTTCAGCTTGCGTGGCGGCGTGCTCTGGCAGGGAGATTTGGCCATCGACCTGGTCTACAACCGCCTGACCGATTTTTCGCTGGCCGAGCCTGCCAGCGCGACGCTGCGCGAGGCCTACCTGGCCAACGCGATGGTGCTCACGCCCCACCCGCAGGCGCACGCGCTGTACGCCGACAAGCGCAACCTGGCCTTGCTCAGCGATCCATCGCGGCTGCAGGCCCTGGGTGTGCCACAGGCCACGCAAGACGTTTTGCTGGCCGGCATTCCGGCTACCGAAATCGTTGAAGCGCAGCACGCACAGCGCCTGTGGCGTGAGCGGCGCCACCTGTTCTTCAAGCCCTTCGCCGGGTTTGGGGGACGGGCCGCCTACCGTGGCGACAAGCTCACGCAGCGCGTCTGGCAAGAGATCCTCGCCGGTGGCTATGTGGCGCAAGCGCTGGTGGCGCCCGGTGCACGCGTCGTCTCGAGCCAAAAACCCGTGCAGGTGCTCAAGTTCGACCTGCGCGACTTCGTCTATGACGGGCACGTCCAATGGGTGGCGGCGCGCCTGTACCAGGGCCAGACGACCAATTTCCGCACCCCCGGTGGCGGCTTTGCGCCGGTGTACGAAGGGCCGGCCGAAGGGCTGGCCGGATCAGCCGCGCAAGGGTGCGTGCCGGCAGCGCACGAAAGCCGCGTGTTTCTGCTCGACGACAGTGGTGTGCGGTCGCTGACGCATGACCGCTATGTGGCACTGGTGCGTGGTGAGGCAACGGCGGCCGAGTTTGCCGGCCATCGCTTCATCCTGGTTGACTGGTACCTGCGTCTGGCCTGCGGTCAGCCCGAGGCCATCGTCAATGAAACCTGCAGCTGGCTGGTGTTCGACGCGCAAGGCGCCGTCGATTCGGACGCGGCGCATGCGATCGATGCGGTGGCAGCACCTACCGAATCCCAGTGGACCACGCTGCGGGAATGGGTGTTTGGCAACGTTCCCGCAACCACCGATACAAAAATCACACCATGAGCCAGACCTCGAACGTCAATTCAAACGATCCTGCCACCGCCAAGAGCGAGCTTTTGGTGCTGCTGCTGGAAGGGATTCACCCGTCGGCCGTCGAGGCGCTGCGCCGCGACGGCTACACGCGCATCGTCACCCATGCCAAGGCGTTGGCCGGCAGCGAGTTGCGCGCGGCGCTGGCCGAGGCGAGTTTTCTGGGCATACGCTCCCGCACGCAACTGACGGCGGAAGTCCTGCAGCACGCCAATCGGCTATCGGCCATCGGCTGCTTCTGCATCGGCACCAACCAGGTTGATCTGGGCGCTGCCATGCGTCTGGGTATTCCGGTGTTCAATGCGCCGTTCTCCAACACGCGCAGCGTGGCCGAGCTGGTACTGGCGCAGATCATCATGTTGATGCGCGGCATTCCGGCCAAGAACGCGGCCCTGCACCGTGGCGACTGGCTAAAGAGCGCCGCACATTCGTATGAGGTACGCGGCAAGACGCTGGGCATCGTGGGCTACGGCCATATCGGCATGCAGATCGGCGTGCTGGCCGAACAGCTCGGCATGCGCGTGGTGTTCCGCGACATCGCAGCGAAGCTGCCGCTGGGCAATGCGCGTGAAATGCCCAGTCTCGACGAGCTCTTGAAGGCCTCCGACGTGGTCAGCCTGCATGTGCCGGAGACCGAGGAAACCGCCAACATGATCGGGCCGGCGCAACTGTCCGCGATGAAGCCAGGCAGCCACTTGATCAATGCCTCGCGCGGCACCGTGGTCGATATCGATGCACTCGCTGCCGCGCTGGAAAGTGGCCACCTGCATGGTGCTGCGATCGATGTCTTCCCGATAGAGCCGCAAGGCAACGACTCGACTTTCGTCTCGCCGCTGACGCGGTTCGATAACGTCATCCTGACGCCCCATATCGGTGGCTCGACCTCAGAGGCGCAGGTAAACATCGGCAAGGAGGTCGCCGCCAAGCTGATCCGCTATGGCGACAACGGCTCGACCACGTCGGCGGTGAACTTCCCCGAAGTGGCATTGCCCGAGCACGCCGGCCGCAGCCGGCTGTTGCACATCCACAAGAACGTGCCCGGCGTGCTGGCCCAGGTCAACGAGAAGCTGTCGGCGGCCGGCATCAACATAGCCGCGCAATACCTCAGCACCAATGCGGATGTCGGCTACGTGGTGATCGATGTTGACCACGCAGCAAAGCAGCCAGCACTGGCTGAGCTGCGCACCGTGCCTGCCACCATCCGCTGTCGAATCTTGTATTGACTTTCCGGATACGACCCAACGCGCCCCCCAACCCCTCCTGAAGTATCGAGACCCTCATGTGCGGCATCTGCGGTGAACTGCGATTCGATGGCTTGCCGGCGGACCTGTCGGCCGTCGAGCGCATGTCCGAAAAAATCGCCCGACGCGGCCCGGACCACGCGGGCGTCTTCAGCGACGGCCCGCTGGCCTTCGGCCACCGCCGCCTGGCGGTCATCGACTTGAGCGCCGACGCCGACCAGCCCATGGTCGACCAGGACTTGAAGCTGGTGCTGGTCTTCAACGGCACGATCTACAACTACAAGGAACTGCGCGCCGAACTGCTCGGCCTGGGCTACCGTTTTTTCTCCGACAGCGACAGCGAGGTCATCTTGAAGGCCTATCACGCCTGGGGGGCGGGCTGCGTTCGCCGCTTTCTGGGCATGTTTGCCTTCGCCGTCTGGGATCAGAGAGATGCGAGCCTGTTCATGGCCCGCGACCGCTTTGGCATCAAGCCGCTGTACTACTCGCTGACTGCGTCCAGGCTACGCTTTGCCTCCAGCTTGCAAGCGCTGTTGGCCGCAGGAGATGTGGACACCCGCATCGACCCGGTCGCGCTGCACCACCACTTCACCCTGCATGCGGTGGTACCGGCACCGCGCACCATCCTCAAGGGCGTGCGAAAGCTGGCACCCGCGACCACGATGATGGTCCAGAGTGCCGGCCAGATCGAGGAAGTCATCTACTGGACGCTCGATGCCACACGCCCGCCGCAAGCCCTGTCGGAGTCACAGTGGTTGGAAGCCACCCGTGAGGTGTTGGTGCGCGCTGTCGAGCGCCACCGCCTGGCCGCCGATGTGCCCGTGGGGGTGTTGCTGTCCGGCGGCCTGGACTCCAGTCTGCTGGTGGGCCTGCTGGCCGAACACGTTGATGATCTGCAGACCTTCTCGATGGGTTTCGAGACCCTCGGCGAAGGCACCGAGAAGGCCGATGAATTCGAGTTCTCGGACCAGGTGGCAGCGCAATTCAAGACGCGGCACCACAAGTACCTGATTCCTTACGACGAAGTGCTGCGGCGCCTGCCCGAAGCGGTGTTGCAGATGGCCGAGCCGATGGTGAGCCAGGACGTGATCGCCTTCTACCTGTTGGGCGAGCGTGTGTCCAAGCAGGTGAAGGTGGTGCTCTCAGGCCAGGGCGCCGATGAGGTGTTCGGGGGCTATTTCTGGTATCCCAGGATGGAGGCCGCTGAGGGCTCGGCGCTTGAGCGCTTCCGCAGCCACTACTTTGACCGCGACCACGACGAGTACCTCGAGATGGTGACCCCCGCTTATCACCTGCCCGACGTGACCGCCGAGTTGGTGGCAAAAGCCCTGGCCCAGCCGCAGGCCGACACCTTCATCGATCAGGTGTTGCGCTTCGACACCACCACGCTGGTGGTGGACGACCCGGTCAAGCGTGTGGACAACATGGCGATGGCCTGGGGCCTGGAAGCGCGTGTGCCCTTCCTGGACCACGAGCTGGTGGAACTGGCCGCGCGCATGCCGCCTGAGCTCAAGCTCAAGCAGGGTGGCAAGTTCCCGCTCAAGGCGATCTCCCGAGGGGTCATTGCCGACGCGGTGATCGACCGGCCCAAAGGCTACTTTCCAGTGCCGGTGCTGAAACACGTGAGTGGCGAGTTCCTGGCCTTCATGCGCGGCATCCTTGAAGCAGACGCCTGCATCCGGCGCGGCCTGTATCAGCGCGCCTATGTCGACAAGCTGCTTGCGGCACCCGAGGCCTGGTTCACCCGCATTCAGGGCAGCAAGCTGTGGCATCTGGCACTGCTGGAGCTTTGGCTGCAATTGAACGTGGACGCCCCATGTGGCTTGGCATCATCAACCGGCCCATCCCGGGCCAGAACGGAGACCCCATGAAACCGACCCGGCAACTGCACGATCTTGGCCAGAGCCTGTGGCTGGACAACATCACCCGCACCCTGCTCGACGACGGCACTTTGGCGCGCTACATCGCCGAGGATTCGATAACCGGGCTGACGTCCAACCCCAGCATCTTCGACGCCGCCATCGGCGGCGGCAGCGCTTACGACGAGGCCATCCAGGCCAAGACGTTGGCCGGCCTGACCGGTGAGGCGCTGTTCACCGAGCTGGCGCTGGAGGACCTGCGCCGCGCGGCCGACTTGTTCAAGCCGGTGTTCGACGCCACTGACCAGGCGGATGGCTGGGTCTCGATGGAGATTTCGCCATTGCTGGCCACTGATACCGCAGGCTCCGTCGCCGCGGCGCGTCGGATCCACGACCAAGCCCAGCGCGCCAACCTGTTCGTGAAGATACCCGGCACGCCCCAAGGTGTGGCGGCGATCGAGCAGGCGATCTTTCTCGGCATCCCCATCAACGTGACGCTGCTGTTTTCCTGCGCCCACTACCAAGCTGCCGCGGAAGCCTATCTGCGCGGCATCGAACGGCGCCTGGCGGCAGGGCTGGATCCGCGCGTGGGCTCGGTCGCGTCGCTGTTCATCAGCCGTTAGGACGTGGCCGGCAATCCGCAACTGCCGGTCGAGTTGCAGCACAAGCTCGGCATCGCAGTGGCCGGGCAAACCTACCGGGCCTATCGTGAACTGCTGGCCTCCACCCGTTGGCAAAAGCTGGCCGCCGCCGGTGCCAAGCCGCAGCGCGTGCTGTGGGCCAGCACCGGCACCAAGGACCCCGCAGCACCCGACACGCTGTACGTCAGCGCGCTGGCCGCGCCCGACACCATCGACAC
>JBBRZR010000226.1:0-8039 GCA_038236495.1 Burkholderiales bacterium
CCTGATGCGCGGCTCATGACGGGTCTCGGCCGTCAAGGTAGAACCAGTGGCCGTCTTCTCGCACGAAGCGGCTGATCTCGTGCAGCCGGTGGGCCCGGCCGCCCAGCTTGCTGCGCGCCACAAATTCGACGCTGGCATGGCTGTCGTCGATCACCTGGTGGTTCAGCACCTGCAGGCCCAGCCAGCGCAGGCCGGGTTCGAATGCCAGGGATGCAGGTCGCGTGCTGGGGTGCCAGGTCTGGCGCAGGTAGTCGGCCTGGTCCAGCACAAACGCGCTGTAGCGTGACCGCATCAGGCGCTCGGCATCGGGCGCCTGCAGCTGCAGGGGGCCAGCCATCCAGCGGCCGCAACAAGCGGCCAGGGGCTGCGGCAAACCACAAGGGCAGGGCGCAGCGGCGGGCGGTGTTGCGGCGGGGGTCGGGGGCTGGCGCGGGCGCATGGTGTGATGATGCCCTGGGCCGGCCGCTACACTTTTCAGGCGGGTCGGCCTGACAGCGCCACGCCGACCCGCCGGCTGGCACAACTTCCCCAACCCGCTTTCCGACAAACTGGCGTCCGCAGGCGCCGCAGGAGACCCCATGCTCGACCCGCAAGCCCAGGCACTGCTCAATCTGATCGCCGACCGCGGCGTGCCGCCGACCCACACACTGACCCCGCAAGACGCGCGCCGCTTCTACCTGGAGCGCCGGTCGGTCACCCAACCGCCGCCGCGCCCGGTGGCCGAGGTGCGTGACATGAGCGCCACCGGCGCACACGGCGCCATCCCGCTGCGGCTGTACCGCCCGGCCGGCATCGCCAGCCCGGCGCCCACGCTGGTTTATTACCACGGCGGGGGCTGGACCATGGG
This sequence comes from Burkholderiales bacterium, assembly GCA_038236495.1. Taxonomy (GTDB): domain Bacteria; phylum Pseudomonadota; class Gammaproteobacteria; order Burkholderiales; family Burkholderiaceae_C; genus Pseudaquabacterium. The sequence goes on from JBBRZR010000226.1 coordinate 848, forward strand.
CGACCTGGACACCCACGATTCACTCTGCCGTGACCTGGCCGACGAAGGCCGCTGCGTGGTGGTGTCGGTCGACTACCGCATGGGCCCCGAGCACCGTTTCCCGGCGGCGGTGGACGACGTGCTGGCCGCCACCCGCTGGTTGCAGGCGCAGGCCGGCAACCTGGGCCTGGACCCTCAGCGCTTTGCGGTGGGCGGCGACAGCGCCGGCGGCAACCTGGCAGCGGTGGTGGCTTTGGCCTGGCGCGATGCCGGTGAGGCCATCCCGCTCAAGCTGCAACTGCTGATCTACCCCGCCACCGACATGCGAGCGGTGGCGCCGTCGCACACCCACAACGGCCAGGGTTACATGCTGACGTCCGACACCATCGCCTATTTCCGGGGCCACTATGTGGACCCGGCCGACTACAGCGACTGGCGCGTCTCGCCGCTGCTGCACGGTGACCTGTCGGGCCTGCCGCCGTCGCTGGTGATCACCGCCGGCTTCGACCCGCTGCGCGACGAGGGCCGGCAGTACGCCGATGCGCTCTCGGCCGCCGGCAGCCCGGCGCAGTACGTCTGCTTCGAGCGGCAGTTGCACGGGTTCATCACGATGGGTCGGGTGATCGACGAGGCCAACACCGCGGTGGGGCTGTGTGCGGTGGCGCTGCGCCGCGCGCTGGCGTGAGCCTGGGCGTGGTCGCGGCGGCAGCCCACCACGCCGCGGCCTGATCGCCGGCCCGGCGTGCCGGTGCAGCGGCCCGTACGCGGCGCAGGCCGCTGCGCCGGCTGCCTACAATGCGGGCATGTCCGGAGCGTCACCGCGCGGCAAGCGCACGGTGGCTTGAAACCTTTCGGCACCTGCGCAACTCCACCCTCACCGATGCCGAACTTCCGACGCTCATTTCTGCTGGCCCTGGCCGCAGTGGCTGCCGCTGCGGGGCTGGCCCTGCCCACCGCGGCGCTGGCACAGTTCCGGGTCGAGATTTCCGGCATCGGTGCCACCCAACTGCCGCTGGCCGTCACCCGGTTTCGGGACGAGGACCGCAGCGGCCAGCCGATCTCGGCCATCGTGCGCGCCGATCTGGAGCGCAGTGGCGCTTTCCGTATCGTCGAGTCCAGCGGTGTACTGGACGAGCGCAGCAGCCCGCAATTCCCCGACTGGCGCGGCCGCAGTGCCGATGCCTTGGCCGCTGGCTCGGTCACCCGGCTGGCCGACGGCCGCTTCGACGTGCGCTTCAAGCTCTGGGACGTGGTCAAGGGCGAGGAACTGGTCGGCCAGGCGCTGGCGGTGCCGGCGGCCGATTTGCGGCTGGCCGCGCACAAGATCGCCGACGTGATCCAGGACCGGCTGACCGGCGAGCGCGGCGTCAACGCCACCCGCATCGCCTACGTCACCCGCGCCGCCAACCGCTATACGCTGCGCATCACCGATGCCGACGGTGAGGGCGGGCAAGTGGCCCTGGCCAGCCCGCAGCCCATCATTTCACCGGCCTGGTCGCCGGACGGCCGCAAGCTGGCCTATGTCTCGTTCGAGTCCGGCAAGGCCGTGGTGATGGTGCAGGACGTGATCACCGGCGAGCGCAAAAGCGTGGCCAGCTTTCGGGGCAGCAACAGCGCACCGGCCTGGTCGCCGGACGGCCGGCGGCTGGCGGTCACGCTGTCGCGCGACGGCCTGGCGCAGCTCTACCTGATCGACCTGGACGGCGGCGCCCTGCGCCGCCTGACCACCAGCAGCGCTATCGACACCGAGGCCGTGTTTTCGGCCGACGGCCAGCAGGTCTACTTCGTCAGCGACCGGGGCGGTGGCCCGCAGATCTACCGCATCCCCGCAGCTGGCGGCAATGCCGAGCGCATCACCTTTGCCGGCAGCTACAACATCAGCCCGGCGATCAGTCCGGACGGCCGCACGATGGCTTTTGTGAACCGCGGCAGCGGGTTCCGGGTGATGGTGATGCCGCTGGACGGCAGCAGCCCGCCGCTGGGCGTCACCGACACCAACGATGACGAAAGCCCCAGCTTTTCACCCAATGGCCGCTTGCTGATCTACGCCACCCGCAACCAGGGCCGCGATGTGTTGATGACGACCACCCTGGACGGCAAAATCCGCACCCGGTTGCTGTCGTCGGGCATCGACGTTCGCGAGCCGGCCTGGGGGCCGTTCAACCGATGAGCCAACGGCCCACCGGTCACTGCGTTTACAGGCGGGCCGCAGCGGCCGCCTCAGTCTGACCTGCCGGCAGGTTGCCGGCGCTGGGCGTGCTTTTGGGCCGCCGTTGAGCTAGGAGTGATGACGATGATGGGACTTCGCACAGGCCTGCGCATGGACATCCACACGGGCGTCCGCACAGGCATCTCTACCCGTTTGGGCAGCAGTGGCCGCGCCCTGCTGGCGGCTGCGACGGTGGCCGGCGCGCTGGCGCTGGCGGGCTGCGGCTCGACCGTCAAGCTCGACGAAACGCCGGTCGAGACCCGCACGCCCAATGCCGTGGGCACCGGGGCTTCTGCCGGCAACAACACCGGCACGGCGGGCAGCAGCAGCGGTACTGCCGCGCAATCGCAGGTGGCCACGGTCAGCCTGCCGCCGGCCGGCGGTGCGGCCGGGTCGGCTGCTGCGGGCGGCCAACTGGGCCGGTTGGTGTATTTCGACTTCGACAGCTTTGTCGTCAACGACGAGTTTCGCGGCCTGATCGACGGCCATGCCAAGGCGCTGGCGGCCAACCGCGCCAAGCGTCTGGTGGTCGAGGGCCACACCGACGAGCGTGGCGGGCGTGAATACAACCTGGCGTTGGGCCAGAAACGCGCCGAGGCGGTGGCCAAATCACTGACCCTGCTGGGCGCGACCGAGGCGCAGGTCGAGGCGGTGAGCTTCGGCAAGGAGCGCCCGGCCGACGAAGGCCATGACGAGGCGGCCTGGGCCAAGAACCGCCGCGCTGAACTGAAGGACCGTTGAACGTGACAGCTTTTCGATTGACCTTCTTGCGCTTGCGGCCGGCAGCGGCGGCGGTGCCGCTGCTGGCCGCCGTGCTGATGTTGAGCGGCGGTGCTGCCCGTGCCGGCCTGTTCGATGACGAAGAAGCGCGCAAGGCGATCCTCGACATCCGCACCCGCATCCAGAACAACGACGACAGCAGCCGCGCCAAGCTGGGTGAGCTGTCCACCGCCAATGCGGCCCTGCTGGAGCAGGTGACGCAGTTGCGCCGCAGCCTGCTCGACCTCAACACCCAGCTGGAGGCCCAGCGCACCGATGCCGCCAAGCTGCGCGGGGGCCAGGAGCAACTGGCGCGCGACGTGGCCGAGCTGCAGCGCTCGGTCAAGGACGTGTCCAAGGGCCTGGACGACCGGCTGCGGGTCATGGAGCCGCAAAAGGTCACGATCGACGGCAAGGAGTTCACCGCCGACCCGGACGAAAAGCGCGCCCACGACAACGCGATGGCGGCGCTGCGGGCCGGTGACTTCGACAAGGCGTCCAGCGGGCTGGCGGCTTTTTTGCAGCGCTACCCGTCCACCGGCTATGCCGAGTCGGCGCGTTTCTGGCTGGGCAATGCGCTGTACGGCCAGCGCAATTACAAGGAGGCGATCACCGTCTTCCGCGCCCTGGTGACCAGCGCGCCCGGCCATCCGCGCACGCCCGAGGCGATGCTGGCGATGGCCAATTGCCAGATCGAGATGAAGGACATCCGGTCGGCCCGCAAGACCATCGACGAACTGGTCAAGACCTTTCCCGCCAGCGAGGCCGCCACCGCCGGCAAAGAGCGGCTGAGCACGCTCAAGGGCTGAGCGCCGTGTCGATGCCGCGCTGCGCGCAGGCGGCGCCATGACGGGCGCCATGACGGGCGCCATCACGGGCGCCATGACGGGCGCCGTCACTGAGGCCGCACTGCTCGCGCTGCAGCAGCAGGTGCTGTGGGCAGCGCTGGCGCTGGGTTTTGCCTTCGGCGCGGTGGCCCAGCGCACCCACTTCTGCACCATGGGTGCGGTGGCCGATGTGGTCAACATCGGCGACTGGTCGCGCATGCGCATGTGGGCGCTGGCCATCGGCGTGGCGATGATCGGCTTCAACGCGATGGTGGCGGCGGGCTGGGTCAAGGCGGCCGATTCGGTCTATGCGCCGCCGGTGATGCTGTGGCTGTCGCAGGCCGTGGGCGGGCTGCTGTTCGGCTTTGGCATGGTGCTGGCGTCGGGTTGCGGCAGCAAGACGCTGGTGCGCATTGGCGGTGGCAACTTGAAATCGCTGGTGGTGTTCGGCGTACTCGGCCTGTCGGCCTGGGCCACCTTGCGCGGCATCACCGCCGTGCTGCGGGTGGCCACGGTGGACAAGGTGCAGGCCGTGCTGCCGGCCGGACAGGATCTGCCGTCGCTGGCGGTCAAGCTGGTGGGCATGCCGGCGTCCGCCGTGCCCCCGCACGCTTTGATATTTGGCGCGGTGCTGGGCGGGGCGCTGGTGGTCTGGGCGCTGGCCCGCCGCGAGGGCCGCAGTGCCGACGTGCTGCTGGGCGGTTTTGGCCTGGGTGCGCTGGTGGTCGGCCTGTGGTGGGTGTCGGGTGTGCTGGGCCATGTGGCCGAGCACCCGCAGACGCTGGAAGAAGCCTTCCTGGCCACCAATTCGACCCGCATGGAGTCCTTCAGCTTTGTCGCGCCGCTGGCCTACGTGCTGGACGGCCTGGTGTTTTTCAGCGATGCCAGCAAGCGCCTGACCCAGGGCATGGTGGTGGTGCTGGGCGTGGTGCTGGGCAGCGCGGTGGTGGCGCTGGTGGGGCGCAGCTTCCGTTGGGAGGGCTTTCGCGGCGTCGAGGACACGGCCAACCACCTGGGGGGTGGGTTGTTGATGGGTGTGGGCGGCATCACCGCGTCGGGCTGCACCATCGGCCAGGGGCTGTCGGGCCTGTCCACCTTGTCGCTGGGCAGCTTTGTGGCCAGCGCGGCCATTGTGGCCGGCGCGGTGCTGGCGCTGCGCTGGCAGGTCTGGCGGCTGGAACGTCAGCTTTGACCGCCGCTTCGACACTCACCGCCGGTGCGCCGACGCTGCCTGCGGATGTTGCCGACGATGCCGACCTGGAGCGGCGCTTCGGCGGCCTGCGCCGGCTCTATGGCGACGCCGGCTACCGGCGGGTGCGTGCGGCCCGGGTGGCGGTGATCGGTCTGGGGGGTGTGGGATCCTGGGCGGTTGAAGCACTGGCGCGCAGCGGCGTGGCGCGCCTGGTGCTGGTCGATCTGGACCATGTGGCCGAGTCCAACATCAACCGACAGGTGCAGGCGCTGGGCAGCACCTTGGGCATGGCCAAGGCGGTGGCGCTGCAACAGCGCATTGCCGACATCCATCCCGGCTGCGAGGTGGTCGTGGTGGAGGACTTTGCCGGCCCCGACAACTGGCCCGGCCTGTTGCCCGCCGAGGTCGATGTGCTGATCGACGCCTGCGACCAGAGCGCGGCCAAGCTGGCCTTGGCAGCCTGGGCGCTGGCCAGCGGCACGCCCACGGTGTGTGTGGGCGCGGCCGGCGGCAAGCAACTGGCGCAGGCGGTGGAGGTTGCCGATCTGGCGGCCGTCACCCACGACCCGTTGCTGGCCGGCCTGCGCCAGCGCCTGCGCAAGCAGGGTGCAACGCGCACCGGCGCTATCGGCCTGCGCTGTGTCTTTTCGCGCGAAAGCGTCGCAGCGCCCCTGGCGTCTGCCGATGAGGCTTGCGCCACGGATGGCAGCCTGAACTGCCAGGGCTATGGCTCGTCCGTCACCGTGACGGCCACCTTCGGGCTGGTGGCGGCCGGTGAAGCGCTGCGCCTGTGCCGTACCGGCGTTTGACATGACCAGCGCACTGTCGCTGGGCGACGAGTTCGGCATGCGGCTGGCGCTGGACCAGGCGCTGAACGCGCAGTTGTCCGGCGAAGTGCCGGTGGGCGCGGTGATCCTGCAGGGGGGCAGGGTGCTGGCCACCGGCTACAACCGGCCGATCACCACCCACGACCCTACGGCGCATGCCGAGCTGGTGGCGCTGCGCCATGCAGCCCAGTTGGTGCAGAACTACCGCCTGCCCGACTGCGAGCTCTACGTCACGTTGGAGCCCTGCGCCATGTGCGCGATGGCGCTGCTGCACGCCCGCATCAAGCGGGTGGTGTTTGCCGCCACCGACCCCAAGACCGGCGCTGCCGGCTCGGTGCTCGACCTGTTTGCCGATGCCCGCCTGAACCACCAGACCACCTTGGTCGGTGGTGTACTGGCCGAGCCCGCGTCCGCCTTGCTGCGCCAGTTTTTTGCCGACCGGCGGGCCCAGCAGCGGGCCGAGCGGGATGCGCTGCGCCTGCTGCAAGGGTTCGACCCCGCCGAGACGGTCCTGCCCTCCACCGTCCAGACCGCGATCCCGTCGGCCATCCCGAACTCCATCCCGAACTCCATCCCGACGGCCATCCCGACTGCCATCCCGACCGCCATCCCCACGGGGGATGCCACCGAAATCAACTTCCCTGAGGGGCATGCCGGCCCATGACTTCGTTGACCGTCTTTGCCCCTTCGGGCGTCGAGTTGCGCACCCCGGCGCTCAAGCTGGCCCGGCAGCGCCTGGGCGCCCTGGGTTTCGAGGTCACGCTGGACCCCAGCGTGCGCGCCCGCCAGCAGCGTTTTGCCGGCAGCGACGATGCCCGGCTGGCCACGCTCTACCGGGTGGCCGATGCCGCGCCCAGTGTCGCGATGGCCTGCCGGGGTGGTTACGGCCTGAGCCGATTGCTGGACCGTATCGACTGGCCGCGGCTGGCCAGCAGTGTCGCCGCGGGCACCCGCTGGGTGGGCTTCAGCGACCTGACCGCGCTTCAGCTGGGCCTGCTGGCCCACACCGGCGCGGCCAGCTGGCATGGCCCGATGGCCTGCGACGACTTTGGCCGCAGCGATGAGGCCGGTGGGGTGGACGAGGTCACCCGGGATTGTTTTGCCGAGGCCATGTCGGGTGAGCTGGAGGCGGTGGGCTTCAGGACCGAGGCCGGCTTCGACGGCCTGGCGGCGCGTGGCAAGCTGTGGGGCGGCAACCTGGCGATGGTGGTGTCGCTGCTGGGCACGCCGCACTGGCCCAAGGTCAAGGACGGCATCCTGTTCCTCGAAGACGTCAACGAGCCGCCTTACCGGATTGAACGCATGCTGCTGCAGTTGCAACAAGCGGGCGTGCTGCAACGGCAGAAGGCGGTGTTGCTGGGGGCCTTCAGCGACTGGCGCAAGAGCCCCCTGGACCGCG
>JBBRZR010000227.1:0-8017 GCA_038236495.1 Burkholderiales bacterium
CGGGCAGCTGTCGTTGCCGGCGTTGAAGTCCAGCCCGAAGTTGAGCCACTGCTGCTGCACAAACTCGAACTGCCGGGCCAGCGCGCTGCAGTGCGCCAGCATCACGATGCCGTGCTCGCCCTGGGCATCGTCGCGGCCCCCGTACGGCAAGCCGCGGCGCAGGATGCGGCGGCGGTTGTTCAGCGCACTGCCCATGCGGTCGGCGGGTGCGGCGCTGGCGCGCGGGTCGAGCGAATCGCGGGTGTTCATGCGGCGCAGGTGCGAGGTGACCGGGCAGCGGATGCCCTGCGGGTCGTCCTGGAAGCGGAACTCGACCAGCGCCCGGCCGCGCTCGGCCGACCCCGGGGCAAAGCGGCGGTTGAACTCGGCCCAGGCGGCCAGGTCGGGCGCCACGCTCAGCGGCACGCCGTCGGTCCAGCGCCCGGCCATCTTGGCCAGCAAGGTCTGGCGGGCGGCGGCGTCGTCGTGCAGGCCCCAGGCGGCGCCCAGGCGTTGGCTGGTGTCCGCCACCCAGCGGTCGAACGCGGGCACATGCTGGTGCAGCTTGCGGTAGCTGAAAAAGCAGCCGTTGCGGCTGAAGTCCAGCGGCATCGGGGCGCCCGCCACCTCCTGGGCCTCGTCGGTCCAGCCGAGCAAAAATTCACCCGTGGCCAATGGCCGCCAGCGGCCCCGGCCGTCTACCGCGCCCTGGCCCACCGCCAGCCCGTCCTCAGCGCCACCGGGGTACTGGCCGACAAACACCGGGTCGCCGACGGCGTCCATGAAGCCGAAGTGCTCGAACGGCGTGGGCTGGCCATCCGACATCAGGGCCGACAGGTCTTGCCAGCGTGTGTCGGGCCCGCGGTGGCCGGCAAGCAGGGTCAATGCGGCGGTGCCGGCATTGAGCCGGGCGATCAGCGCCAGGATCGCGGTGGTCTCGGTCGCCAGCTCGGGCACCGGGCCGCCATCGGCCCCCATCTGGGCATTGAGCGTGATCAGCAGGTGTGCCGACGGTGCACCGGCTTGCCAGACCGGGTCCCAGTGCTCGGGGGTGTTGTCCAGCACGTCGTCGCCCAGGATGGACGCCCGCGCCAGCATGCCGTCCATGAAGTCGTCGGGCAGGCCACGCAGCGTGCGGGTGGGCAGGCCCAGCGCCACCAGTCCGCGGTAGGTGAACGCCAGGTTGAGCGCCACCTGCGGCCGCTTGACCGGGTTGCTGCCCAGCGGCACACCCTTGCGCGACGACGGCCAGCGCAGCGCGGTGGTGACACGCCGGCGCAGCGCTTCGACAAAAGCCCGGCCGGTGGGCGCGTCGGCGATGTGCACCAGCAGGTAACGTGCCTTCGGGAACCCCAGCCGGCCGTAGGCCGACAGGATATTGCCCTGGATGTCGGCCAGTTCGAGCAGGTCGGTCATGGTGCAGGTCCCTTGCCAGGCGGGTGGGTCATGGCGGCAATCGGCATGTCGGGGCGTGTCATGCGGCCGCCTCCTTGACCGGTACGTTCTGGTGCGCCACCAGCGGCACACCGTCGGACCGGATCACCCCGGGCGCCTGGGTCGGGCCGGTCAGGTCAGCGGGCCGGACCAGGCGCAGGAAGTCGCCGAACCGGGCGTGAACGGTCGCGGCATCAGCGCCCTGCAGCTCAGCGGCCAGCAGCGCAAAACGTTGCTGCACATGCAGCGCCTTCAGCACCGCCGGCAGGTCGGTGCCGGCGCCGGCCGGGTAGGGCTGGCTGCCCTTTTGCCACAACACCACCAGCCAGCCCAGCACTGCCAGAACCCCTGCCAGTGGTACGGCCAGCAGCAGCCAGGCCAGGCTGTGCTGCAGTGCCAGCAACACGCCGGCGGCCGCCACCGTCAGCACGCAGGTGGCCACGGCAATGCCCTTGCCCACCTGCGGCAGCGTGTAGGCATCGAGCGCGGGCATGGGCACGTAGTAGTCGTTGAAGCTCATGGTGGTCTCCAACTGGCAGCGTTTGAGCCAAGCGGCAAACGCCGCGCCGCTGTCCACCGCATCGAAGCCGACGCAGTGCTCGAACACCGCCCGCAACTCGGGCTCGGTGCGGGCCCACAGGCCGGCGGCCCAGCTGGCCAGGCCGCCATCGGCCTCGTCGCTGCGGGCATCGAAATCGGCGTTGAACATCAGCCAGGGCCGCGACAGGTTGTCCACCGGTTGCGCTGCCAGCAGGTTGACCTTGCGCAGCGCCTGCACCAGGGCGTTGCCGCCATCGCGGCCGTTGTACATCGGCTGGTCGATCACCACCGCCCGCACAAAATGGCTGCGGGTGCAGCGCGCGAACGGGCTGCTGAAACCGGCCGCCACGCTGGCCGGGCTCTGCTGGGCGGTGGGCAGGCTGGCCAGCGCCTCGCGCAGCAGGTTGCTGGGCACGGTGAAGCTGCCGTCGGCCCGCCGCAGCGGGTCGGTCAGCACGGGGATCAGGGTGCTCAAGAAATAGTGGCCACCGTCGATGTTGGCCATTTCATTGCTCCCCGGTGGCCGCAGGTGCCTGGCCCCAGCGTGCCGCGACAAAGGCCTGGCGGTGCAGGTCGGCACGGGTGGTGTCGTTGCTGGCCACCGGCGCAAAGCCGGGTGAGCCCAGGTCGTTTTGCACCGCCACCAGGGCTGCGGTCCAGGCCACCGCAAACTGCGCGGGCGTGCTCTGCGCGTGCTGCGCGGCCAGCCCGGCCAGCGCAAGCTGCACCCGCAGGGCGCACTTGATGTCGCGCTGGGCCGCGCCCGGTGTGGCGTTGTAGTAGTAGTCGGTGTCGACCTGGTTGGCACGGATGTAGTTCTTGAACGGCGTCACCGGGATCGACCGCGGGTAGCGGGTGGACGCGTACCAGAACAGGTCCAGCCCATTGGGCAGGCCGTCGGAGAAAGCGTCGATGTACTGGTCCCAGGTGCCGTTGAAGTTGCTGCAGAACATCATGTAGTCGTTGTTCAGCGACTCAGGCCCCTGGCCCAGGTCGGGCCACTGGTCGCGCTTGATGATGAACCAGCGCGCAAAGTGGATGATCGACAAGCCCATCAGCCCGGCCAGCTGGTCGGGCAGGGCGCGCGAGACGATGAAGATCAGCCGATTTGCCCAGCTCAGGCGCGGACGCATCGGCGTCAGCACGTTCATCGCGTAGGCCTTGCCAGCCACATTGCTCATCGTTTGCCTTTCTGGTGTGCCGCAACACCGGTGGGCCGCGCAACACACACCACCGCGCGCAGGCCCGCCGTCTGGACAAACGATTGTGGGTCAGCGCGCCGGGGCGGCAGGTCGGGTGGTTCACCGTTGCCTGTGAAACGGCGGCTCAAACTAGGGGTGACAGGACGCTGGCGCGTTGGTTGCACAAAAATCAGTGACGTGGTTCTTTGAATCAAGCACCGTCCTGATACGCCAACAACGCAAACCGGTCAAAAGCCCAGGGCTCGCCACTGCACGCTTCAAGCCCATGCGCCATCCCCGAGACCATGACTCGGCGCAACCCGCAGCGGGGACGTGCCGCCAAGCTGTTGATGGGTATCGGTAGCCTCATGCGCACCCCCAGGTCGGCGACAGACGTCGTCCGCCCCCCCGAGGGGACAAGAAAACTCGGGAGCGGCCCGTCGGTTTCTTGAGAGCCTGTCCCGCCGCAGACTCGACCACCGCATTGCTGTTCGACGGCATGGCGCCCGATGCCGTCGGCATTGCGGCCTTCTAGTTATCGGCGTGGCCGCCGCAGACAACGAATGCTGCCGTGCAAAAAAAGCGCCCGCAGGTTCGGTGCTTTCGTGCTGGCCACTGCCGCCGCAATGCTTATTGGGCTGCTGATGTCCGGCCGCTACTTGCCGCTACTTGCCGCTGTAGTTCGCGACGTAGTAGGCCAGCAAGTCCAGGTCTTCCACCGGCACTTGACTCAAGGCCTCGGGCATGGCGCGGGTGTATCCCGGCCGGTTGCCAGACTTGTAGCCGTGCAGCGTCATGCGCAGGTAGTCCTCCTTCTGGCCACCGATGCGCGGCACGCCCTGGCCGCCGTCCAGGTCGGTGCCGTGGCAGAAGACGCATTTGTGCTCCTGGGCGAGAAGCTGCCCCTTTTTCATGCGCGCCGCATCGGGCGGCGTGGCGGGAGCCGGCGCCGGCACCGGGGGCAGCGTGCCGATGAAATCAGAGAAGCCGCGCAGGTCGGCGTCCTTCATCAGCTTGGCCAGTCCGACCATCGCCTCGTTGCTGCGACGTCCCTCGCGGAACAGAAACAGCTGCGTGATCGCGTAGAGCGAATGCTGACCCGCCAATACCGGTGTGCCGGCCATGTCGCTCCGCCCATCAACGCCGTGGCAGGCCGCGCAAACGGTGCGGAAGCGCTCGGCGTAAACGGCAGTGGCGGCAGTGGCGGCAGTGGCGGCATTGCCAGCGGCAGCCTCGCTGGTCTGCGCACCAGCGGGCGAGGCGGCCACCACCGCGAGCGACAGCCAGACAGCAGCCGCCGCGAACTGCCGCCCCGTCATCACCCCACTAACCACCGTAGCTGATGCGGTAGATCGCTCCGGCATGGTCATCGCTGACGAGCAGCGAGCCATCCTTCATCACGAGAAAGTCGACCGGCCGACCGAGGTAGCCGTTGTTCTCGACGAACCCGGTCATGAACGGTTCGAGATTCACGCCGCCCTTGCCGTCCGGGAACGCGACCATCACGTCGGCGTACTTCTTGGTGCGGTTCCACGGGCCGTGTCGGGCAATGAACATCGCACCTTGGTACTTGGCCGGAAACATCTTGCCGGTGTAGAACTTCATGCCGAGCGTACCGGCGTGCGGGCCGGTGAATGCAACTGGCTTCGCATAATCGTCACAGGACTTGCCCCAACCAAACTCGGGATCGGGGATGTTGCCCTGGTGGCAATACGGAAAGCCGAAGTGCTGCTTGCCGGGTTGGGTGACGTGGTTCAAGGTGTCGTTTGGCAGCTCTTCGCTCATCCAGTCGCGGCCATTGTTGGTGTACCAGAGGTCGCCGGTCTTCGGGTCGAAATCAAAGCCCAGAGAATTGCGCACGCCCGAGGCGATGGTTTCGTTGCCCGATCCGTCGAAATTCATGCGATAGAGCTTCGCAAAATCGCCCGGGTCGCAGATGTTGCAAGGCGCGCCGATGTTGTAGTACAGCTTGTTGTCGTGCACGCGCAGGAACTTCCAGCTGTGGTCGCTGCCCCCCGGCAGTTTGTCGGTCAATACCGCGGAGGGTTCACCGAGGTTGTCGAGCTTGTCCTCGACGTTGTCATAGCGGACGATCTTCTTGTTGGTGGCGAAGAACAGCGAGCCGTTGTAGAACTCGATGCCGGTCGCCTGTTCGGTCTTGTCGATGATGACTTTAGGGACACGCTTGCCGTCGACCGCCTTCTCGGGCAGTACATAGACCTTGTTGGCCACGAACAGCGTGCTGACGAAGACATTGCCCTTGGCGCCCTCACGCAGTGCGCGTGCATCGAGCACCCCGGACGCCCAGGTTTCGACCTTGAAGCCCGGCGGCAGCTTGAACTTCTTGGTCGGCAGGTCTTCGACCGCCGTCGGTATCGGGAATGCCGGCACCGGCGCCATCTTCATGGCCACATCGGTCTTGGGTCGGCCCTTGGCCCAGCCGGGTTCGGCTTCCTGGGCAACCGATGCCGTGGCGGCGCAAAGAAACGCAACTGCAGCAAAGCAGGTTGAAACTCGAGCATTCTTGTACATCGCTTACCTTTGAGTGGGTGGCAACAAAACTGATTCAGTGTATTGAACGACGTCCCACCAAGGCATGTCGCCGCGATGTGACGCCTTTCGGCTGACTGACAAGGCCGAACTGTCGTGGCAGCCAATGGGGCGCCACAATGAACCGGGACAGCGACTACTGCCGTCGCGGATCTGATACCTCGCCGTATGCCGTACAGCACACGCGTTACGCCCAAGTCTAGCGAGCGCCCAAACAGCTGACAACCAGGCCAGCGCCCATCCAGATAGGGGATTACGCACAGTCTCGTGAGTCGGCCTGTACCGCGCTAGATCAACCGCTTGTTTCAAGTCGGGCCAGATCGGGATTCGATCCTGTCCCGGCACCCCAGGGCCGCGGCGCGGCTGCAGACAAGACTCACCCGGCGCCTCGGCGCCAGCGCGGCACAGTGCCCGTTCTTGGCACGCTGGTCAGCGTGTCGGGCGTTTCATCGACCCACTGGCGATGAATCGAACAGCGCAGCGGCTGCGGCGGCTTTTCGCCCTGGGTTGGCCAGCGATTGGGCACGGGCGTGGCGTGTGCCGCACCGCCTCACCCTGGGCCAACCGCAGCCCGGTGCAACGCGCTGCGCTCAACCGCGCGCGTCAAACGCCAGGATCGCCCGCGCCACCTGGCCTATCGGCAGGATCTCGTCCACCGCGCCCAGCGCAATCGCCTCCTTGGGCATGCCGAAAACGACGCAGCTGGCTTCGTCCTGGGCGATGGTGCGGGCGCCCAGGTCGTGCAGCTGCTTCATGCCGCGGGCGCCGTCGTCGCCCATGCCGGTCAGGATGATCGCCAGCACGTCGCGGCCGGCGCAGTCGGCGGCTGAGCGGAACAGCACGTCCACCGACGGCTTGTGGCGGTTGACCGGCGGGCCGTCGATCACCTTGGCAAAGTACTGGCCGCCGGCCTTGCGCAGCTGAAGGTGGCGCCCACCCGGGGCGATCAGCACCACGCCGCGCTCCAGCCGGTCGCCGTCCCGGGCCTCGCGTACGTTCATCGCGCACAGGCCGTTGAGCCGGTCGGCGTACATCGCGGTGAACTTCTCGGGCATGTGCTGGGTGATGGCGATGCCGGGCGCGTCGCCGGGCAGGGCGGTGAGCACCAGCTCCAGCGCCTGGGTGCCGCCGGTGGAGCTGCCGATGACCACCGGCTTGTTCATCGCCAGTGCATGCAGGCCGGCCGCGCCGCCGCTGGGCGCGCTGCCGGGTGTGCTGCCGGGTGTGCCGACACGTGTTGCACCCACCACCGGTCGCACGGACGCCAGCCGCGCACCAGCGCCGCCGGGGGCCAGCGCCGCACGGGGCCGGGTGCGGGCAGCCGTCTTCAGGGTGGACACCAGCTCGCGCCGCGAGTCCTCCAAAAACTGCTTCAGGCCGAGCCGCGGCTTGGCCACCACCGCTACCGCACCGGCGGCCAGCGCCTCCAGCGCCACCGCGCTGCCGTGGCTGGTCAGGGTCGAGCAGATCACCGTGGGGATCGGCGACTCGGCCATGACCTGGCGCAAAAAAGTCAAACCGTCCATGCCGGGCATCTCGATGTCGAGCAGCAGCACGTCGGGCCGGTTTTTGCGTATCGCCGGGCCAGCGATCAGCGGGTTGGGCGCGCTGCCCATCAGCTCGATCTCGGGGTCGCCCGACAGCAGGTGCATCAGCGTCTGGCGCACCACGGCGGAGTCGTCCACCACATAAACCTTGATAGCCATGTTGAGTCCTCAGGTCTCGCCCAGGCGCACCTGCGGCGTGTCAGGCCCCACCGCCCAGGTGATGCGCCGGTAAGCGGTGCCGCCGGTGTCCTGGCCCGCCAGGCGGATGCCCAGATCGGCCAGCGCCCCCAGCGCCCAGTGGGTGTTGTTGCTGCCCACGTGGGCCTGGGCGTACAGCTGCGGAAACATGTTGCCGCCGCCAAACAGGTAGGCCTCGCACAGCAAGGGGTTGATGCCGCTGCGGTGCAGCAGCGCCAACATCGCCGCCAGTGCGGGCTCGGCGTGGGTGGTGGCGTCACCTCGGGCGTCGGCAGGCGCACGGCCCGAATGCACGATGTGGCACATCGCCGCCAGCGTGCGCCGCGGGTCGGTCAGGATGAGGCTGATGCAGGAGCCGAGCAGCGTCTCCAGCCGGTCGCCCCGCTGCGCCAGCACCACGTCGCCGGGATGCAGCACCTGCACCGCCTGCGGCGGATCGACAGCCGCGGCGCTCAAGCCCGCCAGGCCCATGCGGGCCATGTCAGTTGGCGGGTTTGCGGAAGGCGCCGGGGCCTACCGTCTGCAGCGCCACGCTGCAAGGCACCCGGCCCTCGGCCGTGCCGATGAAAAACAGCCCACCCGGCCGCA
>JBBRZR010000228.1:0-7983 GCA_038236495.1 Burkholderiales bacterium
ACCACAGGCTTGAGTTGCCAGCCTCTGATTGCAGCTCGCACTGGGTGCGCTGCGCCAACAAGAAGCCTTCGCGATTGAAGCGCCGACCTGATGCTGTTCTGGCGAATGCACCTAAATTTTTGCCCCTGACAATCAAATGTCTACCCGCTGTCAGGGTGGCTTTCAAACCGCAGTGGAAATCATGGCGTCCGACACGACCCTGCAGCAGACCGCCGATGCGCTGCTGCCGCTGCTGTACCCGGACTTGCGTCGCCTGGCTCGTCGCGCGCGGTGGCGGGTCTCGGCCGGCCAAACGATCCAGACCACGGCACGGGTGCACGAGACCTACCTGAATCTGTGCAGCTCGTTTCAGCCTGGTCTTTTGCGCCGCGTCATGGCGACCGTGGCCAGCAAACCGGCCAGAAGCATCGCCGCTGAACCGGGCTCGGGCACCGCACTCACGGTCAGCCGGTAGGTCTGCAAGGGAATGCCAAACGCGCCGGTGGTGATGACGACCTGGTGCGACCACCCCAGACCCGCACCCAAAGTGGGCAGATCGAAGCTGGCGAAGTCGCCATTCAATGATGTGCCCATCAGCACGTCGAAGCTGGCCCCGGCCGTGAGCACCAGCGTGTAGCCGAAGAAATCGACAGGCAGCAGTCGCAACGCCAGCGTGCCGCCCAGTGCGATCGCTGCGCCATCGATCCCGTCGTAATGCAGTGTTCGTCAGCGTAGACGCCGTGCCGATGTCGAAGACGGCGCCATTGCGGTTGACGATGCCAGCGCCGGTCTGGTTGACCAGCATCGAGAAAGACAGGCTCACCTGGTTGCCGACGCCGTCGTCAATCAGCGAGGCGGCTGCGCCGTTGAACACCGAAGCGGCGAACACTGCGAGCTGCGCGCCCGTGGTGTTGCTCAGGGTGCTGCCCGCATCCCCCATGGCCAGGACAGCGCCCAAGCTCACGCCCAAGACCGAACCACAGCCACTGTTGACGATGCCACTGCCCAGCATGTTGCTGATGCGACTGCCCAGCATGTTGCTGATGCCACTGCCCAGCATGTTGCTGATGCCACTGCCCGCAGCCGTGGCCACCCGCACGCGGCATTGCTGAAGCTACGCAAGCCAGGGCATTCGTCGGTCGGCACCTGGGGGTTGACCGCCGCACGGCTGGCGTTGGCACGCCTCACTTCATCGCTGGGGGTGGGTAAACCGGTCGGGGCGACAGGCTCGCAGCACCCAATCGAAGTTGGGTGCTGCGAGCCGGCCATACTGCAGTCGTTCGAGTTGACACGCGGGCCCTCTGACCGGATACGAATCTCTTGGGTTCACCCGACCAAGGATCACCGCAGTCAGGGCTTGAAATCAGCGGCACGGTCGCCATCTCCCAATCGCTTCAATCCCAACCCAACGCCAATGACCATCAAACGCTGGATCGCTGCCCTCGTCCTCACCAGCTCGACGCTATCAGCCTGGGCCTTGCCCACGGTCGATGCGGTACAGGCCGAGGTTCAGCGCGGCAACTACGCGCAGGCCGAGGTCATGATGCAGGATGTGGTCGCCGCCAAACCCGGCAGCGCACGGGCGCACTACATCTACGC
Organism: Burkholderiales bacterium; assembly: GCA_038236495.1. Taxonomy (GTDB): domain Bacteria; phylum Pseudomonadota; class Gammaproteobacteria; order Burkholderiales; family Burkholderiaceae_C; genus Pseudaquabacterium. The sequence goes on from JBBRZR010000228.1 coordinate 1,579, forward strand.
CGAAATCCTGTCGCACAACAAGCGCTTTGGCGAAGCCGCGAGAGAGGCAGCGCGGGCACGCCAGATCGACCCCGCCCTGAGCTTCACCGACCCGGCCAAGTTCAAGGCCCTGGAGAGTTTGCTTGACCGCGAACAGGTTGCGGCGCGGCCGCGCGCTGCGATCCCCGCGACGGCGCCGATGGCGACCGCACCCATGGCAAGCGCCCGTCCTGCGCCAGCGCCTGAGACTGGAGGCGGCGTGCCGACCTGGGTCTGGGCCATGGGCCTGGGCGGTATCGCGGCCTTGGTCTGGACATTGGTTTCGCGCCGGCAGCAAGCGGCCACGTCCGCGATGGGCATGGCCAACATGCCTGCGGTCCAGCCGCAGGCGGCGGGTTACGGCCCGGTCAATGCGCCCGGCTACGGTGCCGGGGCCGCACCTGGCTACGCGCCCCAGCCGGGCTATGGCCAGGCGCCATCGCGTGGCAGTGGCTTGATGGGCGTGGGCCTGGCCGCCGCAGGCGGTGTCGCCGCAGGCATGCTGGCCGAGAAATTGCTGCACGGTGGCAATGGCGCCGGCAGCAATGCCGGGCTGGCGCAGGGCTCGGGCCTGTTGAGCCCGGGCATGTTCGACGATGCGCCGGTTGACAACCCGGCAGCGCGTGAACTGGAACAGCGCCCGGTCGATTTTGGCAACGGCGACGACTGGGGCGGCGACAACGCTGACGCCGGCGGCGGCGGTGATCAGGACGGCGGCGGTTGGTGAACGACCGACTCGGCGTGCCAAGCCGCATGGTCGCGCCACTGGATTGACGCGCAGGAATTGATTCGAAATCGCATTCCTCAAGCCCAAGAGCTGTCCAACAAGGCAGGGGCCTGGAGCCCGGGGCGACATTCCAACGAGACATGGGCCCGAGGGCTGCCGACCTACGCCCAAGACCAGGCTTCGGTTCACCACGCGGCCCAGCGACAGAGCGATCCCCGGCGTAACCCAGGGCATGTTGGTGGCTTACTCGGGCATCGTCTCACCCGAGCCACCGACTTCCGTCGGCATGTCGCGGAACTCGGGCAGGCCGTCGTGCAGCGGCGGCACCGATTCGGCGCAATGCACGTGGAATACCGGCTTGAACGCGAGTCCGGGCAGGATCGCCGCGTAGACGTCGGTCGTGCCCATGCCGGGATGCTCGGTGACGAGATGGCGACCGCAGTTCTTGCACCACTTGCGGTCGCTGCGCAGCGCGAGGTTGAAGGTGCCGATCCGGTCGGCCCGTTCGGTCATCGCTCGCCGTCGATGGCTTTCTGCGCCGCGCGATAGAACGACTCTCGGGCCTCGCTGGCCGTGCGGTCGGTGGCGCCGCCGGACCAGTTGGCGTTGGAGACGATGACGAGCTTGCGCTTGGGGTCGATGAAAATGCCCTGGCCGAAGATGCCGCGCGCGGCGAAAGTGCCGTCGGCGTAAGTCCACCAGAGGTAACCATAGCCGCGGCCGGGCCGGCCGATGTCGGTGCGCGAGGCCGTGGCCTCGGTCAGCCAGCCGTCGGGCACGATGCTCTGACCGTTGACGCGTGCGCCGTTCATGATGAACAGGCCGAAGCGGGCATAGTCGCGCGCCGCGGCCTGGATGCAGCAGCCGCTGATCTCCTTGCCGGTGCGGTTGAGCAGCCAGGTGGCCTGCTGCTCCATGCCGGCCGGCGCCCAGATTTTTTCCGAGAGGTAGGTTGCCAGCGGCTTCTTCGTTGCCGCGCCGATGAGGATGCCGACGAGGTTGGTCTCGCCGGTGCTGTAAAGCCAGCGCGTGCCTGGCGGTACCTCGCGCGGCAGGCGCCGCATGTAGCTCACCAGCGCGTCGACGCCCTCTTCGGGCTTGTGGTTGTTGAAACGCGCCACGTCCGAGTTGGGGTCGGCGTAATCCTCGTTCCACTTGACGCCCGATGTCATGGTCAGCAGCTGGCGAATGTTGACGTCGTCGTAGGCCGAGCCTTTCATCTGCGGGATGTAGTCGCTGACCTTGTCGTCCATGCTTTTGATATAGCCGTCGCGGATGGCCGCGCCCACCAGCGTGGACGTGACGGACTTGGCCACCGAAAAACTCGTCCAGCGGCCACCGGCGTCGAAGCCGAGACCGTAGCGTTCGAGGCGCACCTTGCCGTCGTGCACGACAAGCAGTGCTGCACTGTGCTGGCCGGCCATGTAGGCGTCGACGTCGATCGACAGCTTCAGCGGCGGGCCTGGCGGCAAGGGCATCGGCGTGCCGCCGACCGGAACGACATGCGACTTGGCCAACACAGGCAGCCGGTCGAGCGCACGAAATGCCGCATCGCGCTGCGCCTGGGTCCAGAACAGGACGTCGCGGTTGGTCGGCAGTGTCGCGAGCAAGGCGCGCGTCTCCTTGTCGAGACTGATCCAGCCGGCCGTACCGGCCACGACCAGGGCGGCGAGCAGGCCGAAGGCAATTTTCTTGATCTTCATCGTGACGCTTCGAAGTGAGGGGGTCGAAGAACGAACAATCTGCAACTGTGACCGGATGCTATCGCCAAGGTGCGCGCCATCGCGAGATCGATGAAGCCACGGCCACTACCCGCCGCAATCGAGGATCGACCACAGGCTTCGCGGCTTTTTGCGAAGCAAGCGCAGGGCATTGAGACTGCCATGAATGTCATCGCAAAAAGCCCGGGATTGCACGCGCAGCGCGTTCAGGTCAACGCCGGCGGGCAGCTGGTGCGCAAGCCGAATCACTTTGGCAAGCATCACAAAACGCGGTCGCGACTGGCGCGCGCAGATCGTCGCGCAGGGCTGCCAGCCTCGATACCGCAACTTCGACAGCCGAGCCCGGGCCGACACCTGACTGCGGCGGCGGCCCGCCTGCGGGTTATGCGCCGCCGCCTGCCACACCGCAGGACTCGGCCCGCCAACGCAGCATGCCGCCGGCCAGGTTGGCGGCGTCCTTGAAACCGCATTTCTGCAGCAGGACCACCGCCTGGGCCGAGCGCACGCCCGATCGGCATACCGCCACCACAGGACGGTCCGGGTCGATCTCGCCCACGCGCTGCGTGAGCTGCGACAAGGGCAGCAGCTGAGCGCCCGGGATATGCCCCAATGCGTCTGAAAACTCGGCGGGCTCCCGCACGTCGATGACCTGGACCTCGCCGCGGCGCGGCCCGGCAATGCGTTCTTCCAGCGCTGTGGGCTGGATCTCCCAGAGTCCGCCGAAGGTGAAGGTCAGCGGCGCCCACGCCGGCTCGCTGGGCACGCCCACCGGATCCGCCGGCCGGCCACACAGCAGGTTCGCCGGTACGGCGATGTCCATCAGCTTCGGGTGCGGCAGGCCCAGGTTGTTCATGTAGCCGGCAAAGTCGCCCGCATCGACATCGCCGCCCAGCCGCGGATTGAACTGCCGCTCTTCACCCACGCTGGTGGCGGTCAGGCCGCGGTAGTCATGCGCCGGGTACAGCAGGCAGCTGTCGGGCAGCGAGAGGATTTGCCCCCGCACCGACTGGAACAGCTGTGCCGGGCTGCCTTGCTGGAAGTCGGTTCGGCCACAGCCGCGGATCAGCAGGCTGTCACCGGTGAACGCCATGCGGTGGTCGTCCAGCACATAAGTGAGGCAGCCATTGGTGTGCCCCGGTGTGGCGCGCACTTCCAAATGGCGCTGGCCGAAGCCGACACTGTCACCGTGTCTGAGCAGCCTGTCCGCGTTGGCCGCCGAGCAGTCCCTGGACAACAGGATCTGGCTGCCGCAGCGGGCTTTGAGCAGCCAGGCACCAGTCACATGGTCCGCGTGCACATGGGTGTCCAGCGTTGCGACCAGTGCCAGCCCCAGTTCACGCAGCAATGCGACATCCCGCCGAACATGCTCGAACACCGGGTCGATCAGCACGGCCTGGCCCCCGTCGCCCAGCAGATAGGTGTACGTGGACGAGGCCGGGTCGAACAGTTGGCGGAAGATCAACACGCTTTGCGCTCCAGGATCGTGATCAGGCGGACCGGGGTTGGCGGGCCGTGTCATTGACGCGCCAGGAACCTGTCGTACAGGACCATCCCCACCAGCATGGCCGCCACGAAGAGGGCCGCAGCACCCATGCCGCTGCCCAGGGCTACCAGGGCCGGGCCAGGGCAAAAGCCGGCAATACCCCAGCCGGCCCCAAAGAGCAGGCCGCCGACGATCAGTCGGCTGTCGATGCGCCGGTCGCTCGGGATCTCGATGTGCGCGCCGGTCCAGGACAAGGCCCGCCGTCTGGCCCGCACAAAGGCCACGACACCCACCGCGATGGCGCCGCCCATCACCAGCGCCAGGCTGGGATCCCAGGCGCCGGCCAGGTCGAGGAAGGCCTTGACCTTGAGCGGCTCCGTCATGCCCGCCAGGATCAGGCCGATGCCAAAGATCAGCCCGCTGATGAATCCGAGAAGATGGCCCATGGTCCGCCTACATCAGGTGCCGAAGCACAAACACCATCAGGAACCCCGCGCCCATGAACGCCAGCACGTTGACCAGCGAGCGCCCAGAAAAGCGGCTGAGCCCGCACACCCCATGGCCGCTGGTGCAGCCATTGCCCATGCGCACCCCGACACCCACCAGCAGACCGGCCAGGATCAAGCCCACCGGCCCCACGTCCACCCTGGCCACGGGCAGCGGCGCGGCCAGACGCCACGCCCACGGCGCCACCAGCAAGCCCAGGATGAACAACAGCCGATTGAAGTCGGGGCGCAGCGCCGTGCCTCGGATCAGGGCCTGCAGCGGGCTGGCGACGATGCCCGCAATACCGGCGATACGCCCGTTGCCCAGCAGGTACAGCGCCGCCGCCAGGCCGATCAGCAGGCCACCCGCCAGCGAGGCGAGGGGTGTGAAATGCAACAAGTCGATGGTCATGGGGGACGCTTGTTTTGGCGGTTCTCGCCCGTGATCAATCCGCTGGCAGACGGCGCGGCGAGTCGTGGTCGCGCACTCATTGTTCAACAAATTGTAGATTGACGATTCAATGGCAGCGGCAGCGAGCGGCTGCCTTGCAGGTGTCGGCCGGCGCATGCGGCGGTGTCCAAACGCAGAGCCAGCCAACCGAGGGTAAGCCCTGTATCTCTTTACATCGTTAATCGCTAATATATCAACACTTGAATATCTGGATAGACAACGAGATGCGTTCTGGTCATGCAGATCGGGCAATCGAGCGAGCGGCTGTCGTCTTTGGCCTGCTGTCTACCCCAACCCGATTGCGCATCGTCTGCGCGCTGAGAGAAGGCGAAAGCAACATGACTGATCTGGTCGAACGCTTGGCGGTGAGCCAGCCCAACGTCTCGCGGCACCTGGGTGTGCTGTACCGGGGTGGCTTGCTCGGACGCCCGCGTGACGGCGCTCAAGTCTTCTACCGGATCGACCGCGCGCAGTTGCGGGGCCTTTGCGGCGACTTGTTGACGACCCAGCACGGCGCCCTGCCCTCAGCCAGCATCCGCTGGTGTGCAACCCGCACTGCCTGAATCATCTGTACCGGGAGCTCTCTTGAGCCTTGACAAGCCACCTGCCGGCCGCCTGCTGAAGGCGCCTGAGAACTTCATCGATCCGCAAGGCGTGAAGACGGTCTTCCGGGAAGCCAGGGCTGGCCGCCGTGACTTCGTGCGGGGTGCCTTTGCCGCTGCGCTGGCGGGTGTCGCTGCGCCTGCCGCCTTGGGCCAGGCCAATCCGGTGCCCGTCACCGGCGGTGACCCCAACATCCTGGAACTGCCCGAGCACAGCTTGGGCCTGGGCCAGCCGGTCGCCACCGATGGCTATGGCAAGCCGTCGAAGTACGAGGCCAATGTGCAGCGCCGGCCCAGCCCGGGCCTGACCCAGACCCCCCAGTCGTCGGTGTCGTTTGCACCGCTGCAAAGCCTGTTCGGCATCGTCACGCCCAGTGGCCTGCACTTCGAGCGCCACCACCAGGGCTGGTGGGATGTGGACCCGTCCAGACACCGTTTGATGATCAACGGGTCGGACGCCAAGATGGTCAGGACGCCACAGGTGTTCACGGTCGACGAGATCATGCGCCTGCCCTCGGTCAGCCGCTTTCACTTCATCGAGTGTGGCGCCAACTCGGGCATGGAGTGGGGCAACGTGGCTGTGCCCACCTGCCAGTACACCCACGGCATGCTCAGCTGCAGTGAGTTCACCGGCGTGCCGCTGAAAATCCTGCTGGACATGGCCGGTGTGGACTACCAACGCGGCCGCTACCTGCTGGCCGAAGGGGCCGACGGCTCCAGCATGACCCGCACGATTCCGATGGAACTGGTGGAAAGCGGTGAGGTCATCGTCGCCTACGGCCAGAACGGCGAGATGTTGCGGCCCGAGCAGGGTTACCCGCTGCGCCTGGTGGTGCCGGGTGTGCAGGGCGTGAGCTGGGTCAAATACCTGCGCCGCATCGAAGTGGGTGACCAGCCGTACGGGACCAAGGACGAGAC
>JBBRZR010000229.1:0-7950 GCA_038236495.1 Burkholderiales bacterium
GACTCGACGTCGCTGACAACACTGGCGCCAAGTCGGTCATGTGCATCAAGGTGCTCGGTGGCTCGCGGCGTCGGTATGCCGGTATTGGCGACATCATCAAGGTGTCGATCAAAGAGGCTGCACCGCGTGGTCGCGTCAAGAAGGGCGAGGTGTACAGCGCCGTTGTTGTGCGCACCGCCAAGGGCGTGCGCCGCCCGGACGGCTCGCTGGTCAAGTTCGACGGCAATGCCGCCGTGCTGCTCAATGCCAAGCTGGAGCCGATCGGCACCCGCATCTTCGGCCCGGTCACACGCGAGTTGCGCACCGAGCGCTTCATGAAGATCGTGTCGCTGGCGCCCGAAGTGCTGTAAGCACCTGGCCGCATTTAGCCAAAGGACTCAAGAGCCATGAACAAGATTCGCAAAGGCGACCAGGTCATTGTTTTGACCGGCCGCGACAAGGGCAAGCGGGGCGCGGTGGCGTCGCGTGTCGATGATGACCATGTCATCGTCGAAGGCATCAACATGGTTAAAAAGCATGTGAAGCCGAACCCGATGAAGGGTACGACGGGTGGCGTGGTCGACAAGACGATGCCGATCAACCAATCCAATGTCGCGATCTACAACGCCGCGACGGGCAAAGGTGACCGGGTAGGCGCAAAGATTCTTGCTGACGGCAAGAAAGTGCGCATCTACAAGTCCACCGGCGCAGAGATCAAGGCCTAAGGCCAAGGAAGACTGGGGATCTACATGGCTCGTCTGCAACAGTTTTACCGCGAAAAGGTCGTTCCCGACCTGGTCGCGAAGTTCGGCTACAAGTCGGCAATGCAAGTGCCGCGCCTGTCCAAGATCACGCTCAACATGGGTGTGAGCGAGGCGGTCGCCGACAAGAAGGTCATGGACCACGCGGTCAGTGACCTGACCAAGATCGCTGGCCAAAAACCAGTGGTGACCAAGTCGCGCAAGCCTATCGCAGGTTTCAAGATTCGCGAGAATCTGGCCATCGGTTGCATGGTCACGCTGCGTGGCGTCCAGATGTATGAATTCCTGGACCGCTTCGTGACCATCGCGCTGCCGCGGGTTCGCGACTTCCGGGGTATTTCCGGCCGCTCGTTCGATGGCCGTGGCAATTACAACGTGGGCGTGAAAGAGCAGATCATTTTCCCGGAAATCGAGTACGACAAAATCGACGCGATCCGGGGCATGAACATCAGCTTCACGACCACTGCGCAATCCGACGACGAGTGCAAGGCGCTGCTGTCGGCCTTCCGCTTCCCGTTCAAGAACTGAGGTGACCTGTGGCTAAACTTTCCCTCATTCAACGTGAAGAAAAGCGCGAGAAGCTCGTCGCCAAATTCGCCAAGAAATACGCTGAATTCAAGGCCATCTCGAACGATGCCAAGAAGTCGGACGAAGAGCGTTACCTGGCACGGCTGGAGCTGCAAAAGCTGCCCCGCAATGCCAACCCGACTCGGCTTCGCAACCGCTGTGGTCTGACGGGCCGTCCCCGTGGCACGTTCCGCACTTTCGGCCTCGGCCGCAGCAAGATACGCGAACTCGCTTTCAAGGGCGACATTCCTGGTGTCACCAAGGCCAGCTGGTAAGCGGCTCGAGCAGGAGAATTCACAATGAGCATGAGTGATCCCATCGCCGACATGCTGACTCGCATTCGCAATGCGCAGGCAGTTCAGAAGGCGGTTGTGTTGATGCCTTCGTCGAAGGTCAAAGTCGCTATCGCCCAAGTCCTCCAGGACGAAGGTTATATCGATGGTTTCAAGGTCAAGGTCGACGGCGCCAAGAGCGTCCTCGAGGTGGTCTTGAAGTATTACGCCGGCAAGCCGGTGATTGAGCGCATCGAGCGTGTCAGCCGTCCTGGCCTTCGGGTCTACAAGGGCTGCGACGCAATTCCGCAGGTCATGAACGGCCTGGGTGTGGCGATTGTCACCACCCCCAAGGGCGTGATGACCGACCGCAAGGCTCGCCAGACCGGTGTCGGTGGCGAAGTGCTTTGCTACGTGGCCTGACCGGCGAAGGAGAGACCCACATGTCCCGCGTTGGAAAGATGCCGATTACCGTCCCGCAAGGTGTGGACGTTGAGATCGCCGCCCACCAGATCATCGTCAAGGGCGCCCTCGGCACCCTGACCCGTGCAGCCAATGCATTGGTGACGGTTGAGAAGAACGGCTCGACGATCACCCTGGCCCCGGCCAACACCAGCACTGAAGCCAATGCGATGAGCGGCACGATGCGTGCGCTGATCAACAACATGGTCAACGGTGTGAGCAAGGGCTTCGAGAAAAAGCTGAATTTGGTGGGCGTGGGCTTTCGGGCCCAGGCCCAGGGCGCCAAGCTCAACCTGCAAATCGGGTTCTCGCACCCGGTGGTCAAAGACATGCCGGCCGGTATCACGGTTGCATGTGCCACCCAGACCGAGATCCTGATCAAGGGCGCAGACCGCCAAGTCGTCGGACAGATCGCCGCAGAAGTTCGCGCCATCCGTCCGCCCGAGCCCTACAAGGGCAAGGGCATCCGCTACGCCGATGAGCGCGTGGTGCTGAAGGAAACGAAGAAAAAGTAAGGAGCAACAAAAATGCTGACCAAGAAAGAACAGCGCCTGCGTCGCTCCCGTCAGACCCGCATCCGTATCGCCAACCAAGGCGCCGTGCGTTTGTCGGTCTTCCGTTCCAACCTTCACATCTACGCCAGCGTCATTTCCGACGACGGCCTGCGGGTGGTGGCTTCGGCCTCGACCGCCGAAAAAGAAGTCCGCGAGCAGATCGGCAAGGACAAAGGTGGCAACACCTCCGCTGCCGCGATTGTCGGCAAGCGGGTGGCTGAGAAAGCCATCGCTGCCGGTGTCTCGAAGGTCGCCTTCGACCGCTCTGGTTTTGCGTACCACGGCCGCGTGAAGGCGCTGGCTGAGGCTGCACGTGAAGCCGGCCTGCAGTTCTGAGCACCGCACTGACAGAAATCAGGAATAAGCAATATGGCAAAGTTTCAACCCCGCGCCCAGACCGAAGCCAATGAGGACGGTCTCAAGGAAAAGATGATCGCGGTCAACCGCGTCACCAAGGTCGTCAAAGGCGGCCGTACCCTGAGCTTTGCAGCACTGACCGTCGTCGGCGACGGCGATGGCCGCATCGGCATGGGCAAGGGCAAGGCCAAGGAAGTGCCAGTCTCGGTCCAGAAGGCCATGGACGACGCCCGTCGCGGTCTTTTCAAGGTGGCTCTGCGCAACGGCACCGTGCACCACAACGTGCGCGGCGAGCACGGTGCGGCCAAGGTTTTGCTGGCACCCGCGCCTCCTGGCACCGGCATCATCGCCGGCGGCCCGATGCGCGCTGTGTTCGAAGTGATGGGTGTCACCGACATCGTCGCCAAGAGCCTGGGTTCGAGCAACCCGTACAACATGGTGCGTGCCACGCTGGACGCACTCAGGCGCTCGACCACCGCTGCCAATGTGGCAGCCAAGCGCGGCAAGACCGTTGAAGAAATCTTCAACTGATCTTGTGCTTCTGTAGCGCAGACGGAGAACACCATGTCGGACACGACTCAAGAAGTATCGAAACCAAAGCTGACCCTCAAGGTCAAGCTCGTCAAGAGCCCGATCGGCTGCAAGGCCACGCACAAGGCGACAGTCCGGGGTTTGGGCCTGCGCGGTGTTAATAGCGAGCGTGTGCTCGAGGACACGCCGGCCGTTCGCGGCATGATCAACAAGATCGCGTACCTGGTCGCGGTGCTGTAAAGCACGCCACCGGACGCAAGGACTTCAACATGCAACTCAACACCATCAAGCCGGCCGCCGGCTCCAAGACCGCTCGCCGCCGGGTTGGCCGTGGCATTGGTTCGGGCTTTGGCAAAACCGCCGGTCGCGGCCACAAGGGCCAGAAGTCACGCGCCGGTGGTTACCACAAGGTCGGCTTCGAAGGCGGTCAGATGCCGCTGCAACGGCGCTTGCCCAAGCGCGGTTTCAAGTCGCAGAACCTCAAGTACAACGGCGAGATCAACCTCAACGACCTGCAAATGCTGGGTCAGGACGAGGTTGATCTGGTCATGCTCAAGGCGGCGCACCTGGTTGGTCAGTTGGTCAAGCATGTCAAGGTGATCAACACCGGTGAACTGACGCTCAAGGTGATGCTCAAGGGCATTGCCGCGACGGCGGGTGCCAAGGTGGCCATCGAGGCCGTCGGCGGCTCGCTGGTCTGACGCTCGGCTTAAAGGGTCATCGTTTTGGCAACTTCAGCAAACCAGCTGGCCAAGAGCGGCAAGTTCGGTGACTTGCGTCGCCGGCTTGTGTTTTTGCTGCTGGCCCTGGTGGTCTACCGGCTCGGTGCGCACATTCCTGTGCCGGGTATTGACCCCAACCAGCTGCAGCAGTTGTTCAAGGGCCAGCAGGGCGGCATCCTGAACCTGTTCAACATGTTCTCGGGTGGCGCGCTGCAGCGGTTCACGGTGTTTGCGCTGGGGATCATGCCGTATATCTCGGCATCGATCATCATGCAGTTGATGACCTATGTAGTGCCCACGCTTGAATCCCTCAAGAAAGAGGGCGAGTCGGGCCGTCGTAAGATTACCCAGTACACCCGGTACGGCACCTTGGGCTTGGCGCTGTTTCAGAGCCTGGGTATTGCCTTGGCGCTTGAGGGGTCGGCTGGTTTGGTGCTCCACCCTGGTTTCGGGTTCCGCATGACCACGGTGGTGAGTTTGACCGCCGGCACGATGTTCCTGATGTGGTTGGGTGAGCAGATCACTGAGCGCGGTTTGGGCAACGGTATTTCAATTCTGATATTTGGCGGTATTGCAGCTGGTTTGCCGGGCGCAATCGGCGGCCTGTTCGAGCTGATCCGGACGGGTGCCATGAGTATCGTTGCGGCGATCCTCATCATCGGGGTGATGATATTTGTGACTTTTGCGGTGGTGTTTGTCGAGCGGGGGCAACGCAAGATCTTGGTCAATTACGCCAAGCGCCAGGTGGGCAACAAGGTTTACGGTGGGCAATCGTCGCACCTGCCCTTGAAGCTCAATATGTCGGGCGTGATCCCACCGATCTTTGCATCGTCAATCATCCTGCTGCCGGCTACCGTTGTGGGCTGGTTTGCGACGGGCGAGGGCATGCGCTGGCTGAAGGACATCTCTTCGGCCCTGTCGCCTGGGCAGCCGATCTACGTGCTGCTGTATGCGGCGATGATCATCTTCTTCTGCTTCTTCTACACCGCGCTGGTGTTCAACAGCAGAGAGACGGCGGACAACCTTAAAAAGAGCGGCGCGTTCATCCCGGGTATTCGGCCGGGTGAGCAAACTGCCAAGCACATCGACAAGATTCTTTCGCGCTTGACACTGGCTGGGGCGATGTACATCACGGCAGTTTGCCTGTTGCCCGAGTTTTTGGTCTTGAAGTACAACGTACCGTTTTATTTTGGCGGCACATCGCTGTTGATCATCGTGGTGGTGACGATGGACTTCTGGGCCCAGGTTCAGAGCTACGTGATGAGCCAGCAATACGAGTCGCTGTTGAAGAAGGCCAATTTCAAGGCAAGCTGATAGTCAACATTCAGGCGGCGCAGGTTGCATCCGACGCCTTTTTATTTGAGTCGCGCTGACATTCCGCATTGTTCGGATTAAGCGCTAAAGGAGAAGACGATGAAAGTCTCTGCATCGGTCAAAAAGATGTGCCGGAACTGCAAGATCATCCGCCGCAAAGGTGTGGTTCGTGTGATCTGCACCGACCCGCGCCACAAGCAGCGCCAGGGCTAAGTCCCCGCCGCCGCATCTAGCAGATAGAGGAATACCATGGCACGCATTGCTGGCATCAACATCCCGCCGCACAAACACGCTGAAATCGGCCTGACGTCGATTTTTGGTATTGGTCGCACCACGGCGCAGAAGATTTGCGTCGCGGTCGGTATCGACTTGGCCAAGAAGATCAAGGACCTGACGGACGGGGATCTTGAGAAGATTCGGGACGAGGTCAACAAGTTGACGATCGAAGGCGACCTGCGCCGTGAGATCTCGATGAACATCAAGCGGCTGATGGACCTGGGCTGCTACCGCGGCCTGCGTCATCGCCGTGGCCTGCCGATGCGCGGCCAGCGCACGCGCACCAATGCCCGCACCCGCAAGGGTCCGCGCAAGGGCGCAGCTGCGCTCAAGAAGTAAGCCCCGAACACCGCTGACCGAGATATTCAATGGCCAAAGCACCTGCCAATACTGCGGCACGCCGCGTGAGCAAGAAAATCCGCAAGAACATTGCGGACGGTATTGCCCACGTGCATGCCTCGTTCAACAACACCATCATCACCATCACTGATCGCCAGGGCGGCTCGCTCGCTTGGGCGTCGTCGGGCGGCCAGGGTTTCAAGGGCTCACGCAAGTCGACGCCGTTTGCCGCCCAGGTTGCCGCTGAAGTCTGTGGCCGTGCTGCGCAAGAGCAGGGCATCAAGAACCTGGACGTGCGGATCAAGGGCCCCGGCCCTGGCCGTGAGTCGTCGGTGCGTGCCCTGGCCGCGTTGGGCATCCGCATCAACTCGATCAGCGATGTCACGCCTGTGCCGCACAACGGTTGCCGGCCACAAAAGCGCCGCCGCATCTGATCGGGTTCTGCCAGGGGCGCTTGCGCCTTTATAATCAAAAGTTTTCCGTCCGCCGGCGGGTGCTTAGCACCTGCCGGCAATTTCGTTGAGGTTTTGTGCTTCGAGCTGTGTTCTTGTTCCACAAGCCGCAGTCCTGCATATGACCTTGGCGATCAAGCCCACCGTCTGAGCGACAGCAGTACCGTCCGCCAGACTCGCGCGACCTAGCCTCGCGTCAGATATTTAAAGAGGACAAATCGTGGCACGTTATCTGGGACCCAAGGCCAAACTGGCCCGCCGTGAAGGCACCGATCTTTACCTGAAGAGCGCCCGCCGTTCGATCAGCGACAAGTCCAAGTTCGAGACCAAGCCGGGCCAGCACGGCCGTACTTCGGGTCAGCGTACGTCTGACTTTGGCCTGCAACTGCGCGAGAAGCAGAAGGTCAAGCGCATGTATGGCATTCTGGAGCGCCAGTTCCGCCGCTACTTTGCCGAGGCCGAGCGCCGCAAGGGCAATACGGGTGCCAACCTGTTGTTCTTGCTGGAGTCGCGTCTGGACAACGTCGTCTACCGCATGGGTTTTGGTTCGACCCGCGCTGAGGCGCGCCAGCTGGTCTCGCACCAGGCTCTGCTGGTCAACAACAAGCCGGTCAACATTCCGTCCTACCTGGTCAAGGCCGGCGACGTGATTGCGGTGCGCGAGAAGTCGAAAAAGCAGTTGCGCGTGACTGAGTCGTTCAAGCTGGCTGACTCTATCGGCATGCCCGACTGGGTTCAGGTTGACGGGGCCAAACTCGAAGGCGTGTTCAAGAAGGTGCCGGACCGGGACCAATTTGGCGCCGAGATCAACGAGTCGCTGATCGTCGAGCTGTACTCACGTTAATTTGGCACTGAACAGACGCTGACACGCGGCCGCATGGCCGCTGTGTCCACCCTTGTGCAGGCTTGCCGGGCACGGCACGAGGTGTTTTTTGCCCGGCATGGTCCGTCAGCCTTATCGGTGTAACGAGCCGAGGGTATTGAGAGGAACAGGATTCGATGCAAACCAATCTGCTGAAACCCAAAGCCATCCACGTTGAGCCCCTGGGCAACAACCGCGCCAAAGTAACGCTTGAGCCGTTCGAGCGCGGCTACGGACACACGCTGGGCAATGCGCTGCGGCGTGTGCTGCTGTCGTCGATGGTGGGCTACGCACCAACCGAAGTGACGATTGCTGGGGTGCTGCACGAGTACTCCACCATCGACGGCGTGGCCGAAGATGTGGTGCACATCATGTTGAACCTGAAGGGCGTTGTCTTCCGCCTGCACAACCGCGACGAAGTGACGCTGGTGGTTCGCAAGGAGGGTGAAGGCCCGGTCACCGCCCGTGACATCCAGGTGCCGCATGACGTCGAAATCATGAA
>JBBRZR010000230.1:0-7924 GCA_038236495.1 Burkholderiales bacterium
AACACCAAGGTCATGCGCGACGCGCTGGAATGCACGCACAAGGGCTGGGGCCGCAGCATCATCATCGGCGTGGCCGAGGCCGGCGCCGAGATCAGCACCCGGCCGTTCCAACTGGTGACCGGCCGCAAGTGGGAGGGCTCGGCCTTTGGCGGCGCCCGTGGCCGCACCGACGTGCCCAAGATCGTCGACTGGTACATGGACGGCAAGCTCAACATCGACGACCTGATCACCCACCAATTGCCGCTGGAGCGCATCAACGAGGGTTTTGATCTGATGAAGGCGGGTGAGTCGATCCGGTCGGTGGTGGTGTTTTGATGAGCGGGCAGGCTGCACGGGCCGGTGTTGATGGCGGCGCACCGGCAGCGGCGGCCGTCTGGGAGACGCTGTCCGAGCACGCCTCGTTTGGCGGCGTGCAGCGCTTCCACCGCCACGCCTCGGCGCAGATCGGGCTGCCGATGCGCTTTGCGCTGTACCTGCCGCCGCAGGCGCTGGCCGGGGCCCGCGTGCCGCTGCTGGTCTACCTCGCCGGCCTGACCTGCACCGAAGAGACCTTTGCGATGAAAGCCGGCGCCCAGCGCGGGGCCGCCGAGCTGGGCCTGGCGCTGCTGATGCCCGACACCAGCCCGCGCGGCGCCGGCGTGGCGGGCGAAGCTGATAGCTGGGACTTTGGCGTGGGCGCGGGCTTTTACCTCGACGCCACCCAGGCGCCCTGGGCGGCGCACTGGCGCATGGAGAGCTACTTGCTGGGCGAGCTGCTGCCGCAGGTCTGGGCCAACGCACCGGTGGCACAAGCGCGCACCGGCATCTTCGGCCACTCGATGGGCGGGCACGGCGCGTTGACATTGGCGCTGCGCCATCCCGGTGTGTTCAAGAGCCTGTCGGCGCTGGCGCCGATCTGCGCGCCCACCCGCTGCCCCTGGGGCCGCAAGGCCTTCAGCGGCTACCTGGGTGCTGACGAATCAGCCTGGGCGGCGCATGACGCCAGCGCCCTGATGCAGGCGCTGAGCGCCGCGCCGTACCCGCAAGGCATCCTGATCGACCAGGGCGAGGCCGACAAATTCCTGGCCGAGCAGTTGTACCCCGAGGCTTTCGAGGCCGCCTGCGCCGCCGCCGGCCAGCCGCTGACGCTGCGCCGCCAGCCCGGCTACGACCACGGCTATTACTTCATCGCTTCGGTGATCGATGCGCATTTGCGCCACCACGCGCTGCAGTTGATGTCCTGAGCTTCGGGCTGCTTGTCGCCGGGCGGCCAGCAGCACCCAGCGACAATCGACCCCCTATGGCTCTCCTCTCCCTCTCCAACGCCCACTTGGCCTACGGCCACGTGGCCCTGCTCGACGCCACCGGTTTTTCCATCGACCCTGGCGAGCGCCTGGGCCTGATCGGCCGCAATGGCGCCGGCAAATCCTCGATGCTCAAGGTCATCGCCGGCCAGGAGAATCTCGACGACGGCCTGCTGCAGATGACGCAAGGCTTACGCATCTGCTACGTGCCGCAGGAGCCGACCTTCGAGCCTGGCCACACCGTATTCGAGGCGGTGGCCGAGGGCGTGACCGAGGCCCGCGCCGTGCGCCAGGCCTACGAGGACCATGCCGAAGGCGTGGACCTGGACGCGCTGCAGACCCGCATCGAGGCGCTGGACGCCTGGAACTGGGAGCAGCGGGTGGACACCACACTGGCCCAGCTGCACCTGGACGGCAGCCGCGATATCGGGCAACTCTCGGGCGGCATGAAAAAGCGTGTCGCACTGGCGCAGGCCCTGGTGGCGGTGCCCGACGTGCTGCTGCTCGACGAGCCCACCAACCACCTCGACCTCGACTCGATCGAGTGGCTGCAGCAGCTGTTGTGCAACTTCAAGGGCAGCGTGATGCTGATCACCCACGACCGCGCCTTTCTGGACGCCGTGGCCACCCGCATCCTGGAGCTGGACCGCGGCCTGCTGCGCAGCTACCCCGGCAACTTCACCGCCTACGAGCGGATGAAGGAGGAGCAGCTGGCGTCCGACGCGCTGGCCGGCGCCCGCGCCGACAAGCTGCTGGCGCAAGAAGAGGTGTGGATACGCAAAGGTGTGGAGGCCCGCCGCACCCGCAGCGTGGCCCGCATCCAGCGCCTGGACGTGCTGCGCGCGCAGCGCCAGGCGCGGCGCGACTCACTCGGTCAGGTGCGGCTGGAGATCGACGCCGGCGCGCCCAGCGGCAAGATCGTCGCCGAGCTGACCGACGTGACGATGCGCTTCGGCGAGAAACTCATCTGCCAGGACTTTACGGCCACC
Source organism: Burkholderiales bacterium (assembly GCA_038236495.1). Lineage (GTDB taxonomy): Bacteria > Pseudomonadota > Gammaproteobacteria > Burkholderiales > Burkholderiaceae_C > Pseudaquabacterium. Next base: position 2,273 of record JBBRZR010000230.1, read on the forward strand.
ATCCTGCGCGGCGACAAGATCGGCCTGGTCGGCCCCAACGGCGCCGGCAAGACCACGCTGCTCAAGCTGATCCTGGGCCAATTGCAGCCGACCAGCGGCAAGATCCGCCAGGGCACCAAGCTGGAGGTGGCCTACTTCGACCAGATGCGCGCCGGGCTGGACCTGGACGCCACCCTGGCCGACAGCATCAGCCCGGGCAGCGAGTGGATCGAGTTCAACGGCCAGCGCAAGCACGTGATGAGCTACCTGAACGACTTTTTGTTTTCGCCCGAGCGCGCCAACTCGCCGGTGCGCACGCTGTCGGGTGGTGAGCGCAACCGGGTGCTGCTGGCGCGCTTGTTTGCGCTGCCGGCCAACGTGCTGGTGCTGGACGAGCCCACCAACGACCTGGACATCGACACCCTGGAGCTGCTGGAAGAGCTGCTGCAGAACTACCCCGGCACGGTGTTCCTGGTCAGCCACGACCGGCGCTTTCTGGACAACGTGGTCACCAGCCTGATTTGCTGGGAGGGCGATCTCGGGACGGGCGCCGGGCCGCTCCCACGCCGGCCCGGCGCCCCCTCGGGGGGCTCGGCGGCATTGGCCGCCGTGGGGGCCACATCCACCGGCAAGTGGCGCGAGTACGAGGGGGGCATCGACGACTGGCGGGTGCAGCGGGCGCGCATGCTGGCGGCGCAGGCGGCGGCGGCCAAGCCGGCCTCTGCACCTGCAGCGACACCTGCTACCGCAGCGCCTGCCCCGGCGCCTGCCGCCAAGGCCCGCAAGCTCAGCTACAAGGAAAAGCGCGAGTTCGAGGAGTTGCCGGCCCGCATCGCGACGCTGGAGGCCGAGCAAAAAACCCTCAGCGCCCAGTTGGCCAGCTCGGAGCTCTACACCGGCCCCGCCGATCAGGCAGCGGCCTTGCAGGCCCGCTTTGCCCAGATCGATGACGAGTTGCTGGCCGCGCTGGAGCGTTGGGAACTGCTGGGCGGGGCCTGATTCGCCAGCCTTGGGGGCCCGACCGCCAGCACAGCCCGGGGCGCCCGAGGCCGCTGGAGGTCGCAGGCGCTCAGTCGCCGTAGCCGGTCCAGCCTGCGATGGTCGCCGCCGGGTGGCTGCGGCTGACGATCAGCCCGGACTGCAGGTACAGCGCGTTGAGCAGGCGTGTGGCGCGCTCGGGGCCGACATCCGGCCAGCCGGCGATATCGGCCAGGTTGCAGGTTTGGCGCCGCAGCCGGGTGATGCAGGCGGCCATCGTGCCGGGCACGTCCAGTCCGGTCAGGCTGATCCCGGGCGCCACCCGGTAAGCGGCCGGGCCGGCCAGTTCGGGCAGCAGGGCAGCACGCGCGCCGCGCAGCGCAACCGTCCACAGCAATGGCCCCAGTGGGGCGTAGCGCGCCGCGTGGCTGGCGCCCGCCGCCAACGCTGCTGTGTTGCCCGGCTTCAGCGCGTCGGCGGGTGGGCGCAGCAAGGCCGGCCGCACCTGACGCACCTGCAGCGTGCCCAGGTCATGGGCCAGAAAGTCGGCCAGCGGCAGCGGGCAGTGCACCATCCGGTCCAGCGGAAACACACTCAAGGTCAGGGCTGACGCGCCCCAGGCCAGATCGATGGCCAGCGGCTGGGTGTGGCGTATGCAGGCGGCCAGTACCTCCAGCAGTTCACGCTGCGGGCTGGCGGGGTCGAAGCGTTGCAGGTCCTGCAGCAGCGACGGGCTGAGCGAGCTCAGCGCGGTGTGCCCGGGCTCGGATGCAGCGGTGCCGGTGGCGGTGGCGGTGGCGGTGGCGGGATCACTGGACTCGGACGGCGATGGGGTGGGCTGTCGATGGGCCTCGGGCCGCGGGCGGGGCGGCCAGCTGTCGGACACGTCCATGGGCTGGGTGGAGGGAAACATGGTCGGGATCGATGTGGCCGGCGGATCGTAGTCGCGGCTTTTGTATCAGACGTATCGCCAGGTTTCAGCGCCCTGGGCTCACCCGTGGGCAGCGGCCAACAGCGCGTTACGCGCCGATACAAACGATTGCCAAAACCGCACATCCAAGGCGCTTGCAAAATTCACCCGCATCAAGGTGGTGGCGCGGGGTGTGGCGTGGAACAGGCTGCCGGGTGCCACCAGCCAGCCCTCGCTGGCCAGCAGCACGGCCAGGCGCTCGGTGTCCACGCCGGTATCGACCCAACCAAACAGCCCTTGAGGTGGCGCGGCAAAGCGGCAGCCGGCGTCTTGCGCCAGCCGCACCACCCGCACCCGGGCGGTGTCGAGCCGCTGCACCACGCGGTCGGCATGGCGGCGCAGCAGGCCCTGGTCCAGGCACCAGGCGACAGCGCGCTCCTGCAGGCCCGGGGTGGTCAGCGTGCCCAGCAGCTTGGTGTCGATCAGGCGCTCGGCCAATGCCGGCGCGGCCGCCACAAAGCCCACCCGCCAGTTGGGCGCCAGGATCTTGGAAAACCCCGAAACATAGACCGTGCGCGCCAGCCCGTCCAGTGCCGCCAGCCGGGGCGCATGGGCTGGCGCCAGCCAGGCGTAGGTGTCGTCCTCGACGATGGTCAGGTCGAACTGCTCGGCCAGTTTGAGGATCTGGTGCGCCGCGGCCAGCGACAGGCTGTGGCCGGTCGGGTTGTGCAGCACCGACACGGTGACATACAGCTTGGGCCGGTGCTCGGCCAGCAGCTGCGCCATCACCGCCAGGTCCGGGCCGTCCGGGCCACGCGGCACCGGCAGCAGGCGCATGCCCTGGCGGGTGAGCCGTGCAAATTCCACCGCCCAGCCGGGCTCATCGACCAACACCGCGTCACCCGGTTGCAGCAGCGTGCGCGAGACCACGTCCAACGCGTGGGTGGCGCCCAGCGTGGTGACGATCTGGCGGGCCGACGCGGCGATGCCCAGGTCGCCGCCCAGGCGACGGGCCAGCGCCTGGCGCAGTGACTCGTCGCCGGCCGGGTCGCCATAGCGCAGCGCCTCGGCCGACTGGGCCAGCGTGCGGCGCAGTGCGCGGTCCAGCAGGGCGCGGTCCAGCCAGCTCTCGGGCAAGGTGCCCATGCCCGGAGCGGCGGGTGCGGCACCGGGGTGGAACATGCTGCGTATCAGTGCGGTGGCGTCCACCGGGGCGGTCAGGGTGGTGTTGACCGTGCTGCCGCCGCCGGGCCGTGGGGCGCCGCTGCCGCTGTGCCGGCTGCCCGGGCCCGCCTCGCGCACAAAAAAGCCACGCTGGCGGCGCGCTTCCACCAGGCCCTGGGCCTGCAGCCGGTCATAGGCCGCCACCACCGTGCTGGGGCTGACACCGTGCTGGCGTGCGCCCTCGCGCACCGATGGCAGGCGCGCGCCGGGGGCCAGCGCACCACGCTGGATGCGATCGGCCACGCGCAGCGCCAACTGCTCGCCCAGCGTGGCGCTGCTGCGTGCCGCGCGTACAGGGGGCGGCGCGGGCAACGGCGGGGCCGGCTGCGCACCCAGGGCCGGCGTCGGGATGGCGAGGGTGTCGGGCATGGGGTTTTGGCGGTGGCCGATGTGCTGTACCAGCGCGGGCAGCGATACAGAACAAGAAACTGTACTGACAAGTGTACTGCTACTGTGTTGTTTTGGCCTCTAGACTGTGGCCATGTCCAGCCCTGTTGCCACCCAACCCTTGCCCACCGCCGCGCCGGCCCAGCCCGCACCACGTCTGAGTGCCGCGACCCAGGGCTGGATGCTGGGCGTCTTGGGGGTGTTGATCTTTGCGCTGACGATCCCGATGACGCGGCTGGCCTCGGGCAGCTTGGCGGCGCCGCAGTTGCCGGCCGAGTTTGTGGCGATCGGCCGCGCCGCGCTGGCCGGCTTGCTGGCCGCGCTGTGGCTGGGCGCCACCCGTGCGCCCTGGCCGCGTCCGGCGCAGTGGCGGCAGCTGGGGCTGACCGCGCTGGGCGTGGTGTTCGGGTTTCCGCTGTTTCTCGGCTGGGCGGTGCAGCGGGTGGACGCGGCGCATGCCGCGGTGGTGTCGGGCCTGCTGCCGATCGCCACCGCTTTGATGGGCGCGCTGCTGATGCGCCAGCGCCCGAGCCGGGGCTTTTGGGCCTGTGCGCTGCTGGGCACGGCGCTGGTGCTGGGTTTTGCGTTCTGGAAAGGCGGCGCCCGCCTGCAGGCTGCCGACGGCTTGCTGGTCTTGGCGGTGCTGTGGGGCGGCGTCGGTTATGTGTTGGGCGCCCGGCTGTCCGCGCCGCAAGGCGATGGCCGGCCGCCGATGGCGCCCCAGCAAGTCATCAGCTGGGTGCTGGTGGCCAGCCTGCCGGTCACGCTGCCGCTGACCTGGGCCTTCCACCCCACCGCGCCAGTGCGGCTGGCGGCCTGGGGCGGATTCCTCTATGTTTCGGTGTTTTCGATGTGGTTGGGCTTCTTCGCCTGGTACCGCGGGCTGCAACTGGGTGGCATGCTGCGGGTCAGCCAGGTGCAGCTGCTGCAGCCGTTCTTGTCGATGTGGCTGGCCGTGCCGTTGCTGGGCGAGCCGCTGGACGCGGCCACCGTCGGTTTCTCGTTGGCGGTAATGGCCACCGTGTTTTTGTCCCGGCGCATGGCAGTTGCTGCCGCGCCCGCCCCTTGCATCCCAAAGGAGACCCCATGAGTACCTGGACCCAGGCCCGGCGCAGTGCGCGGCTGAACCCGTCGATCATCCGAGAGATCCTCAAATTGACCGAGCAGCCGGGTGTGCTGTCGATGGCGGGTGGCCTGCCGTCGGCCGACACCTTTCCGGTCGAGCAAATCCGCGACGCCTGCAACCGGGTGCTGACCGACGCACCGCGCGAGGCGCTGCAATACGCCGCCAGCGAGGGTTACGCCCCGCTGCGCGACTGGGTGGTACAGCAACTCAGCGCCCAAGGCCAGCAGCTGCAGGCCAGCCAGGTGCTGATCACCACCGGCTCGCAGCAGGGGCTGGACCTGGTCGGCAAAGTGATGGTGGACGCCGGCGCACCGATTGCCGTCGAGACCCCCACCTACCTGGGTGCGCTGCAGGCCTTCAACCCCTACGAGCCGATCTACACCAGCCTGGCGGGTGATGCCGACGGCCCACTGCCCGAGGCGCTGCGTGCGCTGCCGCACGACGCGCCGGGAGTCCGTTTTGCCTACCTGATCCCCAACTTCCAGAACCCGACCGGCCGCGTCATCCCGGCCGCGCGCCGTGCTGCGCTGGTGGCCGCCGCCCAGGCCGCCCGTGTCCCGCTGGTCGAGGACAACCCCTACGGCGATCTGTGGTTCGACCAGGCCCCGCCCGCGCCGCTGGCATCGCTGTGGCCCGAGGGCGTGCTCTACCTCGGCAGCTTCAGCAAGGTGCTGACGCCGGGATTTCGCCTGGGCTACCTGGTGGCGCCGCCCGAGCTCTACCCCAAGCTGCTGCAGGCCAAGCAGGCCGCCGACCTGCACACGCCGGGCTTCAACCAGCGGGTGGTCTACGAGGTGATCAAGAACGGCTTCCTGGACCAGCACGTGCCCACCATCCGCGCCCGCTACCAGCGCCAGTGCGACGCCATGGCCGAGGCGTTGCAACACCACCTGCCCGAGGGCTGCGAATGGCAGCGCCCGCAAGGCGGCATGTTTTTCTGGATCCGCTTGCCAGCTGGCTGCGACGCGCTGGCGCTGCTGCCGCAGGCCGTCGCGGCCGGCATCGCCTATGTGCCGGGCTCGGCGTTTTACGCCCACACTGCAAACCA
>JBBRZR010000231.1:0-7924 GCA_038236495.1 Burkholderiales bacterium
GTCGACGGCGTGGTGGCGCTGACCCACGGCATGGGCTGCGCCACCGCCAGCGACGGGGAGGAGTTGCAGGTGCTGCGCCGCACCCTGGGCGGCTATGCCCGCCACCCCAACTTTGCCGCCGTGCTGGTGGTGGGGCTGGGCTGCGAGACCAACCAGATCCAGGGTCTGATCGCGCAGGAAGGCCTGCAAGAGGGCGCCCGGCTGATCGCCTTCAACATCCAGGACACCGGCGGCACCGCCAAGACGGTGGCGCGTGGCGTGGCCGAGATTCAGCGACTGCTGCCCGAGGCCAACCGGGTGCAGCGGCGTCCGGTGCCGGCGCGCCACCTGACGGTGGGCCTGCAGTGCGGCGGCTCGGACGGTTACTCGGGCATCAGCGCCAACCCGGCGCTGGGCGCGGCGGTGGACCGGCTGGTGCGCCACGGCGGCACGGCCATCCTGTCCGAAACCCCCGAGATCTACGGCGGCGAGCACCTGCTGACCCGCCGCGCCGCCAGCCCTGCGGTGGCTGAAAAATTGCTGGCCCGGATCCGTTGGTGGGAGGCCTACACCGCCCGCAACGCGATGACGATGGACAACAACCCATCGGCCGGCAACAAGGCGGGTGGGCTGACGACGATCCTGGAGAAATCGCTGGGCGCGATTGCCAAGAGCGGCACCACCAACCTGGTCGATGTCTACGGGTTTGCTGAAGCCATCACCGCACGGGGCTTTGTCTACATGGACTCACCCGGCTACGACCCGGTGTCGGCCACCGGCCAGGTGGCCTCGGGCGCCAACCTGATCTGCTTCACCACCGGCCGCGGGTCGGCCTATGGCTGCGCGCCGTCGCCGTCACTCAAGTTGGCGACCAACACCGCGCTGTGGCAACGGCAAGAAGAGGACATGGACATCAACTGCGGCGGCATCGTGGACGGCGCCGAGACGGTGGACGAGGCCGGCGAGCGCATCTTCCAGCTGATGCTGGCCACGGCCTCGGGCCAAGCGACCAAGAGCGAGTTGCACGGCTACGGCCAGAACGAGTTTGTGCCCTGGCAGCTGGGTGCGGTGATGTAGCGCTGGTCGCCGCAGTCCTGCTGCCGCTTGCGCGGCCTGCGACCTGGAGAGTGACCAGCCTGCGCCCGCCTCAATCCGCGTGGGTGACGTAGATGTCGGTGTCGGGCAGCAAGGTGCGCAAGGTCTGGAAGGCGGTATCGATCAGCCCCTGACCGCCGCAGTGGCGGCCTACTGCCAGCTCCAGCGTCACCTCGCCGGGCAATACGGCCAGCCCGCGCACCCAGCCTGCCCCGGCCATGGTGCCGGGCAGCAGATCAAAACCCAGGCGCGGCGCCAGTGCCGCGAGCAGGCGTTGCAACTCGTCGGCCGGCCCGATCAGGCGGGGCGGTGAAGCAAGGTCAGCGGTCACGGCATGGCAAGCCGGTCCGGCTTCGCTTTCCAGACAGGCATGGCAGCCCGCGTGCGGCGCATCGCTCTGGATCGGGATGGTCTTTTCAGCCCAGTTCATGGGCGCCATGGTGCCGAAGGCGCCTGACGTCAAATTGACACGAATCAAGGGGTAGGTCCTCATGGCGCAACGGGGCGGCGATGACGCAGGCAGGGCATGGGTTGGCAGCATCGTTACCGCCGGCCGGCCGGTCTGTGCGCTGGCCCACCCAGCTCAGGCGATGCCGAGTTGCGTCGCCAGTGCACCCAGGTCGGCGGCGACGGTGTCGAACACGGTGTCGCCCACGGCCTCCATCGGCCCGCCCGGCCCGCACTCGTCGTGGCGCGGGATGTAGGCGGTGCGCAGGCCGGCCTGCTGCGCGGCGGCCAGGTCGGACGGGTGGGCGGCCACCAGCATCAGCTGCCCGGGTGCCCAGCCCAGCAGCCGCGCCGCGCCGGTGTAGACGGCGAGGTCGGGCTTGTAGCGGCCGATCAGCTCGGCCGACAGCACGCAGTCCCAGGGCAGGGCTGCGTGTTTGCTCAGGTTGACCAGCAGCGCCATGTTGCCGTTGGACAGGGTGCTGGTGACATAGCGTTTGCGCAGCCGGGCCAGGCCGGCCAGGCTGTCGGGCCAGGGCGCCAGCCGGTGCCAGGCGTGGTTGAGCTGTGCGCGTTCGGCCTCGGGCAAGCTGTCCAGGCCAAACTGCGGCAGCAGGCCGTCCAGGATCTGGCGGTGCAGCTGGTCGATCGTGGCCCAGGGCTGCTCACCGCGTGCCACCCTGGCCATCGCCGGGCGGTAGCCGGCGCGCCAGGCATCGGCAAGCCCCGGCCAGTCCGCCGCCAGGCCCAGCCGTTGCTGCAGCGCCAGGCCTTCGCGGATCAGTGAGCCACGCCAGTCCACCACCGTGCCGAAGATGTCGAAAACCAGGGCGCGTACGCCTTGCAGTTCGGCGGGTGGGGCGAGGTGCAGGGTGCCAGCGGTGGGCAAGGGGTGCATGGCGGGGGATGTCCGGGGCGGTCGGGGCGTTCATCATGCCGCAGCCCGATGGCGGCTTCGTCCGCTTGATCTGGCGCAAGCTTTGGCCTATCCCAGGCCGCGGGCCTGCCAAGCGGCTGTCCGCTCGTCCCAAGCGCGACAAGGGCCGGACGCCGGCAATCCGCATCATCGCGGCCATGGACTTTGCCGATTCACCCCGCTCGCTGGCGCTGCAGGCGTCGTTGCGGCAATTCATGGCCGATCTGGTGCTGCCGTCGATGGCCGAGTGGCACCGCTGGTCGGACGCAGGCGTCTACCCGCTCGACCTGATCGAGCCGCTCAAGGCCCAGGCCCGGGCGCTGGGGCTGTGGAACCTGTTCTTGCCCAGCCTGCGCGACGACCAGCCCGGCACCCGGCTGAGCAATGCCGATTACGCGCCGCTGGCCGAGATCATGGGCCGGGTGCCCTGGGCGGCGGAGATCTTCAACTGCAACGCGCCCGACAGCGGCACGATGGAGTTGCTGCAGATCGCCGCCACACCCGCACAGGCGGACCGCTGGCTCAATCCACTGCTGCGCGGCGAGATCCGGTCCTGTTTTGCGATGAGCGAGCCCGACACCGCCTCGTCCGACCCGACCCAGCTCGCCACCCGCATCGCACGCGATGGGGGCGACTGGCTGATCAACGGCCGCAAGTGGTTCATCACCGGCGCGGCGCACCCGCTGTGCCGGCTGACCGTGGTGATGGGCGTCACTGAAGACGAGCACGCGGCCGACCATGCCAGCCATTCGATGGTGCTGGTGCCGATGGATGCCGCCGGCCTCACGGTCGAGCGCAACATCCCGGTCATGGACCACCAGTCGCTCGATGGCCACTGCGAGCTGGTGTTCCGCAATGTGCGGGTGCCGCTGGATCAGTTGCTGGGCACGCCGGGCGCCGGCTTTGCGCTGGCCCAGGCCCGGCTGGGCCCGGGCCGGGTGCACCACGCCATGCGCAGCATCGGCCAGTGTGAGCTGGCGCTGGAGTTGATGTGCGAGCGTGCGCTGGAGCGCCGCGCCTTTGGCGGCCGGCTGGCCGACTTTGCCAACGTGCAGGATTGGGTGGCCGAGAGCCGGATCGAGATCGACCAGGCCCGGCTGCTGGTGCAGCGTGCCGCTTGGCGGCTGGACACCCTGGGCAGCGCCGCGGCGCGCACCGACGTGGCGGCGATCAAGCTGGTCAGCTCGCGGCTGCAGACCCGGGTGCTGGACCGGGCGATGCAGGTGTTTGGCGCGATGAGCCTGTCACCCGACACGCCGCTGGCCCGGCTCTGGGCCTGGGGCCGGGCGCTGCGCTTTCTGGACGGGCCGGACGAGGTGCATTTGCGCACGGTGGCGCGGGCTGAATTGAAGCGCGCCAAGGGCCAGCGCGGCGCCAACGCGGCGCATTTGCGGCGCTGGATGCCGCCGCCGGTCTGACCTCTGGTCAGCCGGGCTTGTCGGTCGCGTCGGATTCGCCGGTGTCGCCGCGTGACAGCGGCAGCGGCGCCGCGTAGCGCTTGGCCCGCAGGTTGCGCTTGATCTCCTGCATCATCGGCCGCAGACCTGGCCCCAGGCGCAGCGCCACGCCGGTGGTCAGGATGTCGATGATGGTCAGGTGCAGCAGGCGCGAGACCATCGGGCTGTAGCGGTCGAAATCCTCGGGGTGGTCGGCCGCCAGCAGGATTTGGCCGTGCCCCAGCGCCAGTTGCGCCAGCGGCGAGCCACTGGCGGTGATCACGATCACCGTGGCGCCCTTGCGGCGGGCGATGTCGGCGGCGTCGATCAGGTCGCGGCTGCGGCCCGAGTTGCTGATCACCACCGCGCAGTCGCCCGGCCCCAGCATGGTGGCGCTCATCACCTGCACATGGCCGTCACTGACGGCCGCGGCATTGACCCCAAGGCGAAAGAACTTGTGCTGCGCGTCCTGCGCCACGATGCCGGAGTTGCCGACGCCATAGAACTCGATGCGCTTGTGCGCCTGGCCGGCGGCGGTGAGTGCGGCCATCGCCTGATCAAACGCATGGCCGGCGGCGTTGTTGCGGTATTTCAGCAGCGCCGCCACGGCGTTGTCGATCACTTTGACGATCAGGTCGCCGGGCTTGTCGTCCTCATCGACCGAGCGGTGCACAAACGGCACACCCTCGTTGACCGTACCGGCCAGCTTGAGCTTGAAATCAGTCAGCCCGTCGTAGCCCACGCTGCGGCAAAAACGCACCACCGTGGGCTTGCTGACATGGGCGCGGTCGGCCAGCTCGCTGACCGGCAAGGTGGCAAAGCTGCGCGGATCGGCCAACAGCAGCCTGGCCACGCGTTGCTCGGCCGGCGGCAGCGCCGGGATCGAGGCGCGGATGCGGTCAAGCATGAGGCAGGCGCTTGCCGAGCGCGCCAGGCCGCCGCGCCGGGCCGCCCCAAGCAAGGCCCGATCCCCTCGGGGGATCGACCCACGTACCCGTGGGGCGAGGGGCTGACATCACTGCTCTTCGTCCCAGGCGCAGCCGTCGCGGGCGACCATGGCGCTGGACGCCGGAGGGCCCCAGGTGCCGGCGGCGTAGGGTCGGGGGCCGTTCGGGTCGGCGGCCCAGGCGTTGAGCACCGGCTCGACCCAGCGCCAGGCCTGCTCTTGCTCGTCGCTGCGCACAAACAGGTTCAGCCGGCCGGCAATCGCGTCCATCAGCAAGCGCTCGTAGGCACCGACCCGTTCACTCTCGAAGGCCTTGTCGAAGTCCAGGTCGAGCGAGACCGGCATCAGCAGCTCGCCCTGCGCGCTGCCCTTGGCCGCCAGCAGGTGCAGCTCCAGCCCGTCCTCGGGCTGCAGCTTGATCACCAGCTTGTTGGCCCGTGCCGAGCCCGGAAAGATCGGGTGCGGCACCTCGCGGAAGTTGACGACGATCTGGGAATGCCGCCCGGCCAGCCGCTTGCCGGTGCGCAGGTAGAACGGCACGCCCGCCCAGCGCCAGTTCTGCACCTGGGTGCGCAGCGCCACAAAGGTCTCGCAGTGGCTGCCCGCGGGCACCTTGACCTCGTCCAGGTAGCCCGGCACCGGCTTGCCGTCCACCGTGCCGGCCTTGTACTGGCCGCGCACCACGTCGCGCACCACGCTCTCCGACGTGAAGGGTTTGAGCGAGCGCAGCACCTTCAACTTCTCGTCGCGGATGGCGTCGGCGTCGTTGGTGGACGGCGGCTCCATCGCGATCATCGTCAGCAGTTGCAGCGCATGGTTCTGGATCATGTCGCGCAGCGCGCCGGTGGTGTCGTAATAGTCGCCCCGGGTGCCCACGCCCAGGCCCTCGGCCAGCGTGATCTGGATGTTGGCGATGCTCTCGCGCCGCCACAACGGCTCGAACAGCGCATTGCCAAAGCGCAGCGCCATCAGGTTTTGTACCGCCGGCTTGCCCAGGTAGTGGTCGATCCTGAAGGCCTGGGTCTCGGAGAAGACCGAGCGCACCACGCGGTTGATCTCCTGTGCGCTGGCCAGGTCGTGGCCGAGGGGTTTTTCCAGCACCACACGCACCTTGGGGCCGTTCAGGCCGGCGATGCCGAGTTGCTCGCAGACCACCGAAAACAGGTAAGGCGCGGTGGCCAGGAACATCACCACGGTGTCGGCGTTGCGCTCGTCAAGCCAGGTCTTGAGGCCGGCATAGTGCGCGGGCTGCGACAGGTCCATGCGGCGGTAATGCAGCATCTCGGCAAAACGCGCAAATTCATCGTCGCTGGGGCGTTTGGCGCTGTCCACCTCGACAAAACGGTCGCGGATGTACTGGCGGTACTCCGCGTCGCTGCGCTCGTCGCGGGCCACTGCCAGGATGCGGCCACCGGGCGGCAGCTTGCAGTGGCGGAAGGCCTGGAACAGTGCGGGCATCAGCTTGCGCCAGGTGAGGTCGCCGGTGCCGCCGAAGAGGACGAGGTCAAAAGACATGGACGGTGTGTTCGGGATGGAAAGGGTGATGTAACTTAGTTACTTCCTCAATGATGCTCTGGTTTCACAGCGGGGTCAATCACCGGGTGGCCGGGGAGGGGCCTGAAGGGGGCCGGCCTCAGGCGCCGGGGACAGCGCCGCGGCTGTCGCCGGTCGATTCGCCCTGGGGGCCCAGTTGCAGGCTGCCCTCGCCCAGGTAGCGGTTGCCGCTGCTGCGCACGGGGGTGTCGGCAGGCAGCCGGTCGGCCCAGACCCGGACAAACACGCCGGCCGGGCCGAGGTGGTTGATGAAGGTGTTGCCGCGCAGCGTCAGGCTGTTGCGGTCCCAGGCTCGGTTTTCAGCGCCGTAGGCCAGCATCACCGGGTTCTGGCTGCGCGGGCTTTGCACCAGGGTGTTGCCCTCCACCCGGGCGATGCCGCCGTTGGGCAGGTCGATCTCGTAGGACGCCTCGCCCAGCAGGCCGTCGTCCAGCCGGTTGCCGGTGATGACCGACTCGCGCGCCCGGCATTTGAGCAAATGGCCCTCGTGGCCGCGCTGCAATCGGCTGCCGCGCAAGCTGAAATGGCCGATGCTGCCGACGTACAGCAGGTGCGGCAGCGAGCCCGGATTGACCGGCGCGTCGCTGAAATCGCAGTCGTCGATCTGCAGTTCGGCGTTGCCATCGTTGCCGCTCAGCAGGCCCATCTGGTTGTCGGTGAAGCGGCAGCGCTGCAGCCGCAGCCGGCCTTTTTCGAAGCGGATGCCGGCGCCGTTGCCACTGGGCACCCGGCAACCGGTGAAGGCGATGTTGTCGATCCGGATGTCGCCGTTGCGCACCACCCAGATCGCCTTGCCCTCGGCATGCCGTCCGTCGGCGCGCAGCACCGCGCCCTCGCCCAGGCCGACGATATGCAGCCGGCGCTGCGGGATCACCGCCACGTCGCCGGCGTAGGTGCCGGGCTCGATCTCGACCGTGTCGTCGTCGCCGGCTTGCCGCAAGACCTCGGCGATGGTGCTGTAGGCCTGGCCTGCGCCCACGCGCCAGACCCGGGGCACAGGCGCCTGGGCAAAGGTCGGGCGCCCGGCCAGCAGGGCAAACGACGTGGCGGCCAGCAGGCTGCGGCGGGTCGGGTGCGGTGAGTTCATGGCGCGATTCTGGCCCCGGGGCCCGCCGCCACCGGGTTTTTCCCCGGGCTTTGGTGGGCCGTGCCGGCCAGCCGCGCCGCTAGCATCGACGCCACCTGGCCGCACCTGCGGCACCCTGGAGACCCGCCCATGCCGTCCACCCGCCGCCACGCCCTGATCTGGGCGCTGTTTGCCACCGCCGCCACCGCCACCACCGCGCAGGCGCAAGACGCCGGCCAGCTCAACATCATTTGCTCGGTGCAGGCCGAGTGGTGCAACATGATCCAGACGGTGTTTGCCAAGTCCACCGGCATCAAGGTCAACATGTCGCTCAAGGGCTCGGGCGAGGCGCTGGCCCAGCTGATCGCCGAGCGGGCCAACCCCAAGACCGACGTCTGGTTCGGCGGCACCGGTGACCCGCACCTGCAGGCGGCCGAGCAGGGATTGTCGATGGCGTACAAATCCGCCGCGCTGCCGCAACTGCA
>JBBRZR010000232.1:0-7890 GCA_038236495.1 Burkholderiales bacterium
GTACAGGTTGGCGGCCTCGGCCTCCTCGCAGGCAGCGCGCAGCTCATCGATCGAGAACTGGGTGCCTTCGAGCGGGTCGGTCGGGCTGGAGATGCCGCCGCCGGCCATGATCTTGATCTGGTTGGCGCCGTTGCGCACCTGCTCACGTACCGCCCGCCGCACCTCGCCCACGCCGTCGGCAATCGCACCGATCAGGCCCAGGCCGGCGCAGGCGCAAAACATCTCGCGGCTGCGCACGCCCTTGGGCCGCATGTCGGCATGGCCGCCGGTCTGGCTGACCGGAAAGCCGGCAATGAAGAGGCGCGGGCCCTCAAACAGCCCGCGCATCTGCGCTTCTTGCAAGCCGAAGTCGGCACCGGCCGCGTCACGTACTGTCGTGAAGCCCCGGTGCAACATGCCGCGCATGATCGCGCCGGCCTGCGCCGTGACCAGCGACGGCGGCTGCAGGCCCAGCGCGGTCAGGTCGTGTGACGCTGCCACCACATGCACATGGGCATCGATCAGGCCCGGCAGCACGACCCGGCCACCGGCGTCGATGACCTGGGCATCGTCTACCGGGATCGCCTCTGCCGTGATGGCGGCGATGCGCGCGCCTTCGACGATGATTTGCGACAGCGGCCCGATCAGGCCGCTGGCACTGTCGAACGGCCGCGCATTGCGCAGCACCTGGCGTTGCGGGGCGCGCATGGCGACGGCGGGCTTCAGGCCATCGCCACGCTGGCCTCAGCCAAGCCCAGCCGCTTGCGGGCCGCAGCCAACTCGCGCTTGAGTCTGGCCACAAAGTCGGCCGTCGTCATCACCTTGTCAACCGCGCCGATGCCCTGGCCGCAGCCCCAAATGTCCTTCCAGGCCTTCTTGGCGTCCCCGCCAAAGTTCATCTTGCTGGGGTCGCTCTCCGGCAGGTTCGCGGGGTCGAGGCCGGCGTTGCGGATGGACGGTGCCAGGTAGTTGCCGTGCACGCCGGTGAACAGGTTGCTGTAGATGATGTCGTCGGAGTTGGCATCGACGATGGCCTGCTTGTGCGGGTCGGTGGCACGCGCCTCCTCGGTGGCGATGAAGGCCGAGCCGATGTAGGCAAAGTCGGCCCCCATCGCCAGCGCGGCCAGCACGGCGTCGCCGGAAGCGATGCTGCCCGACAAGGCGAGCGGGCCGTCGAACCACTGGCGGATCTCTTGCACCAGCGCAAACGGGCTCTTGGTGCCGGCGTGCCCACCCGCGCCTGCCGCCACCGCGATCAGGCCGTCCGCGCCTTTTTCAATCGCCTTGTGGGCGTGCTTGTTGTTGATGATGTCGTGCAGCACCACGCCGCCCCAGCCGTGCACCGCGTCGTTGACGTCAGTGCGTGCGCCCAGGCTGGTGATGATGATCGGCACCCGGTATTTGGCGCACATCGCCATGTCGTGGTCCAGCCGGTCGCTGCTCTTGTGCACGATCTGGTTGATGGCAAACGGCGCGGCCTTTTGCTCGGGGTGGGCTTTGTCCCAGGCGGCGAGGGTTTCGGTAACCTCGGCCAGCCAGTCGTCGAGCTGGGCGGCGGGGCGGGCGTTGAGCGCGGGCATCGAGCCCACCACACCGGCCTTGCACTGCTCGATCACGAGCTTGGGGTTGCTGATGATGAACAGCGGCGCGGCAATGATGGGCAGCGGCAGGTTCGACAAGGCGGCGGGCAAGGGCACAGGCAACTCCGAATCAGGTTGTCAAAAACACCGACCAGTGTGCAAGCACACACTGGCCGGTCACTATCACGCGGGGGACAGGCGGGGGCAGCGCAGGCTGCCCGGGCCTGTAGAAAAACGCCAAACAGCGCTGGCGGGGGTCAGAAAGCCTCGACCGCCATATCGACCGTGCCGGCAGCGCCATCGACGATGCTGTCGCGCATGCCGGGCGCCTTGCTCAGCAGGTGGTCACCGTAAAAGCGCGCGGTGTTGATCTTGGCGCGCATGAAGTCGGCCTCTTCGCCCAGCGCCAGCTTGTCCTCGGCCACCATCAGCGCACGCGCCATCTGCCAGCCGGCGATCAGGTTGCCGGCCAGCATCAGGTAGGGCACGCTGCCGGCAAACACCGCGTTCGGGCTGGTGGTGCTGCCTTTGGCCATGCCGCCAGCCATAAAGCCCACCACGTCCAGGAAGGCGGTGCGGGCGGCCGTCAGTCGTTTGCGCATGGCCTGCGATGCCTCACTGCTGCGCGCCGCCAGCGCGCCTTCGGTCGCCTCGATCTGGCCAGCGATGGCGCGGGCGGTGGCGCCGCCGTCGCGGGCGGTCTTGCGGCCGATCAGGTCGTTGGCCTGGATCGCGGTGGTGCCTTCGTAGATCGTCAGGATCTTGGCGTCACGGTAGTACTGGGCGGCGCCGGTCTCCTCGATAAAGCCCATGCCGCCGTGCACCTGCACGCCCAGGCTGGTCACCTCCAGGCTCATCTCGGTGCAGTAGCCCTTGATCAGCGGCACCATGAACTCGTAGAAGGCCTGGTTCTGCTTGCGCACCGCGGCGTCCGGGTGGGCATGGGCGGCATCCTGTGCCGCTGCGGCCACCAGCGCCATGGCCCGGCAGCCCTCGGTGTAGGCGCGCATCGTCATCAGCATGCGCTTGACATCGGGGTGGTGAATGATGGTCGCGGCCGCGTTCATCGAGCCATCGACCGGCCGGCTCTGCACCCGGTCGCGGGCGTAGCCCACGGCCTTCTGGTAAGCCCGCTCGGCCACCGCGATGCCTTGCACGCCCACGGCATAGCGGGCGGCGTTCATCATCACGAACATGTACTCCAGGCCGCGGTTCTCCTGGCCGATGACGTAACCCACGGCGCCGGGTCCGGCGCCGTTTGCACAGACCGCCGCCGTGCCATCGCCATATTGCAGCACGGCCGTCGGGCTGGCCTTGATGCCCAGCTTGTGCTCGATGCTGACGCAGTGCACGTCGTTGCGCGCCCCCAGGCTGCCGTCGGCATTGACCATGAACTTCGGCACCACAAACAGCGAGATGCCCTTGACGCCCTCGGGCGCACCGCTCACCCGCGCCAGCACCAGATGGACGATGTTCTCGGCCATGTCGTGCTCACCGTAGGTGATGTAGATCTTGGTGCCAAACAGCTTGTAGCTGCCGTCGGGCTGGGGCTCGGCCCGGCTGCGCACTGCCGCCAGGTCGGAGCCGGCCTGCGGTTCGGTCAGGTTCATCGTGCCGGTCCACTGGCCGGCGATCATCTTGGGCAGGTAGGCGGCTTGCAGGGTCTCGCTGCCGGCGGTCAGCAAGGCCTCGATCGCGCCATCGGTCAGCAGCGGGCACAGCGCAAAGCTGAGGTTGGCGCTGTTGAGCATCTCGATGCAGGCGGCATGGATCAGCTTGGGCAGGCCCTGGCCGCCAAAGCCCTCAGGATGGTGCAGGCCTTGCCAGCCGCCATCGGCAAACTGGCGAAACGCCGCCTTGAAGCCGGGCGTGGTGGTGACCACGCCGTCCTTGAAGGATGAAGGCTGCTGGTCACCGGTCCAGTTCAGCGGGGCGATGACGTCCTGGTTCAGCTTGGCGCACTCGTCGAGCACGGCGGCAGCGGTCTCCAGGCCCGCCTCTTCAAACCCGGGCAGGCTGGCCAAGGCATCAATGCCCGCCAGTTCCTGCATCACGAACAACATGTCTTTGACAGGGGCGCGGTAGGTCATTCTTGAGTCTCCAGATGAAAGAAGGGCGCCGACGAGGGCGCCCTTGCGAGGGTCAATACGGGGTCAGCTGCAAAACGTCACAGCGCGGTCACAGCGCTGCGACCAACTCGGGCACGGCGGTGAACAGGTCGGCCTCCAGGCCGTAATCGGCCACGCTGAAGATCGGCGCCTCGGCGTCCTTGTTGATCGCGACGATGACCTTGCTGTCCTTCATGCCAGCCAGGTGCTGGATCGCACCCGAGATACCGCAGGCGATGTAGAGCGCAGGCGCAACGATCTTGCCGGTCTGGCCGACTTGCCAGTCGTTGGGCGCGTAACCAGCGTCCACTGCAGCGCGGCTGGCGCCGAGTGCAGCACCCAGCTTGTCGGCCAATGGGGTCAGCACGTCGTTGAACTTCTCGCTGCTGCCCATCGCCCGGCCGCCGGACACGATGATCTTGGCTGCCGTCAGTTCAGGCCGGTCGTTGCGGGCAATCTCGCTGCCCAAAAACGCGCTGCTGCCCGAATCGGACACGGCCACCAGCGTCTCGACCGCCGCGCTGCCACCGGCAGCCGCTGCGGCGTCGAAGCCGGTGGTGCGGACGGTGATCACCTTGATCGCATCACCACTTTGCACCGTGGCAATCGCGTTGCCTGCGTAGATCGGGCGCTCGAAGGTATCGGCGCTGATGACCTTGCTGGCCTCGCTGATCTGGCCCACGTCCAGCAGCGCAGCAACCCGCGGCGCCACGTTTTTGCCGGCCGCCGTGGCCGGGAACAGCAAATGGCCGTAGGCCGGCGCCAGCGCCAGCACCTGGGCCGCAATGTTTTCAGCCAGGCCGTGGGCAAAGCCTTCGGCGTCGGCATGCAGTATCTTGGCCACACCCACAATTTGCGCCGCAGCGGCGGCAGCGGCGCCAGCGTTGTGGCCCACCACCAGCACATGCACTTCACCACCGCACTGCAACGCGGCAGTCACGGTGTTGAGGGTTGCGCCCTTGATCGACGCGTGGTCGTGTTCGGCAATCACCAATGCAGCCATGTCAGATCACCTTCGCTTCGTTCTTGAGCTTGTCCACCAGCGCGGCCACGTCAGCCACCTTGATGCCGGCACCGCGCTTGGGCGGCTCGCTGACCTTGAGGGTCTTGATGCGCGACGTCACGTCCACGCCCAGATCGGCCGGCTTGAAGACTTCAAGCGTCTTCTTCTTGGCCTTCATGATGTTGGGCAGGGTGACATAGCGCGGCTCGTTCAGGCGCAGGTCGGTGGTGATCACTGCCGGCAGGCTGAGGCTCAGGGTCTCGGAGCCGCCGTCGATCTCACGCGTGACCTTGACCTTGCCGTCCACCACCTCGACCTTGCTGGCAAAGGTGGCTTGCGGCAAACCGGCCAGCGCAGCCAGCATCTGGCCGGTCTGGTTGTTGTCGTCGTCGATCGCCTGCTTGCCCAGGATGATCAGGCCGGGCTGCTCTTTGTCGACCAGAGACTTGAGCAGTTTGGCCACCGCCAGCGGCTGCAACTCCTCTGCGCATTCGACCAGGATGGCCCGGTCAGCGCCGATGGCCATCGCGGTGCGCAAGGTCTCCTGGCACTGGGTGACGCCGCAGGAGACGGCGATGACCTCGGTGACCACGCCCTTTTCGCGCAAGCGCACGGCTTCTTCGATGGCGATCTCGTCGAAGGGGTTCATGCTCATCTTGACGTTGGCGATGTCCACGCCCGTGCCATCGGACTTCACACGCACCTTGACGTTGTAATCGACCACTCGCTTGACGGGTACCAATACCTTCATGTCGGACGGCTCCTGAACGGGTTGAACTGGGGTTGACTTTGACTGCGATGAATTCTATGCGCCGGTCAAAACAGCCGGCATGGCAGAAAATCGAACGGTCGTGCTATTTTTTGCCATTGTGCCCCAACGGACCGGCGCGTGGCGGTCTGTTGCCCGACCAGCGCCCAGGGTCAAGGGGATAGACTGCGCGCCTCATGGCCGCCTCTGAAGCTCCGCGCATCGGCATCTTCGACTCCGGCATCGGCGGCCTGTCGGTGCTGCGCAGCTTGCGTCTGACGCTGCCAGGGGCCGACGTCACCTACCTGGCCGACACCCGCTACACCCCCTGGGGCGACCGCACGGCGCCGTGGGTGATCGCGCGCAGCCTGCAATTGAGCAGCCACCTGATCGACGGCGGCGCCGACCTGGTGCTGGTCGCTTGCAACACGGCCAGCACACTGGCGATCGGCGCGTTGAGGGCGCGGTGGCCCAGGCAGCTGTTTGTCGGCGTCGAGCCCGGCATCAAACCGGCCGCCGCCGCCAGTCAGACCGGCCGGATCGCCGTGCTGGGCACCTCGGCCACGCTGGCCAGCGCACGTTTTGGCCAACTGGTTGAAGCCCACGCCCTGGACACCACACTGCTGAGCCTGCCCTGCCCGGGTCTGGCCGACGCGATTGAACAAGCTGGTGTCAGCCCG
Source organism: Burkholderiales bacterium (assembly GCA_038236495.1). Lineage (GTDB taxonomy): Bacteria > Pseudomonadota > Gammaproteobacteria > Burkholderiales > Burkholderiaceae_C > Pseudaquabacterium. The sequence continues at coordinate 6,099 of JBBRZR010000232.1, forward strand.
GCTGCCGACCTGCAACTGGAGGCCAGGTTGGATGCCATTGCCAACATCTTGAAGGATGCCGCTGTCGATACCGTGGTGCTGGCCTGTACGCACTATCCCCTGGTGGCGGCGGCCCTGGCGCAACGCCTGGGGCCCGACGTGACGCTGATAGACACGTCCGACGCCGTGGTGCGGCAGGTGCTGAAACTGCTGGGGTCCAACGGCACCGACCTGGCACCGGACGGCTCACGGCCCCGGGCTCCCGGTCTGCCGCACCTGCTCAGCACCGGTTCGCCCGAGGGGCTGCAACGTGCGGCCAGGCGCTGCGTCGATCTGCTCGCCCGGCCTGAGTGGCTGAACCTGCCTGAGCTGACCTGAAAGGGCCGCGCTCCACGAACAGACCGTGGCGCAGGCCGACCCAGCCAACCGCCGCGCTGGCGGCAAGGCCCGCCCGGTGAATCAGCCTGGCGGGGCGGCGGGTAACGCCGTGGGTACCCTCTCGGCTGGATCCCTGGTGCGCGGGACGGGACTTGAACCCGTACACCCGAAGGTTGCGGGTTTTAAGCCCGCTACGTCTACCGATTCCGTCACCCGCGCCGCGTTGGCGATGATACCGGCAGGCCCGTCTGGACAAACCCTGGACGGCGTAACAGCGGCCCGGTTTGGGTTACTTGCGGGAGTTGTCCAGCGAAGGCGGCGGCGTATAGCCCAACTTGCGCGCCAGCGCCTCGAACTGCGAGGCCAGCTGCGGCTGCTCGCTGCGGCGGTAGTACAACGCCAGGCGGTAGCTCGCGATCCCGTTGCCCAGCGCTGCGGCGTACTGCATCCAGCCCTCGAAGCGCCCCACCTTGTCGATACCGCCACTGCCGAGTTCGGCCTTGGGCGTGTGCCGCTGACCCAGCCGTGCCGCAGCATCCTTGTCCCCACGCCCGGCCTTGACGATGTCGTCCGCTTCGTCGGCCGGCGTCTGGTCTGACAACTGGAACGCGCTGCGGTACAGCCGCACATCGCTGCGCCGCAAGATTTTGGCGGCTTCAAGCGCGCCGTCACGCGCCACCTGTGCGCTGCCGACCAGGGCACTGCCGGGATGGTCGGCGATGTACTGGGCGGCCGACCTGGCCACGTCCGGCGGCCAGATCAACGCCTCGAGCTTGGCCCAGGCCGCCGCTTCGTCCTCCTTGCGCGGCGGCGGCGGTGCGGCGTTGGGCACGCGGGGCGCCACGCGGCGGCGGATCTTGAGGTTCTCGGCGATGAAGGGCTCTTGCGCAAACTGACGCAAGATGGCGACCGGGTGGTTGAGCATGGTGTTCTGCGTGTCGGTCTTGACCAAGCGAAACAAATCCGAAAACGGTGTCTCGCCCGAAGCACTGTTGAGCACCCGCACCAGCGATGCGGTGTAGAAAGTGTTGTTGTTCTCGTTGTCGGGCGCGATCGCCGGCTTGCCAGCGGCGGTGGCAAAAGCAATCAGGCAACCCGGTGGTGCCTCGACCTGGTTGAGGCCCTCGCCCTGCGCCAGGGCTCGCAACGAGGTGCGGCAAGCATCCACCACCGTGATCGTCAGCCCTTCGGGCCGGTGCGGCAGCACGTCGAGCACATCCTTGGTCAGCGTCATGCTGCCGCGCGACAGCGTATCGGCACGCGCCTTGGGATTGACCCGGGCCGAGACCAGCAAGTTCTCGGCGTCGACCTGGGCGCCGTGGCCCGAAAAGTAGAAAAAAACGGTCGCATCGGGCGGCGCGGCCTTGACGGTGGTGCTGAACTTGTCCATCACGGCCCGGGCACCCGGCAGGTCAAGGTCCAGCCCATCGGTCAC
>JBBRZR010000233.1:0-7866 GCA_038236495.1 Burkholderiales bacterium
TGCAACGCCGCGCTTTCCTGGCCGCCTCCGGTGCCGCCCTGTGCGCCGCCGCGCCCCTCCTGCAAGCCCAGACGGCCCCGCAAGCGGTCGAGAAGCCCCAGCTCACGCTGGCGGTGGGCGGCAAGAACCTGCTGTACTACCTGCCGCTGACGATTGCCGAGCAGCTGGGCTACTTCAAGGCCGAAGGGCTGGACGTCAAGATCGTGGACTTTGCCGGCGGCAGCCAGGCGCTGCGTGCCTTGGTGGGTGGCAGCGCCGATGTGGTGTCGGGCGCGTTCGAGCACACCATCAACATGCAGCCCAAGGGCCAGAAGCTGCGCGCCGTGGTGCTGATGGGCCGGGCGCCGCAGATCGTGCTGGGCATCAACCCCAAGACGATGGCCGGCTTCAAGACCGTGGCCGACCTGAAGGGCAAGAAGATCGGCGTCACCGCGCCCGGCAGCAGCACCAACGTGATGGCCAACTTCGTGCTGGCCAAGGCGGGGCTCAAGCCCAGCGACGTCAGCATCATCGGCGTCGGCGCAGGGGCCGGCGCGGTGGCGGCGATGCGATCAGGCCAGATCGACGCGCTGGCCAATCTGGACCCGGTGATCTCGCTGCTGACGCGCAGCAACGACCTCAAGATCATCAGCGACACCCGTGTCCTGGCCGAGGCCGACAAGGTGTTTGGCGGCCCGATGCCGGCCGGCTGCCTGTACCTGCCGCAAAGCTTTATCGACAAGCACCCGCGCACCGTGCAGGCGCTGGTCACGGCCATCGTGCGCGCCAACCAGTGGATCCAGAAAGCCGGCCCCGGCGACATCATCAAGACCGTGCCCGAGACCTACCTGCTGGGCGACCGTGCGGTCTACATCGACGCCTTCCTGGCGGCCAAGGGCGCGTTGTCGCCGGACGGGCTGTTTCCGGCGGCCGGACCCGAGACAGCGCGCCGCGCGCTGGCCAGCATCGATCCCGAGATCGCCAAGGCCAACATCGACCTGAAGGCGGTCTACACCGACGATTTCGTCAGGGCGGCGCTGGCGCGGTTTCCGGCCAAGTGACGCCGGCGCTGTCGCTGCAGGACGTGTCCTGCACCTTCGTTTCGCGCGACAAACCCGGCCAGCGTTACACCGCCGTGGCTGGGGTGACGCTGGCCGTGGGTGCGGGTGAGTTTGTCTCGGTGGTCGGCCCCACCGGCTGCGGCAAGAGCACCCTGCTCAACCTGGGCGCCGGCCTGCTGGCGCCCAGCACCGGTTTGGTCAGCGTGTTCGGTGCGCCGCTGCTGGGCCTCAACACCCGCGCCGGCTACATGTTCCAGACCGAGAGCCTGATGCCCTGGCGCACCGCGCTGGGCAATGTGATGGCCGGGCTGGCGTTCCGCGGTGTCGCGCCCGCGCCGGCCCGTGACCAGGCCGAGGACTGGCTGCGCCGGGTCGGTCTGGGCGCTTTTGGCGACCGCTACCCGCACCAGATGAGCGGTGGCATGCGCAAGCGGGCGTCGCTGGCCCAGACCCTGGTGCTCGACCCCGACATCATCCTGATGGACGAGCCGTTCTCAGCCCTCGACATCCAGACCCGGCAGCTGATGGAAAACGAGTTGCTGGACTTGTGGCAAAGCAAGAAAAAGGCGGTGCTGTTCATCACCCACGACCTGGACGAGGCCATTGCGCTGAGCGACCGGGTGGTGGTGCTGAGCGCCGGGCCGGCGTCGCACCCGATCGGCGAGTTCGTCGTCGATCTGGCGCGGCCGCGGGACGTGGCCGAGGTGCGAACCACCCCGCGCTTCATCGACCTGCACCAGTCGATCTGGGCGGTGCTGCGCGACGAGGTGCTCAAGGGCTACCGGCAGCAGTTGCAGCCGCGATAGCCTCCGCATGCCGAGCACGACTGAGCGCTGATGACCGCTGCACCGTCCGGCAATATTGACGCCCTCGATCAAGCACATCACGAAATAACGGGAGACCTGTGTCATGCGCCTGCTGCACTATCTGGAAATCGAGAATTTCAAGCGTTTTGGCGAAAAACAGCGCATCGAGCTGGATCATCCCGCTGTACTTATCGGCCCGAATAACTGCGGGAAAACCAGTGCCATTCAAGCATTGGCGCTGTGGTCGCAGGCGGTGCGGACTTGGTACGAAGCGCGCAAGGATTCCTCCGCCAAAGAGCGCACTGCCACGTCGCTCAACCGGTTGAACATCGTGGCGGTGCCGGTGCAGCGCACGCGTTTCTTTTGGCACAACACCCAGGTCCGAACCGGCAACAAGGACATTTCACTGGTCATTACCGTGGGGGTCGAGTACCGGGGTGCGGTCGTCGCGCTGCCGATGCGCTTTCGCAACCAAGGCGATGAACTCGTGTACTGCACACCAGCCGCAGACGTCATTGGCGACATCGACCTCATCCGCCACGCCGCCACGCTCAAGGTGGAACTGCTCTACCCGATGTCGGGCCTGGAGACCGAAGAGCCTTTGCTCCAGCCTGGGCGAATCGATGTGTTGTTGGGCCAGGGTCAGACAGCTCAGGTGTTGCGAAATCTTTGTCTTATGGTGTTACGGCAATCGGCCGAAGATTGGTCACGTATCGCTGGATTGATGAAGCGCCTATTTCATGTGGAACTGTCCGAGCCACGCGAAACGACGCGCGGCAGCATCGAACTGCAATACCGCCAGCCCAATGTGAAGGAGACCTTGGACGTATCGTCTTCGGGGCGCGGCTTTCAACAAATGCTGCTCATTTTTGCCTACCTGTACTCGCACAAGAAAAGCGTCTTGCTCGTTGACGAGCCCGATGCACACTTGGAGATCCTGCGGCAGAAGCAGGTGTATGTACTGCTGCGCGACATTGCGAGCGAAAACCGGTCCCAAGTGGTCATCGTGACGCATTCAGAGGTGATCCTGGAGGAGGCCCTCGACACGAACCTGACTTTGTTGCTTGAGGGCAAGGCTGACGACTTGGCAAAAAAGCAGGACATTCGAAACAGCCTCAAGCACTTTGGTGCAGAGCACTACGTGAAAGCCCGTGAGCGTGGATATGTGCTTTATGTCGAAGGCGGCACCGACGTGGACATGCTGCGCGCCTTGGCCATTCGGCTGGGTCACCCTCTGGCAGATGAATGGGACGAGCGAATCAACTCGTTCTATGTGCAAAACAATTACCCCGATCAGAATCTGGATTCGGAATTGGCGCGCGTCGAGGGTGGGTTCGGCGTTACGCCGCAGAAGCACTTCGACGGCCTGCGCAATCTGCTACCTCAACTGAGAGGCCTCGCCGTTCTCGACAATGACGGCCGCAGTCGTCGAGACAACCTGGACGGTCCGCTGAAGGTCACCTACTGGAAGCGCTATGAAGCCGAGAACTACTTCATCACGCCCGATGTGCTGCGCCGCTACACGGCGATGCAATATCCGGTTGACGATCTGTTTGCCCAGCAGACGCGGTTGGTCATCGATGAAGTGCTCGACACGCTCGTTCTGGAGCAAGTCTTCGACGGTAAGTCGAGCGACTTTGCAGCCTGGAAGCAAGCCAGCGCTGAGGTGGCCCGTGTTCTATGGGAAGCGAAGACCGAGAGACGCAAACTCAGCCTCTTCGCAGAAGCCTTCTTTCGTCGTTTGGCCGCACAGTTGGGCGGACCGATGCTGCTGACGAAGGGCGAGTTGCACGTTCTGGTGGCACAGGTTTCGCCGTCAACTATTGCTGCGGAGGTTCGCGAGAAGCTTGATCTTCTGGCCGAGCTGTTCCGCGGCGCAGCTCCATCCGAAGAGGTCGAGCTTGGGCCAGCGACGGTTTGATACTTGCTGGCTGATCAAAATGCCGATGATTCAACTCCTGGCTGAGAACGACAAAATCGTGGTGCGAAACATAGAAGACGGCAAGTTCCAGCGCACGGCGTTTCCCGTTATTGAACTGAAGAACTTCGAGGCTATGCGTAAGGCACGAGCGTGTGCAGATGCCGCAACGCTGAGCATCGACACTGCGCATGCAGCAGCGCCGACCGGGTCAGCGCTGTGAAGTATGTCCGCGTCTGGCAGCTGGCCCTGCTGCTGGCGATCTTCGTCTTCTGGCACGCGATGACCACGCCCGGGCTGCTGCCGAATGTGATGTTCGAAAACGACCAGCAGGCGGCGTTTTTCTTCGGCGAGCCGGTCAAGGTGCTGGGCCGGGTCTGGCGCTGGTTTGTGCTGGACGCCGACATCTACAGCCACCTGTGGGTGACGCTGGTCGAGACGGTGCTGGCCTTTGTCATCGGCTCGGCGGCCGGGCTGGCCGGTGGCCTGTGGCTGGCGCTCAGCCCGATGGCCAGCGCGTTGCTCGAGCCCTACGTCAAGGCGATGAACGCGATGCCGCGCATCATCCTGGCGCCGATTTTTGCGGTCTGGTTTGGTCTGGGCATCGCCAGCAAGGTGGCGCTGGGCGTGACGCTGGTGTTTTTCATCGTCTTTTTCAACGTCTACCAGGGCGTGAAGGAGGTCAGCCCGGTGATCCTGGCCAATGCCCGCATGCTGGGCGCCAGCCCGCGCCAGTTGCTGCGCCATGTCTATTTGCCCAGCGCCACCAGCTGGGTGTTTTCGTCGCTGCACACCAGCGTGGGCCTGGCGTTTGTCGGCGCGGTGGTGGGCGAGTACCTGGGCTCGGCCAGTGGGGTGGGTTATTTGATTCACCAGGCCGAGGGCGTGTTCGACATCAACACGGTGATGGCCGGCATTCTGGTGCTGACCGGCTTTGCGCTGGCGTTGGACGGGGCGGTAGGGCGGCTGGAGCGGCGGCTGATGGTCTGGCAGCCCCGGGGCGGCGAGACCGAGAAGCTGTGATGCCGGTGTGACGTCAGCCCGCCGCGGCTGCGGCGGCCGGCATCCAGGTCAGGGCTTCTTGGCCGCGCCGGGCTCGTCGGCCCGGGTGCTGGCCGGGTCGGCGGATGCCGGCTCGGGTTCGGCCTTGGCGGCGTAGTCAGCGGCCGGATCGGTGGCGGGCGCCGTGGCGGGTGCAGCTTCGGGCTCGGGGGTAGCCTCAGCGGCACTCTCTGTAGCGGCGGTTTCAGTGGCGGCTTCCGGCGCCGGCGTGGCCTCTGCCGCAGCCGCAGCAGTTGTCGGTGCCGCCACCGGCGCCGCCGGTTCGCCGCCATCGTCCTTGGGCCGCAGCTTCTCCAGCGCATCGGTCATGCGCTGGGTCCAGCCGGCCAGCTCGTCGGACAAGACCTGCTCGGTGTGGCTGGCCAGGGCCTCGACGTTGTCGCGCAGCGATTGCTCCTCGGGCTGCAGTGAGGTCCACCACGACAGCAGGTTGTCCAGGTCGGTGGCGGTCTGGTTGTAGCCCACCAGCGTGGTCTCGACCTGCCGGTAGCTCAGGAAGCTCATGAAGGCCGCGCCCAGCGCGGTGGTCAGGGTGATCCAGATCACCCAGCTGTCGCCCAGTGCCGCCAGCAAGGTGCCGGCGGCGCCGGCGCCCAGCACGGCGTACTGCAGGCGTTGCAGTTGCGCCTCCAGCGTGACGGTCTTGCGGCGGTAGAACGCCAGCTGGTCTTCCAGCCGCATGCGCACGTACTGGTCGGTGCCCAGAAAGCTCAGCCCGTCGTCGCGTGCGCTGGCGGCATTGGGCGGCGGGATCGGCCCGCTGTAGACCGGCAGCGCGGTGGTGTTGGCCTCGGTGCGGGCCAGTCGGCGGGTGATGTCCTCGATCGCCTTGGACAGGTTTTTCTCGCGGGTGGCGTCCGAGCCGTAGGCGTCGCTGCGCAGCCGGTAACGGTAGATCTCGCGCTTGATGCTCTCGGCGGCCGAGCGCAGCAGGACCCAGCGTTTGCCGGGTTTGAATCGGTTGGTGGCCGCGATCAGCACCGAGGTGCCGATCGGCAGCGCGATCAGGATGTAGCCCAGCGCCTTGTAGAGCAGGCCGGCAGCGCCCAGATCAGCGCTGCCCGGGACGCCGGCGGTGCCGGGTGTGCCGGGCGCGCCTTGAACCCCGGCGTCCTTGAGCAGCAGGTGCACGATGGCCAGGAATACCGCCAGCACGCCCAGCGCCAGGATGCGCCACTGGGCGTCCATGAAGTCGGTCTGCTGGCGCACCGCCGCGCTGTCGATCGCGGCAAAGCGCCGCCAGGCCTGGCGCAGCACACTCTCGCCGCCCGACTGGCGCAGCACCTGGCGCGCCAGGGTTTCGACCGCATCGCCCACCTTTTCGCCCAGCGTGATGCAGGTCAGGTTGCCGTCGGCCAGGATCTCGGCCACCACGGGGTCGTCGTGGTCGGCCTCGCGGGCCTCCCACTGGCGCGCCAGGTCGTCGGCCGCACCGCCGCTGCGTTTGACCAGCAATACCGCCCAGCGCCGGCGCACCGCTTGCAGCACCTCGGCGGCGGTGCCGGCGCCACCGCCGATCACCACCATCATCACCGGCTTGCCGGCGGCCAGCGCCTGTGCGACGTCGATCTTGATGCGCAGCTCGGCGCCCCATTCGGCACCCGGCGTCAGCAGCAGGTGGCTCAAACCCGGTGTCAGCGGCTGGCGCGGGTCGTTCACCTCGATGGGCTGACCGGGCAGACGCAACTGCAGCGCGGGTGCCACGCCCAGCAGCGGTGGCGGGTTGTCGATGTCGGCCACGGCGCGACCCACCAGGCTGGCCACACCGCCGGCACCGCCGCGGGCGATGCACAGCGCGTTGGCGTCGCGCGCCGCGCGCACCAGGCCGCGGCCCACCAGCTGCACCAGGCGCGGGCGCAGCAACTCGTCGGCTTCGTCGTCGCCACCCGCCATCACCACCACCGCGGAGGCGCCGGCGATACCCAGCGCGGCCGCCAGCGCCTCGGGCTTGTCGGCGGGCTCGGTCTGCACCCCCCGGATGGAGCGGCCATCATCGGCCAGGATGTCACTCTTGATCGCCATCGCGCAAACTCCTGAGGTGGGGGGCCGCGATTGACTTTAACCGGCAAAGTGGCGGGCGGACGCTGGGGTTTGGCCCGGCCTCAGGCCGCGCCAAAGCGCTGGCAGATCGCGTCCAGCAGCGCCATCATCCGGGCTTGCAGCGGCGCGAAGCCGGCGTGCGGCGCCAGGGTGCTGTCGTCCATATAGAGCCGCTTGTTGATCTCCAGCTGCAGGCTGTGGCGGCCTGTGGCGGGGTTGGCATAGGCCCGTATCAGCTCGACGCCCTTGAACGGGTGATTGACGGCCACGTCGAACCCCATGCCGGTCAGCGTGTCACGCACGAAGTGGGTGAACGCTGGCGCGCAGGTGCTGCCGTCGCGGTCGCCCAGCACCATGTCGGCCCTCGCTTGGCCCACGCCGCCCTCGCCCATCGCGCCGCCTGTGGGGTTCATCGAGTGGCAGTTGAGGTGGTAGACCACGCCGTGTTGGCGGTGGGCAGCATCGAGCAACTCGCGCAGCGCCCGGTGGTAGGGCTGGTGGTACACAGCGATGCGCTGCTGCAGCTCGGCCACGCTGAGCCGGCGGTCGTAGATCGGCCGTCCGTCGTCCAGCAGCCGCCAGACCAGGGCCTTGCCCAGCGCCGCCTTGCCGCTGGGCTGGTAGACGCCGGGCCAGTGGCCGCCGTCCAACAAGTCCAGGTCGATGTCGCCGAGGTGGCGGTTCGGGTCGATGTAGGTGCGCGGAAACTCCGCCGCCAGCAGCGGGATGCCGCGCTCGGCAGCGGGCTGCCAGAGGGTGTCGATGAAGCTGTCCTCGCCATCGCGCAGCGCGGCCTCGTCCAGCACGCTGCCGAAGTCGGCCGGAAAGCGCCGGCCCGAGTGCGGTGAGTCCAGCACGATGGGGTGCAGCGGTGTGGCCGGGCCGTAAAGGGTCAACAAGGCGTCGTTCATGGCGGTGTCCAGGTCAGCGTGCAGGGTGGTGCGGAAGACAGCAAGGCGGGTTCATCGGGTGGAGGCGCGGCGGGGCAACCGCACGCGCA
>JBBRZR010000234.1:0-7865 GCA_038236495.1 Burkholderiales bacterium
AGGGGGTGCGCCGAACGCCTGCCAGCGTCTCAATGCGCGGGAACTCCTGGATGAAGCGCAGCATGTAGCGCTTGAACTCCACCGCGCTGTGCCAAGGCTGGAAGGCGAAGGTGGTACACCACATGAACCAGAAGTTGGTCTCTAAGAACGCGGGCTGAAAGTATCCGTCGAGCCTTCGTCTGCCCAGCGATGCCTCGGACTGGATCATGAGCTCCATCAGGTCGAGCTGGTCGCGCGCACTGAACCCGTGTGACGAGACGTCAATCGGCCGCCCCTTGGCGACCAGTCGGCTGCGGGCATGAGACCTGAAGGTCTCGTTGAAATCGAAGAACTCCTGCTTCACCGTTTTCAGTGGATCGGTGAGCGACGGGATGAACGACATCAGGTCGAAAGTGCAGGTGTAGGCTTCTTCGTCAAACATCCTGCCGCCACGCATGACGTAGCCTCGTGTCGCAGTGTCCTGAGCGTCCAGGCTGCCGCCGGTCTGGTCGGATTCTTCGAGAACGTGGATCTTGTCGTCGCCAAGGCGACCGTCAGTCGGCAAGTACGCCGCAGTGGCCAGGCCGGCAATGCCGCCGCCGCCGATGTAGGCACTCGTCTTTGCAGTGTCCATGCGGTGTGTCATGGTGAGTTCAGTTTGGTGTGGGTAAAAGTTCGGCTTCTCGCGCTGTGGCCGGGGCCCTCCACCAAGAAGGTCGGAGAACCAGCAAGATCAGAATCGCGAGTAGCGGCGCCCCTAGCCAGCCGAAGCTGAGCCGCGCAACGGCACCGAACAGCCAACCTCCGGCCGCAGAGCCCAGCGTTTGCCCTAACGCGCCCGCAGTGGCCAGGCCACCCATCGTGGCGCCCAGCGTGCGATGTGAGGCCCCTGCCGCGAGAAACGAGATCACGGGCAGGACCAGGCCAGTACCCGCCGATGTGAGACTAACTCCGATGTACATCCACTCGTTGGTCTGGTGCAGTGCCAGCACCGACAGACCTGCCAGCCCGAGCAGAGAACCCGACGCGACAACCAAGCGTGGGGACACCTTGTCCAGCAGCGCTGTGAAGAAAAGCAGGGCATTGATTGCGAGCATCACCAAGCTGCATTCGGCAAAAATCATTGCCACTTGTTGCGTGGATAGTTCCGCGTGCTGCCGTCCCTGCAACACGATGCCGAGTTCGAAGCCGGACAGCACCAGGTTCACGGCCACGCTCAACCACCACAGTGCGGCAAAGGCTGCGGGCGCGCTTGCTGCCGGGTCGGCATCAGATTCGGCTGTACCTTCGGGCTTGGGCAAGGTCAGCGCCAGGCCAAGCATCATCAATGCCCCGAGGAGGGCCGAAAGGACGATGACGATGCGGGTCGAAAGGACGGTCAACGCAGCGCCGCTGCTGAACACGGCGGCCAGTGCGTCGGCCACGGCATTCAACCCCGGCCCGAACAGGAAGCCGAGCAGAGATGCCGCACCCAGCCACGCAAAGCGGCGCGCCCGAATCGCCTTGGGCGTGTGGGCTGCCACCAGTGCCGGCACGACCGGCACCACGGCGGCGACGAACAACCCGGCCGCAGCGCGCAACGCGTAGATGGTCCAAAGCTCGCCCATCGAGGGCAGCAGCAACAGCAGCAGGCTGGTGACATAGCCGACCAGCCCGAAGATCAGGATGCGGGGCCGGCCCAAGCGGTCTGAAATCCGCCCCCAGACTGGGGCGCCGACCAACACGCCAGCCGTGTATGCGCCACTCAGAAAGCCGACATGCCGGGCGACCTCGCTCGGCGTCGACCCTGGCATCTGCTGCGTCAGCCAAGCCGGCAGCAGCGGCAACAGGGCGCCATAGCCGGCAGATACGACAAACACCGCCGCTGCCAAAAACAACAGCTGCAGTGGTCGCAGATCGCCGCTCTCGGACCTGTCGATAGCCATGATCATGAGTACAGGTGTCGCCGCGTCAATGGCATCGAGGTGCTGCCGAGCGCTCGCTTGCTGGCGAGGATCTGGTAGACACCGATCTCACCCGATTCGAACTCCAGTGCACACGCCGCCATGTACAAGCGCCAGACGCGCCAGGTCGATTCGCTGACGTACTGCAGCGCTGCAGTGTGGTGGCGTTCGAGCCTGGCGACCCAGTGCCTGAGCGTCAACGCGTAGTGGGGCCGCAGCCCTTCCACGTCAGCGATCTCGAACCTGGCGTTCTCCATGAGGCGCTGGATGTTGCTGACAGTGTCGAGTTGCCCATCGGGGAAGACGTAGCGGTTGATGAACTCGGTAGACGAGGTCTTCTCCCAGCCCTCCACGTCGTGGGTGATGCCGTGGTTGAGGAACTGGCCCGCGGGCTTCAAAAGGCGGCTCACCGTCGCGAAATAGAGCGGCAGGTTCTTCAATCCGACATGCTCGAACATGCCGACACTGGACACCTTGTCGTACACAGATTCGCCCGCAAGGTCGCGGTAGTCCCGCAGTTCAACGGACACGCGATCCTGAAGGCCGGCCTGCGCAATCCGCTGGCGCGCCAGGGAAAGTTGGCGTTCGCTCAACGTGATGCCGTGGGCGCGTACCCCGTAGTGTCTGGCCGCATGAATGACCAGTGCACCCCAACCGCAGCCGATGTCGAGCAGGTGGTCGTCTGGCCGCAACAGCAGCTTGCGGCAGATGTGGTCGAGCTTGGCAAACTGCGCATCTTCGAGAGTGTCGTCGGGACGCTCGAAGTAGGCACAGGAATACACCATTGCCTCGTCCAGCCACAAGGCGTAGAACTCGTTCGATACGTCGTAGTGAAACGCGATCGCGCCCTGGTTCTCTGTCTTGGAGTGCGCCTTGACGCTGAGCCCCCGTGGCGGCGGACTGGCGGCAGCTATGCTCGAGTTCGCAGCGCGCGAGCCGCGCAGTCTCAACGCCGAGAACACCGCGCCGAGGCGCTCGAGCGACGACATGCGAATCGTATGCAAATGGTCTTTGAGGCTGAGCGCAGCGAAGAAGTCGCCTTCGATGTCGATGTCACCCCGGAAGTAGGCCTCGGCCAAGCGCAGCGGGTCGCGCCCGAGGACCATGGACCGGACAACACTGGGGAATCGGCATACCAGCGTGAATGGGAGCGGTGCGTTGTCATGCTGCGCGTTCCCCAGCTTCAAGGTGGTTCCGTTCCAAAGCCGCAACGCGAGGGTCCCGTCGAAGCCGCGAAACAGTTGCTTGAGCAGATCGGATGCTTCCTTCACGCCGCGATGCAACGCCGGCAACCCGGGTAGCAAACCCTGCACGTGCGCCACCGTGCCGTCGGTGCAGGTTGCGACGTGATCCGCAGCAAGCGGGGCGCGCCCCGAAACGAGGCTCTGCTCGTTCATGCCGTAGCGCCTGCGGAAGCCGGCGTTTTGGGCGCCGATTGACCTTTGGGTGGCGCGCTCTTGATGCCAGCGAGCTTGGTGCGCTTGAGCAGCAGTGCATTGATGGCCACCACCGCCGAACTGCCCGACATCGACAGCGCCGCCACCACAGGCGAAAGCGTGAAAGGATAGAACACACCCGCGGCCAGCGGGAAGGCAATGACGTTGTAGCCCACCGCCCACCACAGGTTCTGGTGCATCTTGCGCAGCGTCGCTCGCGACAGCTCAATCGCGCCGACGATGTCGTAGGGGTCGCTCTTCATCAGCACCACATCGGCACTGTCCATCGCCACGTCGGTGCCGGCGCCGATGGCAAAGCCCACATTGGCCTGCGTCAACGCGGGCGCGTCGTTGACGCCGTCGCCCACCATACCGACCCGTTTGCCGGTGGCCTGCAGTTCCTTGATCTTGGCGGCTTTCTGGCCGGGCAACACATCGGAAAGCACGCTGGTGATGCCCAGATCGGCGGCGATACGCTTGGCGGTGCCGGCGTTGTCGCCGGTCAGCATCACCACCTCGATGCCGCTCTCGCGCAACTTGGCGACCGCAGCCTTGGCAGTGGGCCGAATGGCGTCGGCAATCGCGATGAGGCCAATCACCTTGCCGTTTTGTGCCACATGCACCACCGTCCGGCCTTCGCCTTGCAGCCGTGCGGCGTCAGCCTCCAGGGCCCCAAGCGCCAGCTTTTGGGTGTCCATCAGCAGCCGGTTGCCGAGGAAGACGGTGCCGGCGGCGGTTTGCGCCTGTGCGCCCTGACCATCGATGCTCTTGAAGCCGGTCGGGGCGACGATCTTCAATTTTGAGGCGCGCCGCAAGACCGCTTGCGCCAAGGGGTGTGCCGACCCTTGCTCGACGGCCGCAGCGGCGAGCAGCAGCACGTCTTCTGTGATGCCCTCGGCCATCACCATGTCCACCACCTCCGGCTTGCCGACCGTGAGCGTGCCGGTCTTGTCGAAGACGATGACGTTGAGTTTGGTGGCGTCTTCCAGCGCCGACGCGTTCTTGAACAGGATGCCGTTGGCCGCGCCCAAGCTGGTGCTGATCATCACCGCCATCGGCGTGGCCAGGCCCAGCGCGTCGGGGCACGCAATAACAAAGACGGTGATGGTCAGGGTGACCGCAAACAGCAGCGGCTGGCCGATCCACCAGAACCACACCGCGAAGGTCAGCAGCCCGACGCCGATCGCGGCGACCACCAGCCACTGGGCCGCCTTGTCCGCCAACAATTGCGAAGGCGCTTTGGAGTTCTGCGCCTCCTGCACCAGCTTGACGATTTGCGCCAAGGCCGTGTCGGAGCCTACCTTGGTGGCCTTGTAGCGGAATGTGCCGCTGGTGTTGATGGTGGCGCCTGCCACTTTCGCTCCGGGGCCTTTTTGCACCGGCATCGATTCGCCGGTGAGCATCGATTCATCGACCAGCGAATCGCCCGACTCGACCGTGCCATCCACCGGGATTTTGTTGCCCGGCCGGATCACCACGATGTCGCCTACCACCACGTCTGCAGTTGCCACTTCGACCTCGGCACCTTTGCGCAGCACGAAGGCCTTGGCCGGAGTCAGTTTCAGCAGCGCCTGGATGGCCGACGAGGCACCGGCACGGGCGCGCATTTCCAACCAGTGTCCGAGCAGGATGAACACCATCAGCATGGAAACCGCTTCGAAGAACTGTTCGCCCTCAAAGAAAAAGGTGGCGCCGACGCTGAACGTGTACCCGGTGCCCACGCTGAGCACGATCAAGGTCGCCATGGTCAGCTTGCCCTTCAGCAGGGCGCGCCAGGCGGACACGAAGAACGGCCAGCTCGGGTAGAGAACGGCGGCGCTCGCCAGGCCGAACAGCCACTGGTTCGGCGGCAGGCCGAAGGGCGGCTCCGGGGCAGAGAACATATTGCCCATCGGCGAGTAGATGAAGATCGGCACCGTGAACACGAGGCAGACCCAGAAGCGGTTGCGCATGTCGCGGACCATGGCTTGCATGTCCATGTTGCCGCCGTGGCCCATCTCTCGGGCCATGGCCGACGACATGGGCGGCGACGTGCCGGCGTGGCCAGCGTGGCCTTTGTGGTCGGCTGCCGCAGGAGGCGGCGTTGCCGTCTTCGGGTCCGCTGGCGCCGCCGTCGGCGACAACCATGACCGCAGTCGCTGCAGGAGTGACGGTTTTTCCGGCTCGGCGGGCTTGGGCGGGGTGTCCGGCTGGGGTGCCGCCGCGTCCGGCGTGTCCGGCATCTTCATGCCGGCGGGCATGGCTGCGGTATCGGGTTTCGGCGCCGGGGCAGGGGGCGCTTTGGCTGTGCTTGCCGGCGATACAGACGCAACTTCGGCAGCAGCTTCAGGCGCGACCTTGGCGGCCGGCGCGGCCGCTTGGACAGCAGCAGGAGCAGCCTGCGGCGCCACTGCATCCGCCGCTTTGGGCACGGCTGTGGTGGCCGGCGGGACCGCACCCGACGCCGCAGGCCCTTGGCCCGCGGACGCGTCGCCAGGCGTGGCCTCTTCATGCCCACGCAGGCGAACGCCCGACTTGATATCGGTAACGTCGAGGCGGGTTTCGTCGTAGCGCACGGTGGCGTTCTTCGAGGCGAAGTTCACGGTCACGCTGTTGACGCCGGGCACTTCGGCGATGCGCCTTTCGACCTCGTCCACGCTCAGCACCGACAACATCGCGTGCACTTCAATGACGCTGGTCTTCATTGCTTTTCCTTCGTCTGCTTCATGGTCATTCGTGTTTTCCGGTGCACTGAAGCAGCCCAGAGCTTGAAGAAGATCAGCGCCGCACGGGCATCTTGTGCTTGACGGGAGGCTCGCTGGCGTCAGGTGACGCCGGCTCGACCATTTCGCAGGCGGCAGCAGTGGTCAGCGCACCGGCTCGCCAAAGCCACGCGACCGGCACAAACCGGTCGGCCTGGTTGGCGATGTCTGCAGCAGGCTGGAAGGACACTTCGAGTCCGGCTTCCACCTGGGTGACGTCATCGGGCAGGGACAGGAAGTCGCCCGACTTTTCATCATGCATGTGCGGCATGTAGATACCCAGGCCGTGGCCGGACAGCCTGCGCAGCATCTCCTGCACTTCCGGCAGCAAGACGGCTGCCTGGGCACTTCTCAAAGCTGGCGGCAAACCCTGGGCAGGGTTTCGTGAAACGGTGGCGGTGGTCATGGTGATCTCCTGTGGAACGGTTGCTGGCCCATTGGGAGCTGGCTGGGTCGGATGCCGGGAACTTCTGCGTTCGGGGCGGCTAAAAGCCGGTGGGCGAGACGGCGCGCTAACTCTTCTCCGGTGCTGCCTTGTCCTTCGGTTCGTCGCCTGCGGGAGCGTTGGGCGGCTCGGCTGGGGCAGCCTCAGGAGGCGCGGGGGCAGCCGCCTTGTCAGGTGCTGCGGCGCCGGCGGCGGCCGGAGGGGCTGTGGATTCGGGCGGCGCAGGCGCTGCACTTACGGGCTGTGAAGCCGGTGGGGCTGCAGGCGGCGCACCCGCCGATGCCGCTTTGCCTTCGTCACCATCGTCCGCTGGCCCGCCAGCGGACGCTGCGGCGTCAAACCCCCGCTGGCGCACGGCCGACTTGATATCGGCCGCTTCGAGCTGTGTTTCGTCAAAGCGAACCGTGGCGTTGCCGGCCGCAAAGTTCACGGTCACGCTTTGGACGCCGGGCACCTCGCCGATCCGCTTCTCGACTTCGTCGACGCTGAATACGGACAACATGTCGTGGACTTCAATGGCACTGGTTTTCATGGGGATTCCAGGGTGAGTTGTGCGGATTGATAAAGGTCAGCGCGCCAAGCGCTGCGACTGGATGCAGTCGGGCGTGAATTCGAACGCAATGTCCGTGTCGGGCTGAACCAACTTGCTCTTCTTGCCGGCGTAGTGCAGCCGGGACAGGATGTCGCGGATCAGGTTCAAACGCGCCAATCGCTTGTTGTTCGCGCGCACAATGTGCCACGGCGCTATTGACGTGTGCGTGCGCAGCAGCATCGCATCGCGTGCTGCGGAATACGCCTTCCAGTGCTTGACCGCTGCGGCGTCAACGGGGCTGCTCTTCCACTGCTTGAGCGGGTCGCGCTGGCGTTCGGCCAGCCGTTTCACCTGCTCGTCCTTGTCGATGTCGAGGTAATACTTGAGCACCTTGATGCCCGAGTTGACGAGCATTTCCTCGAACTTCGGCACCGAGTGCATGAACTCTTCATGCTCTTCTTTAGAACAAAAGCCCATCACATGCTCCACACCGGCGCGGTTGTACCAACTGCGGTTGAACAGGACGAACTCCTCGGCTACCGGGAGCTGGGAGATGTAGCGCTGGAAGTACCAGCCCCGCTGTTCCCGGTCGGAAGGCTTGCCGAGCGCGACCACTCTGGTATCGCGTGGGCTCAGGTATTCAACGATGCGCTTGATGCTGCCGTCCTTGCCGGCTGCGTCCCGGCCCTCCAGCAGCACCAGAATCTTGTCGCCGCAACCGATGAAGTGCCGCTGCAACTTCACCAACTCGACCTGCAGAAGGTGGAGCTGCGCCTGGTAGTCTTCGGC
>JBBRZR010000235.1:0-7837 GCA_038236495.1 Burkholderiales bacterium
AGGCCGGACACGCCCTTGTTCAGCGGCTCCTTGCTGGCGCGCTCGAACACCTGGGCGGCGTTGGGGCCGGCGGCGCCCGCCACGGTGAAGTCCGGTGCATCACCGGGCCTGAACTGGCGCTTGATGCGGCTGTAGACGCGGTACTCCAGCGGGTAGGCGGCCAGCATGTCGCGCACACTGCCCACCAGCGCTTCGTCCTTGGCCTGCACGGCGCGTGGTGGGCCCATTGCCAGCAAGGCGTCGAGGTGGCTGTCCAGCGCCGCACGCTGCTCGGGCGCCATGCGGCCGTAGTTCTGGTCCCAGTCCAGACCGATCCAGGCCCGCAGCGTGGGCGCGTCGAACTGCTCCGGGGTGTAGACCATCAGGTAGGTCTTGAGCGCCTCGTAGGCGTTTTCGAGGTTGTTCTTGCTGGCCGCCCGCAGCCGCTCCTCCAGCCGCCGCACCACCCGGGGCATCAGCGACTTGTCGAGCAGGCGGTGGTAGGCCAACTGGGCAGCGGCATCCAGCTTGTCGCCCTGGTACAGGCCCAGACCGTTGAGCAGCGGCGGCTGGCTGATGTCGAAGGCATCGGTGCGCGCCGCGTCATGCACCGCGGTCAGCACGCCGGCCAGCGGGGCGACGTCGGCGCTGGTGGGCGGGGGCAGGGCGTCGACCGCCTGCTTGAGCGCGGGCAGGCGCTCGGCCACCAGCGCGGCGTGGTCGAGGTTGCGGGCCCGGCTCACCGCCCAGCCCACCAGCACCACGACACTGGCCAGACCGATGCCGGTCATCACCCCGGCGCGCAGCAGGCGGCGCTGGCGTTCGGCCTTGGGGTTGGTGGTGCCCAGGCCCCGCTCGGCAAACACCACGTCACGCAGCAGCCGGTGCAGGAAAAAGCTCTTGCCGCGGCCACCTGGCACCGCGGCGGCGCGGGCATCGATACCAAAGGACCGCCCGAGTGCGCCCATCACCCGGTCGATCGGCGATCCCTCCTGGGTGCCGCTGGTGAAATAGACACCGCGCACCCGGGGTGCGGCTTCCAGTGAGCCACCGCCGGCAAACACCTGACGCAAAAAGTCGCCCAGCACCGATTGCAGCGCCGCGAACTCTTGCGGAAACCCGAACATGGCGTTGCGTTTGAGCACGTCGCGCTCGCTCTCCATGCGGTCCAGCAGTTGCGCCACCAGGCGCTGCTGCAGTTGCTGGTAGAGCGCTGCAAAATCGGGTAGGGGGTCGGCCGGGTGGGTGGTAGCGGCCTCGGCGGCAAAGGTGAAGCCCCAGACCTGGTCACGCTCGTCCTTGCTCAGGGCCTCGAAGCTCTCGTTGAAGCCGCCGATCAGGTCGGCCTTGGTCACCATCACGTAGACCGGCGCCCGCACGCCGAGCTTGCTTTGCAACTCTTGCAGGCGGGCCCGCAGCTTGGCGGCGTGCTCAGCACGTTCGGTCGGGCCCTGCTGCAGCAGGTCCTGGATGTTGACGGTCAACAGCACACCGTTGATGGGCTGACGTGGCCGGGTTTTTTTCAGCAGGGCCAGAAAGTTGTCCCAGGCGTTGGCGTCGACGTCGCGGTCGCTCTCCTGGGTGGTGTAGCGGCCGGCCGTGTCGACCAGCACCGCGTCCTGGGTGAACCACCATTCACAGTTGCGGGTGCCACCCACGCCTTGCACCGACCCCTTGGCAGCGTCGCCCAGCAAGAACTGCAGGCCGGCGTTCATCAGTGCGGTGGTCTTGCCCGAGCCCGGCGCGCCGATGAAGATGTACCAGGGCAGCTCATACAGGTACTGCCCGCGGCCCATGACCGAGCGTGTGCCGCTGGCCTTGAGCCGTTGCACCGCGTCGTTGAAGCGCTGTGCCAGCACCTGGGCTTCCTTGTCGGTGGCGGATGGGCCACCGCCCAGCCCGGCCAGCAGCGCCGAGTTGGTCCGGCGCCGTTGCCAGGCCAGCCAGGCCAGCCGGCCCAGCCAGACGCCCCACAGCAGCAGCAGCACCAGTGCGCGCACCCACACCGACTCCAGCGGCCGGACGCTGCCAATGGCCACCAGCGGGCCGATCCACCAGATCACTGCGGACAGGGCCAACAGCCCCAGCGATCCCAGCACGACCGGGCTCAGCAACCATTGCAAAAAACGCTTCATCGGAGGTGTCCGTCCAGGGCTTGCGCGGAATGGGTTGGGCGTGTCAGTTCTGGGCCGTCGCCGAGAGCATGATCTCGACCCGGCGGTTGCGGGCGCGGCCCTCGGCCGAGTTGTTGTCGGCCACCGGCTCGGTGTCGGCCCGGCCTTCGGCGTTCAAACGGTCGGGCTTGACGGTGGTGGCCAGCAGCTTGCGCACGCTCTCGGCCCGTTCCTTCGACAGATGCCAGTTCGACGGGAAACGCAGCGACCGGATCGGCTGGTTGTCGGTATGGCCGCTGATCAGCACTGGCCCGGGCACCTGGTTGAGCGCGGCCGCCACCCGCTCGAACAGCGGCTTGGCCCGGCTGGCGACATCGGCGCTGCCGGGATCGAACAAGGTGTCGCCCAGCACCGTCACGGTCGAGTGGTCGGCCAGGTCCTTGACCTGTACCGCGCCGGCCGCGATGTCGGCCTGCAGCAACTGCGCCAGCCGGGGCGGCGGCAGCGCGCTGGTGACGGCAGCAGGCGGCGCGGCTGGTGCCTTGGCGACCTTGGCGTCCAGCGCTTGCAGGGCGCTGAAGCTGGCGTCGGTCTGCACGTTCAAGGCAAAGCGAAGTGCAATAAACACCAGCATCAGCAGCACGGCCGCCACTGCGGCCACGACCCAGAGCGGAATCCCGTCGCGCAGCCGCTGGGTGGCCGTGGCAACGCCTTGCCACTGCGTCGACAAGACCTTGTCGACCGGCCCGGCCAGCCCGCGCAGCATCTGGGCCAGCCGGCCACGCAGGTCGTCGAGCTGGGCACGCCCGTTGTCGAGCACCCGGTAGCGGCCCTCGAATCCCAATGACAGCGTGACGTAGACGAGCTCCAGCAGATTGCGGTGTTGCGCCGGGTTTTCGGCCAGACGGGTCAGCAACTGGAACACCTTCTCGCCGCCCCAGCTCTCGTTGTGGAACTGCACCAGCAGGCTCTGCGAAGCCCAAGCGCCAGAGCCACCCCAGGGCGTGCTGGAGGCCGCTTCGTCGAGCAAGGTGCACAGCACATAGCGTGCAGCGATGACCTGGTCGTTGGGCAGGCCCTGCGCCCTGGCGCTGGCTTCAAAACGCCGTACCGACTCGGCCAGCGACTCGCGCAGGGCGGCCGGGTTGGGGTGACGTGCCATCGCCCGCAACCGCGGCGCCGCCGACAGCAAGGGTGCTGCGGCCTGCACCAGCGGGTTCAGGCTGGCGTATGCAGGCAACTCGGTACTTTCTTGCGCGTTGGTCGGCGGGCTGGGTGCAGCCCAGGCTGGGCCACCGGTTGCCGCCGCAGCCGCCGGTGGCGTGCTGCCGTCGGCCGGGCGCGGGCCGCGGCCGGCGCTGGGCTTGATGATGGTGCGGTCGGATTCGAACGCCGCGAAGGGATTGGCTGGAGGGTCTTTGTCGCTCATGGTCTGCCTTCAATCGCGGGTCTGGTCCACCGGTGTCAACCCCGGATCGCCCAGAGCTCGAGCGCAAGGCCCGGAAAATCGCCCGCAATGTGCATCGCCAGGCCGCCCGAAGTTTCGAGCTGCTTCCACAGTTCGCTGCCGCGGGTCTCGAGCTCGAAGTAGGTGAACCCGGCGTGGAACGGAATCTGGCGCGGCGCCACCGGCAGCGGCCGCAGCATGACGCCCGGCAACTGCAGCTGGATCAGGTCGCGCAAACGTTCAGCCGGGCCGATCTTGACCTGGGTCGGGAAGCGTGCGCGCAAGGCGTCGCCCGGCATCTGCGCATTGACTGCCAGCACAAAGCTGGCGCTGCGTTGCAACTCGATGTCGGCAATGATCGCCACCCGTACGCCGTTCTTGCGTTCTTGCAGGTCCAGCGGGATCGCGGTCTGCTCCAGCACCATCGACAGCGATTGCCGCAGGTCCCCCATCAGCGCCCGGAAACAGGCCGCCAGGTCATCGTGCCTGTACTCGGGGTAGGCGATGGGCCGGCGCTGCTCGCGAAAGGTGGACAGCTCACCCGCCAGCCCCAGCAACAGGTCATACAGGCGCTCGGGGTGCAGCACCGGCAGGCGCTGCAGGTGGGCAAGCTGCGGCTGAAACCGGTTGACCACCTGCAGCATCAGAAAGTCGGCAATCTCGCCAACGCCGGCGCGGCCGGGCTGCACCATGCGTGCGGCCAGCGCCTCGCCACGCTGGTGCAGCATGCCGTGGATCTCGCGCAGGCAACTGTCCAGTACCAGATGGGCGCTGGCATGCAGCATGGGGGCGACAAAACCCGGGTCCAGTGCGACCCGTCCATCGGCACGGCGTTCGACGATGCGTGCAACACCGATGGTGGTGTAGCCCTCGTTGGCGTCGCGCGCCAGCATCAAACGCAGGTTCAGGCGGCCGATCTGCAGCGGTGCTTC
The DNA here is from genome assembly GCA_038236495.1 of Burkholderiales bacterium. GTDB lineage: Bacteria > Pseudomonadota > Gammaproteobacteria > Burkholderiales > Burkholderiaceae_C > Pseudaquabacterium. The sequence goes on from JBBRZR010000235.1 coordinate 4,473, forward strand.
ACGCAGGCTGGTGGCATGGCTGTCGGCCACTTCGATGTTGGCGGCTCGGTAGCGCGGCGGCATGGCTGTCTCGCCAGCTTCGACATCGCTCTCGGCCACGCCGGGCCGGGCCATGGCCACCGCCAGCACCACGATCTGGTCGCGTGCGTCGGCCGGCACCTCGAAGGCGGGCGGCGCGGGGTCGTCGCCGGGGACCGAAAATACCTGCCCATCGGGCAACACGCCGCGCGCGCTGTTGACGGCGATGCGTCCTTGCAGCAGGGCGGCGTCGTCCACCTGCAAGGCAAAAAACCCCCACAACCACGGCAGGGAGGAGGTGAGCCGACCTTCCAGTTGCCGGCTGGCGTAGCGGTCTTGCTGCTGGAAATGCTGTGGCTGAAGGAACATGCCTTCGGTCCACATCACCTTGTTGTACCAAGTCATCGTGGGCTTTGTTCCTGGGTCCGCTGTGCGGCGATCTTAGGGCCTGCCTGGGTCAAGTTCGGTGAAGTTTGCCTGGCGGCAATCCCCCGGATGTTGTACGGCAGCCCCAGCCTTTTGGTGGCGGAGCGTACATGGCCGGACCCGGGAAGTCATCGGGTCAGTTGCCTGTGCAAACTCCCGCGCTTTGGGGATGTTGCAGAGCGTAACTTGGCGCTACCATGTGTGCCGTCCCTGACGGCGGTTTCTGCCAGTCACTGGCGGGCCGCCCGCCCGGGCTGCGAGACTTTGAACACGGCAGATTGGCCGAGCCCGGCGTCTGTCACTTTGATGCAGAGGTGCTGTGATGACACGCAAATTTGATGGTCTCCGTGCAGTGATGCGTGGTGTGACACTGGCCGTCGGTCTGGTGGCGTTGCACGCCGCCGCCGTGGCCCAGCAGTCCGAGGCCGTGGACATGGGGCAAAGCATGCCCGATGCCAAGGCTGTGGCCGAGGGGCTGTTTCCCGAAGACCAGTGCGAGCAGCTGAAGGCAGCGGGCTTCAAGTGCATGGGTTTCAAGCCGACGATGCGCTATTCATTGCCGGCGACATCGTTCAAAGTGGGCTCGGCTGAACTGCCGGATTCACTTAAAAAGCAGCTGGAGGTGTTTGCCGATGTGCTGAAGTCGCGGCGCGGCACCGGCAAGCAAGTGCGCATCGAAGGTCACGCCGATGCGTCGGGTGCTGCGATCGCCAATTTGGCGCTGTCGCAAAAGCGTGCCGAAGCAGTGCGTGAGTACCTGGTTGAAAAAGGCGCGGATCCGGCGATGTTGACGCCAGTGGGTGTGGGCGCCAATGTGCCCAAAAACGCCAAGGATCCGTTTTCGCCCGAAAACCGCCGGGTCGAGATCGGCCGGGCTGAAGCCCCGAACTGAGCTGCGGCGCAGCCGAACCGATCAGCAACAGGCCCGCAACGTGCGGGCCTTTTTCATGGAATCTGCTCGGTGAACTGACCCGGCGTGGCAAAGGTGATTTCGCCGGCCCAGATGCACAGCAGCTTGGAGCTGTCGTTCAGCGCCGGTGCATTGGCCACCAGCACCTTGGGTGAACCGGGCATCCACGGTGCCACCGTCACGGGGATACAGGGCATGGGGGTCAGCACGCCCAGCGCTGCCGCCGTGGCCGCGATCACCATCGGGTTGGCGGTGCTCTTGCACATGCCGAACGGCGGGATGTTCATCATCGGCGCAAAGTCCATGATGTTGCCGGCCGGCATGTTGCCGGTCATCACCATTTTGGGCGTGGCGATGAAGTTGGAGGGGGCCAGACCCATCGAGCACGTCATCATCGCGCCGGTACATACGTGCATGGCCATCGTCGCTCTCCTTTGCCGGCTTCAAGCCGGGCGGGTCCACACCACGAGTGCGGTGAAGTTGTCGTGGCTGGACTTGTGGGCGGCGGCGGTAACCACCGCAGCCGACAGGGCGTCTAGCCAGGCGCGCGGCGTGGCGGATTCGGCGAGCGTGTGCTCCAGCATCTCGTCGGTGATGTACTCCCACAGTCCGTCGGTGCAGAGCATGAAGACATCACCGGGCTGCACCGCGTCCGTGCCCTCGGCGCTGCTGACCTCCAACTGGTCGGGGGGAACGCCCAGGGCCGAGCGCAACTCGCTGCGCTGTGCATGGCCTTGCATCTGCGCTTCGCTCATCACGCCGGCATCGACCAGGGCCTGCACCAGGCTGTGGTCGCGGGTGCGTGCATGCACCCGGCCGTCACGCAGCCAGTACATGCGCGAGTCGCCGGCATGCGCCCAATGGGCCTGGTGATCGACAAAATCGATCACCAGACAGACGGCGGTGCTGTGCATGTCTTCGCGTGGCGTGCCCGGCACCCGCTGCTCGATCAAGGTGGTGTTGGTCTGGCGCAGCAGGCTGCCCAGCGCGGGGCCATCGTGCGAGGCTTGGCGGGCAAAGCGGCCGATCAATTCCTGGACGATGAGTTTGGAGGCGATGTCGCCCCCGCCGTGGCCCCCTGCGCCATCGGCCAGCACACAGCACAGGTGGCGGTCGGAATGCCAATGGCCGCAAGCGTCTTCGTTGTAGTTGCGACCACCGCGGTCGGTGAGCAAGGCGACTTCAAGTGCCAACATGGCCGTTACCCCCGTCCGGGTTCGGCCTGCAGGCGATCGAGCTGAGCCTCGTAGGCCCGCAGGAAGGCCTTGCCGAACAGTTCGTCGAAATCGTCCTGCGCTTCGGTGGACAGCTGGCCAAACAGCTGCTGGAACAGCTCCCAGAGTTTGGCCTTGCGGCTGGACGGGATCAGGTTGGACAGGGTCGAACGGCTGCTCAGCTTGGTTTCGAGTTGCTGCGGGTCGAAGCGTTGCAGCACACCGTCCAGCGCGGCCTTCATGCCCGCCATCACGCCCAGCTGGTGCGCTCTCAGGTCATCAAACGCATCGCGCACCGCGATGGCCGCTGGCAAAAAGCCGGGTGTGGTGGGTGACAAAAGATGTTGCAGTGCCATTTCCACCGAGGGCGAAAACTTCAGCGGGTTGTTCTCGCGTGCCACGATCATCGTGACTTGGGCCCGCATCTCGCGCTTGAGCGCGGTGCGGGCCAACAGCAGCTCGACGGCGCCGCGGGTGGATTCTCGCAGCAACTGGCCGATCAGCAGCATCAGCTCGGGTGTGAGCGCCTCGATGCGCACGCCCGGTGCGCCCAGGCCCTGCAGCAGCGCAGCGATCAGCGCCGCGTCACTGGAGGCCGCCCTGGGCGGTGGCACCGTGTCCGGCAGGGCGTTTGCCGGGGCCCGCGCGGGTGGCGGGTCAACTGGCGGGAATTGCGCGGGCGGCGATGAAAAGGTGGGCGCAAACGCCGATGAGAATGCCGGTGCGGAGGCAGCGACTGGCGCTGGCGGGGTGGCGTCGGTGACCGCGTCACCCCGGGGACGACCCGGCAAGGTCAC
>JBBRZR010000236.1:0-7738 GCA_038236495.1 Burkholderiales bacterium
GCCGCTGTTCGGTTTCGTGCTGGGCTACAACTTGGCCCGGCCTGGTGCGCTGGCCAGTGGCGGTTACTCGCGCACGGCGCGCCGGCTGGCGATTTTCGGGAGCATCGCCACCATTCCGTTCATCGCGCTCGGTGGACTCGGTTGGGGTTGGTGGCCCTTCAACATCATGGCCACGCTGTTGGTCGCCACACTTTGCGCCTGGCTGATCGAGGTCGGTGGACCGGCGCGGCTGGTGGCGGCCGCCGCGGTCTTCATCGTCGGCGGCGCGCTCGTCGAGTTCTGGTGGCCCGGTCTTGCGGTCTGTCTGCTGGCCTGGGCCTACTGTCGACGGCCCGACTGGTTGACGCTGGCACTCTGGATCGGCGCCATCGCCTCGCTGTACGTCATCAATCGCAATCTGTGGGCGCTCGCCGCGTTGCCGCTCATCTTTGCGGCCAGCCAGGTCAAGATCAATGTGCCACGCGGCCGGCTCGGCTTCTACGTCTACTACCCGGCGCACCTGGCAGCGCTCTGGGGGTTGACGCGGCTGCTGTAGTCAGTCCGTTCCCTCGCGCCGATTTGCTCTCCACTCCCAAGGCGCGACGGGGTGGGGGTCGGCCCACAACCCCACGCTTGCAGACCTCGCCTGCGCCTCCAGCGCTATCAGGGCGGCATCGCGCGAGTAGCGCCGGAACACCCACGCGAAACCTCGTCTGACCTGTTCGGCGTTCACATCGAGGCCATCAACAGAAACCTGCGCGATGGGCCGGCCATAGCGGTCGAGCGACTTCCAAGCCAGCTCAACCTGCTTCTTGCCCACCAGTTCGCGCAGGGACTGCTCTGATCGACGGCCGAAGGCCTGTGCCTTCTCTGGGGCATCGATCTGGGCGAGCCGGATGCGGATCGAGTGGCCGTCGACATTTGCATACAGCGTGTCGCCGTCCGCCACGCCCGTCACCATCGCTGGCCCTCGGTAGCTGCTCGGCGCCGGCGGTCCTCCGGCGCCTGGCGCGTCTTCTCGGGCGCTGGCTTGGCCGACGCAAACCAGCAGCACCAAGGACAAGCCGACGCGGAGCGCACTCCGACGATTCAACGTGGCGACCTTCAACTGGTGCGCCCCGGCCGCCGGGATACTTTGAGACCTGTGCCGCGGCGGCCACCTGGTGCAGAAGTGCGAGGCATGAAGCGCCCTGTTGTTGTCATTCTGGTTGGCCATCTACCGTCGGCGATTTCGCCGCGCTGTCGGCTGACCGAAGCGAAGCCCTTCCTTCGGAAATTATCCGGCGCGGCTGACCCATCCACCACGGGCCCATGTCATGCAGTGCATCGCCACGACACGGATTGACGTAAAGCCCAGCTACGTCGATCAGCTCGGCGATCAACGCCGGGTCGGCAACTTCGATCGCGCCCGCGCCGGGCGCGCTGGCCAGGTCGCACAAGCTCAACGCCAGCGGCTGGCCATCCTCGGCGCCCGGTCCATGCGCCCACTCGATCCACCGCCTTGAGACCTTCATGGCAGTTCCGTGGAAAGCAAGAGCGCCGCGAGGCGCCTGGCCACTTCAAGATACCGAGGCCGACGGCCGAACAGTTCGGCGTCGCTGCGGGCAAGCGCGCGCTTCATCAGAAGCAGTCGATAGGCGTGGTCACTCATCGCGGGTTCTCCTTCACTGAACACGAACCAAGGCCGCGGCGTCAGCGACCGAGACACGCATGTCGCCGACGCGCACCGTGTAGCCGCGCGACATCCGGACATCGCGCGGCGCCGGGCGCCCGGTCTTCTGCAGCCACGCACCGACCAGCCAGGCCATGCCGGCGGGGCTGCTGGTGTAGTGCGGGCAGGCCTCGTGCGCGGGCGTGCCGTCCAGCTGGGCAGCGAAGCCCTCCAGCGCTTCGGGGGTGAGGTCATGGGATGCCATGGGTGCGTCCTCCTGGTGCGTCTTGGTCTGGGGTCTGAGTACGTGGATCAGTGCTGCACCGGCTGTCCGGCCTTCATGATCCGGTCGGCGGCGCCGAAGATCCGCTTCGCGCTCTTCTCGGGCAGCGTTCCACCCTGCAGCCAGCCCTGGATGTAAAAGCGACTCTCGGCCTGGCCGGGAAGGTCCAGCAGCGCGCACAGCAGGTAGGCGACGCCCTCGGCTTCCGCCTCCTCGATCTGGCGCGTCAGCGCTTCGTCGTCGTGCATGTCGGCGACGGCGGTGTGACCGAGCACCACGTGCGCCATCTCATGAAACCGGGTCTTGTGCTTCAGCGGGTTCAACGGGTTGAGGCCAATGGATCGTGCGCGGGCGTAGCCAAGATGGTTGCCCTGCAGGTGCTCGAAAGGTTCTTCGACGATGTCGAGCGCAGCCATGGCGGTGACCGCATCCCAGGCGGGCGTGATGGTCTCGGCGGTGAACTCGTCGCCTTCGGTCTGAGTCAGTGAAAACCAGTTCGGGCGCAGCATGAACATGCTGAACGTCCCGCCCTCGCCCGCTTCGGCTGAGTCGGCCGGTGCGTTCTTGTCGGCGCGGCGCTTCACGCTGACGGGCATGAACAGGCTGATGGCCTTCTCGCCCTTCTTCACGAAGCGGCCCTTCTCGCGCCAGGCGTTGAAGCTGGCGATGGGCGCCAGCGGCAGGCCCTTGTCCAGCAGTTGCAGCGCGGCCAGCAGTTGGTTGCCGATGCTGTAGTTGTGGAACGCGCGGTAGGCCTGATTCATCACGCCGGGTTGGGTCAGCGCGATGTGAAGGATCGTCCGCATGTCACCCAGCTCGTGCGCCTGAACTTCCCGTGCATTCCCCCCTGCCTGTTGGCCAGCCTCGGGGCCGAGGAACCGCGGATCGGTGGTGCGGGTTTGTGAAGGACGGATGGGGTGGTTGGACTGTGCGTTCATGCTGGTGGCCTCGTGTGGTGGTTGAAAATCTGCCCGTCGGTTTCGCCTCGACGCATGAACAGCGAAAGCCAGGCAGGACACAAGGGCACGGCCGCAAGCCGCAGCTCGAAGCGGAGCACCGCGAAGTGCAGAGACCGGGTGAGGACCGTGGGCGCCAGCCTTCACCCTTGGGACCTGACTGGAGGCCGCTATGCGTCGGAAAGAGGCGAACCGACAGGCAGATCAGCCACCCCGAGCAACCAAACGCACAGGCCGGCTTACCACCCCATCAACGACACGCGCGAAGCTTCCCAGCTGAGCGATCCATCGCCGCATCGCGGCGCACTTCAACAAGCGCAGCGCAGGCCTGGCCTGAAGACTCGGCCGAGCGCAAAGCGCTGGGCTCGCCCCGCGGGGTTAAGGCCAGCGCCGAAGGGGTGTCTCGCGCCTGGACAACCCGAGCGCAGCGACAGGGCGACCAGGCGCGAGTCGTCCCTGCTTGAGCGACCCTCTCCAACACCGGCGCGCAGCGCCCACGTTGCCGGCCGCCGGGGCGCATTTGGAGGAATACGCCAGCGCCCTCGGGGCAGCGCCCCGAAGAGAGCGCCCCGCCTGGCTGGGTCAGGCCTTGGCCCTGCAGCCTTCCCACCGAACGATGGTGACCTGCGCCGACTCGATGGCCGAGGTCGCATGCGCCAGGTCGTCCGCAAACCGTGCGTGCACCAGCGGCAGCAGGCCGGAGACGATCACGATGTGACGCTCAAGCCGGGTCCGCACATCCATCGCCACGAACTCCTGGCCGTCCTTGGATGATGGCGCCGGACAGGTCGCGCCGGTTCCAGTTCAGGGAGTCCACCGCCGCGCGAAATTCACCGATCTTCATGGTCGTCCTTCTGTTGTGTTCGGTAGGCCCGGCCGGCAGCCGCTGGGGTGCGGACAGCGGCCGGGATTGATCCGTCAGGTCGCAGCAGTCCCTCGGGCGCGCAGCGGCGAGGGAAGCCAGCGCGTGCCCTGCAGCAGCGCCTCGGCAGCGGCGACCGCTTCGCCCTTCTTGAGCTTGGCCAGCGGCGCGGCCGTCTCGATGGAAACCGCCTCGGTCACCGCCTCGACGATCCGCGCCTTCGGCACCTGGGCCAGATAGCTGCCAGCCGTCGGCGTCCACCAGTCGGCCATGTCCAGACCCACCGCAGCGGCCAGGGCGTCGCCGGTGATGTCGGCCTCACGCCCGCTCATCACACTGACCGAAAGGGCAGAGCAAAGCGCCAGCAGTTCGAGCAGCGTGTCCAGCGGCTGGCCGATCAGCCAGGGCAGCAGCCGATCCGCATCGCCCGGCAGCCGTTCGCGCCAGTTGTCCAGCCGGCTCGCCAGTTCGCCCCAAGCACGCGATGCCTCGATGTCGTCGGCCACGCCCTTGAGTGCGCTGTCGCAGTCATTGGCCCGCAGGTTCAGCGCCGACACGGTGCGGTGCATGCCGCCCGCGTAGCCGATCACCAGTTGCTGCACCAGCGTGTGCGCCAGTGCGGCCAGGGCAACATGGGTGTTGTCGGACATCAGCACTTGAAGCGCCTTGGTCTTGTGGGAGGTCAGCTTGCGGACAAGGCTCTCGGGGTTCGCGCTGGCTTGTTGCTCGGCGCCCTCCCCTGCGTCGATGGTTGCCCCGTTCGCTCCAGGTGCGCCCGCCGCTGCCGCTGCGGCTTTCGCCGCCCGCTTGCGGTCTTCCGGCTTCACCATGCCGCGGCGCACGACCACCTCGCCATTGCGGTCGAGTGCCACCACCACACCGGCGAAGGCCAGGATGTCGGCGGTCCACTCGCTTAGGTCATGGCGCAGCTTTTCCAGCTTGGCGTCGATGTCCTCGACTTCGGCTTCCAGCGCGCTCGCCTTCGCGGAGTCGAAGCCCGGGTCATCTTCGTCGTCCTCGGCGTCGTAGAGGTCTTCAAGGCCCTTGTTGGCTTCCTCCTTCGCGGCCAGCAGCGCATCGCGCGCGGCCTGTTGCACCGAGGTCGGCGCCCGCTGCCTCATCGTTGCCACCCCGAACCCCTGCCGTTCCGAGTGATCGAACGAGGTCCGCGCCTCGGTCCAGGCCCACCCATCGCCCTTGAAGACTCGCGCCCGCTCGGTCAGCCGCTCGATGGCCAGACGCTGCAGCAGTTCGGCGTCGGTGATGTAGCCGCTGCCGGCATCCTCGAACAGGTCGCGCACCACGACACCGCCCGCTGCCTCGTAGGCCGGGATGCCGACGAACTTAGCCAGGGGGTCGGTGGCCGCATCGATTTCGCGCCCGAGCAACAAGCGGCGCAGGCTGCTGGGGTTGCGGTTGTAGGACGGCGTCGAGTTCCACACCCGTTCCTGCGCGGCGTGGTCGTCGCTGATCGCCAGCGCCATCAGCTGATCAAGGTTGATCTTGTCCTGCCGGAACAACTCGAACAGCGCCGGCGACACCTTCGCCAGCTTCAAGCGACGTTGCACCGTCAGCGGCGTGATGCCGAAGCACACCGCCACGTCTTCCACGCCCGCCCCTGCGGCGATCATCTCGGCGAAGGCCGTGACGGTATCAGCCACGCTCATCGCAGCCCGGCCACTGTTCTCGGCCACGCTCGCAGCGATGGCGGCATCGCGCGTGATCAGCCGGCAAAGAATGTCCTTGTCGAGCGGGATGTCACCGGCCTTGGCCAGCAGGCCCAGCGCACGCAGGCGACGGCCACCCGCTGCGACGCCATAGTCACCGGTCGACTTGCCGCGCTTGGCCTCAATGGGGTGAACGACGAGGTTCTGCAGCAGGCCCTGGGCCTTGATGAGTGCCGCCAGTTCGCCGACATCCTCACCGCCAGACTTGCGCACGTTGAAGGCGGACGGCACCAGGCGCGACAGCGGGATCAGCACCAGGTCGCCCGCCGCGAAGTCCTCGGCGCTCGCTGCCGGCTCGGTGGCTTGGCCCTTGACGCGAACTTTTGAAGTCTGAGTCGCGCCCTTCTCAGGCAATTCGCCCTGCCCTTTGCCCTTGCCCTTGGCGTCTGCTCTTTGGTGAGTCCCGGGGGCGAGGAACCGCGCGTCTTTGGAAACTGCAGTGGTGGTGTCAGTGCTGTGGATGGTCGTTGCGCTCATGGCTGTGTCCTTTGCGGTGGTTGAAAAATCTGCTCTTCGGAGCCGTCCCGACGCATGAACAGCGACAGCCAGGCAGGACACAAGGGCGCGCCCGCAAGCCGCAGCTCGAAGCGCAGCGCAGAGACCGGGTGAGGACGTGGGTGCAGCCTTCACCCTTGGGGCATGAATGGCAGGCGCTATGCGTCGATCAAGGGACGGGCCGGCAAGAGAAGATTGACCGCCGCGCTCAGCAGGGCTTGCGGGCGCAACGACCGGCTTTCCAGAGCACTGACAACACCTGCGAGCCTGGAAGGTGAGCGCTTTACCGCTTCAACTGCCCTGACAGCTTCCCCCGCCGCACCGCGGCGCACTTCAGGCCTTGGGTTGATCCTGAGGGCGGCAGCACACTGCGCCCGCCGCAGGAAGGGAAAAAGGGGCGACACCCAGCCGCCCCGACGTGCACGCTCAGATGAGCCCACGTTCCGCAAAACTCACCACGGCGTTCGCAGTGACCACCAGGTGATCCAGCACCCGCACGTCCACCAGCAACAACGCGGCCTTCAGCGACTGCGTCAGAAACTCGTCGGCACGGCTCGGCTCCGGCATGCCCGACGGATGGTTGTGCGCCAGGATGACCGCCGCCGCATTGAGCTGCAGCGATTCCTTGACGACTTCGCGGGGGTACACCGAGGTTTGCGTCACCGTGCCCCGGAACATCTGCCGCAGCTCGATGACACGGTGCTGCGCGTCCAGGAAGACCACGCAGAAGACCTCGTGCTCCAGCAGCCCGATCTCCAGGCGCAGGTAGTCCTTGACGTCTTGCGGCGACGACAGCGCCACGCCGGGCTTCACGCGGTCAGCCAGCAGCCCCCAAGCCTGCGCAAGGACTTCGTCGGCACTGGCCACGCGGTACTGGCCATCGACGTCACAGACCAGCAGTGCGTTTGCGGACTCAGCAACGGCGAAAGAAAAGGATGTCTGCGACATAAGGAACTCCGGTCTAGGATCGGGCGGGATTGCCCGAGACCGAATTCCTCACGCCGCAGCGCAGCGGTCAGGGTTCGAAGACGACCGAAGGGCGCAAGGGAGCGCCACGCGCTCGCGCAGACCTTGACGGCGAGAACGGCGTGATACGGTGGGTCGATACAGCAACCCACCCACTCACCACACCACCGAACGGGATCTTTCGACAAGCGAAGCGCCGATCTGGATGGCATTTGGCTAGGGTGGCCTGAAGGGTGCCGGCCTGCCGGCAGTCCTGACCTCCCGTCAGGACCAAGCGCAACAGCGCGCGCCTGGAATGGGCATCCCGGTTTTCGCTTCCGCGAAAAAGCCCCTGGCTGGGCTCAGAACGGCCTGGGTACCAGCCTCACCGACCACGCGATGGCAACCCACTTGACGCCGTCGTCGAGCGACTCGCGCCCGAACGTTCAGATCAGCGGTCCAGCCCTTCCTGTGTCCGCCCCGACGATGCCGCCCTGCCCTGCTCCTGCAACGCCGTGAAGCGCGTTTGCTCGGACCGCACCCCCTCGCGAACCATGGCCGGCACGCCTTCCCGGTCAAGACGCTGAGCCAGCTGGCCCCACTGCTGCGCGAGACGTTGCCGCTCGATTTCCGGCAGCGGCTGCCGCCGCAAATCCGCCAACGCCATGTCTGGTGAGACTGGCGACGACTGCGACGAATAAAGCTCATCTCCCTGGCGGTTCACAAAGCGCACCATGCTTGCCAGCCTGGCCACAGCCTTCAGCGTTGCCGGCATCTGCGCCAAAGCATCGGTGTGGTAGCCCGGCAGCGTGAACCTCGGCAAAGCACCCGGCTTGTCCA
>JBBRZR010000237.1:0-7720 GCA_038236495.1 Burkholderiales bacterium
CACGAACACAACCCCGGACGAGACGGTGTCGAAGGTGACACCCACGGCGCCCAAGGTCGCTTCGGTCGTGCTGGGCACGGGCGAACCGCCGCCCAACACCACCTTCAGCCCAGTGGTCGGCGTCGACGCTGAAATCGTCGTACCAGCGGCCATCGGGTTGAGCCGCCCAACCGTATTGTTCGGACCCAGCGCCGGGAAGGTATTGGCGTCTGCCACGATGAAGGGCAGCGTCAGGGACGCGGAGCCGTTGCCAAACCAGGTTTCGCCACCCTGCACAGGGGTAAAAAGCCCAAAGGTGGTCGGCTGCGGCCCGGTCTGCAGCGTCAGCGTGCGGCAGCTGGCATCAAGACCGCTCTTGCTGGACCAGAGCGCTCGCGCGGGGGATGTTGAAAGCACGGTTTCAGCCGCGCGGCGAACGTAGACCTTGCCAGCACCGCTCCAGGTACTGTCACACGTGCCCGGCACGCTCGGGATACTGGCGTTCAGTGCGAGCAGCGCAGACGTCGCTGGCGTGGCGCCAGGCGCCGCACCGGCGGCAGTACAGGCCGATGAATTGGATATATTCGTCGGCAAGAACTCATCGACGCCAGCGTCATAGACACCGTCAAAATTACGGTCCTTGAAGACATTGCCTAGATCCTGGAATGGCTCACCGATGTCATAGCGGTTGTTGCCGTTCTGATCGATGAAGGATTCTTCGCCCAACGAAAAGGCCGTTACCGTCACGCGCCCATCCGCCGGGCGGGGATCAGCCGACACGAAACCGGCGGTAGCCCGGGCCAGCCCGCCAATCAGCTGTATCTGCTTGATGGGTTCGACCTGCCCGCCCTCGGTCACAAAATTGATGGATGTTCCGGCTGGCACCGGGTTGCCGCTGCGGTCCGACGCAATGATGCTGTAACCATTGGTGGTGCCGTCAATGTTGAAACCCTCAATATTTTTTGCTGTTTGAGACAGTGAAAAATTAAGCTGCGACGGCAGGCCTACAGCCACGCTGAGGTTGCTCGAAACGGTCGCGATCGTGGGCGTGTCCTTGAGTTTGGCGGACACCCGGATCGGCGTCGGCACGGTGCCCGAGTTGACGCGCACCGTTACCCGACCCGCGGCGTCGGATACCTGCGTGACATCGGCGATACCGCCTTCCATCGTGACGCCACCGCTCAGCGTCAGCAGCGAGAGAATCACGCTGCGGTTTGGCAGGGTATTGCCCGCCCCGTCACGCACCTCGAAGGTCAAGGTCGAGGTCTCGGTGAATCCCGACGCCTTGATATAAATGATCTCCGGCGCGGCCGATACAAACGCCAAGCTGGACGCGCTGGGCACCGAGATAGGCAGATCCAGCGTGACGTTGCTGGCCGCGCCGACAATGGTTGCCTGCAACTTGTCGTTGGCCTGGATCGCGCCGCAGCCGTTGTCCTTGTATTGCAAATCCACAGCGGCGCTGGTCGCGGTAAACGTGGCTGGCGACAACGTGGCCTTGCCCTGGCTGACGCACGACGAGGTCACATTGACGTTGACCGGTGAGCCCACAGACGCACCGGTGATGCCCACGGTCAGCGTGGTTTGGCCGTAAGCGCCGAGATTGGCCACGGCCGACGTGAAACTGGACAAGGTGACATTGGTGGCCTGCACCTGAAAGCCTTTGGTGCTTTGCAGCGTCGTGCCGCTCAAACTGGCTGACGCGGTGACCTCATCGGCACCCGCCACGGTAGAACTGGCAGGCGACAGGATCACCACCGCGTTGCCCGCGGCGTCGGTCAGTGCCGTGCCCACGTTGGTCTTGGCCAGCCCACGCACCACCGTGAACGTCACCACCTGCCCGGCCACCGGCGCGCCTTTGCCATCGGTCAGCGTGGCCGTCACGGTCGCCGGCGAGGCTGAACTGATCGAGGTCGATGACAGCGACGACTGCAACACCGGTGGTGCCGAGGACGAGCTTGCCGAGGTCACCTGCACCACCGTCTTGGCGGTGATGTCCACGCTGCCCACCGTGACGGTGGCGACGATCTGGTCTGCGCCGTTGCTGGTGTTGGTCTTGGGCGTGACGATCACCTTGGCCACACCGTTGATTTCGGTGGACGCGGTGGTGGCGTCAAACGCGGTCAGCCCGAAAGAAGACGCCACCTTGACCACGGTGCCCACCGGTGCATTGGCGCCGGATGCATCCTTGACCAGGATCGACAGCGTGGCCGGCGCGGTGGCCGACACGTTGGAGCTGCTGGCGCTGATCGACACCGACAGCGTGTCGGCGATGACCTGCACTGACAGGCTGCTTTGCACCGCGGCGCCAGCCACGGTGGCCGTGGCCACCAGGATGTCCGCCCCTGCGGCACTGCCGCTGACCGCAGTGACCGAGACTGACGCGGTACCGAAGCCATCGGTGACGGCTGACGGCGCTGACAAGGTCACCAAACCTGCGGTGCTCGAAAAATTGACCGCCTGATTGCTCAAGAGTTTGCCCGCGGCATCCTTGAGCTCGGCGCGCAGCGTGACAGCGCCGGTGGACGCCCGTAGCGTGGTGGAACTGATCGTCAGCCCAACGGTGGGCACGCTGCCGGTGACCGAGAAGCTGACGCTGCCCTGCACGGTGGTGGTGCCCAGGTTGGCCACCGCCACGACCTCGTCGGCACCAGACAAACCGCCTGCCGCCGCGGTCAGGGTAGCCGTGCCGGTGCCCGCTGCGTCGGTGACGACAGACGCCACGCTCAGTGTGGCCAGCCCGCCGCGCGGGGTTTTCAGATCCACCACCTTGCCCGCCATGGGATTGCCACTGTTGTCGCGCAAGGTCACGGTCACGGTGGCGGGGCTGGCGGCCGTCAAGACGGCCGACGACAACGAAACGCCAACCGTCGCGCCGGTGGTGGTATTGCCGCCGAGCACCGGTGTTCCACCGGCATCACCACCCCCACCGCCGCCACACCCTACCAGCGCCAGCACACACACCCCGGCCAGCCAGGTCTTTATCGTCATAAAACTCATGTCAAAAACTCCCAATCTGGCAAGGCGCTGATACCGACGGTTCAACGCGCGGCAGCGCGGTCGGTCACGATCTTGGGCGTGATGAAGATCAGCAATTCGGTCTTGACCGCGGTCTTGGTGGTGTTGCGGAACAACGCGCCGACATAGGGCACATCGCCCAACAGCGGCACCTTGTTGACCTCGTTGCTCTCGGTCTGGGTAAAGATGCCGCCGATCACCACGGTGCCACCGTTCTCCACCAGCACCTCGGTCTGCACATGCTTGGTGTCGATCGCAAAACCCTGGGGCGTGGACTGGCCGACGCTGTCCTTGTTGATGTCTAGCACCATGATCACGCTGCCCTCGGGCGTGATCTGCGGCTTGACCTCGAGTTTCAGGTTGGCCTTGCGGAACTGGATCGACGTGGCGCCGCTTGACGTGGCCACCTGGTAAGGCAGCTCGGTGCCTTGCTCGATGACGGCTTTGTTCTGGTCGGCGGTGATCACCCGCGGGCTGCTGATGATCTTGCCCTTGCCTTCGGCCTCCAGGGCCGAGAGCTCCAGGTTCAGGAAGCGGTTGGCCGCCGGGCTGAACAGCGACAACGCAAAACTGGGCAGCGACTGGCCGCCAAACACCGAGCTGATGGTGTTGGCCGGCAGGTTGACGAAGTTGCTGTTGGCGTAGGCCGCGGCCTGCGCCGCGGTGCCGGTCAGGCCGGTCTGCAACGTCTGGTTGGCCACACCGGCAGCGTTGCCGCCCACCGTCACGTAGTTGCCATTGCTGATCGAATAACCCGGGATGCCGCCCTGGATGCCACGCAGGTCGGCCGCGCCCAGCTTGATACCGAGCGTGCGGCCAAACTTGTCGTCGGCCTCGACGATACGGGCTTCGATCAGCACCTGGCGCACCGGGATGTCGATCTTGCCGATCAGCACCTGTACTTCCTCAAGTTTGCTCGGGATGTCGGTGACAAACAGCTGGTTGGTGCGCGCCTCGAAGATCACGCTGCCGCGCGGTGACAGGATGCGCTGGGCCTGGTTTGACCCGCCGCCCGCACCGCCCGAGCTGCTGCTGCCGGACGAACTGCCGCCAGCACTGCCGCCCGATGCGCCTTGCCCGCCGCCGCCGGTCTGGCCCGACAGGCCGCGCGCCACGTCGTCGGCCCGGGCGTAGTTGAGCTGGAACGACTGGGTGCGCACCGGCTCGAGCTCGGCGATCTTCTTGCGCGATTCAAGCTCCAGCTGCTCCTTGGCGGCCAGCTCATCCTTGGGCGCGATCCACAGCACGTTGCCGTTTTTGCGCACGCCCAGGCCCTTGCTCTGCATGATGATGTCCAGCGCCTGGTCCCAGGGCACGTCTTTCAGGCGCAAGGTGACGCTGCCGGTGACGGTGTCGCTGGTGACGACGTTGAAGTTGGTGAAATCGGCGATCACCTGCAGCAGGGCGCGCACTTCGATGTTCTGGAAGTTCAGCGACAGCTTTTCGCCCGAGAAGCCGGCGCCCTGGGTCAGCTTGTTCGGGTCGACCTTCAGCGGCCGTACCTCCAGCACAAACTGGTTGTCGCTTTGGTAGGCGCTGTGCTCCCAATTGCCCTTGGGCTCGATCACCATGCGCACCCGCTCGCCGCTCTGGAAGGTGGACACGCTCTGGATCGGGGTGCCGAAATCGGCCACGTCCAGGCGCCGGCGCAGGGTCTCGGGCAAGCTGGAGCGCAAGAACTCAACCACCAGGGTCTGGCCTTGCTGGCGGATGTCCACCCCCACTTGGGTGCTGGCCAGCGAGACGATCACCCGCCCGGCGCCATCGGTGCCGCGGCGGAAGTCGATGTCGCGCAGCGGCAGCCGGTCGGTGTTTTGCGGCGTGGCAAAGTGCACCGCGTCGCCCGTGGTAGCGGCCACCGACGGTGCGCTGGCGTTGTCCAGCACCACCACCAGGGCCTTGCCTTGCAGCTCGGTGCGGTAGTTGGCGGGCTGGCGCAGGTTCAGGACCAGCCGGGTACGCTCACCGGACTGGGCGATCGCCACCGAGCGCAGATTGCCCTGGTTGATGTCGATCAGCGATTTGCCCACGCCGTTGGCCACACCCGGCAGGTCGATCGCCACGCGCGGTGGCGTCTGCACCGAGAACCCGGTGGGCACCGCCGCCAGCGGCTCGGACAGCTCGATACGCACCACATCGGCACCCGCCTGCTGGGTGCTGGTGACGCCCAGGATCGAAATCTCGGCCAGGGCGATTGCGGGCACGGCCCAGGCCAGCACCAGGGCGGCAAGCCGGACGCGCCACTTCAGCATGGTTGTTGTCTCCTGCGGATTGTTCATCGCGCCTTCTCCTGTGCCCGCTCTTGCAACTGCAGCGTAGCGGGTCGCTCGGTCCATTCGCCGACGGCGTCCTGCACGATTTCGCGCAGGGCCACTTCGGTCTCGGTGATGCGCGTGATGCGGCCATAGTTCTGGCCCAGATAGTCACCCGGCTTGACCTGGTACAGCAATGCGTCGACCTTGAGCAGCGCAAACGGCCGACCGGCCTTGCTGACGCTGCCCACCATCGTCATCGTGTCGAGGGGAAACGACTCCAGCGGCTCTTTGCGGCGGTTCAACTCGGCGGCCAGCAGCGAGTTGGGCTGTTTGGTCTCCTGCTTGATCGCCACGCTGAGCTTCTGGGTTGAAAACGGGTCAGCCTGCTGCGCGTTGGCATAAGGCACCGGGTCGAACTTCTTGGGCGGCGCCAAGGGCTGCACCTGGGGCCGCACCTCGCGGCGCTGCTGCTCCATCCAGGCCTGCAGCTCCTGGTTCTCGGCCTCGCAGCCGGTCAGCAGGCCGCAAGCACCCAGCGTCATGCACAAGGTCAAGCCCAGCGTCAGGGCGTGGCGGCTCACTTGCGCGGCCCCTTGACCTTGGCTTCGGCCTCCAGGCGCGCCTTGCGCACGTCCGCCAGCTCGGTGGTGTCAAGGTAGCGGTAAGTGCGTGCCACCGCGTCCATCGCCAGGGTGCCGCTGGCATCCTTGGCCACCGGCGCGATGCTGAGGTTGTGCAGGGTGACGATGCGCGACAGGTTGGCCACGTCGGCGGTGAAGGCACCGATGTCGTGAAACTTGCCGGTCACGCGCAAGGCGATCGGCAGCACGGCGTAATAGTCCTTCAACTCGACCTGGCCGGGGCGGAACAACTCAAACTGCAGGCCGCGGCCAATGCCGGCCTGGTTGATGTCCGACAGCAACGCGTCCATCTCGGCCTTGCCGGGCAATTGACGCTCCAGCTGGGTGACGTATTCCTGCACCTGCTGTTTCTGCTTGCGCAGCTCGGACAGGTTGACGGCCTGGGACAGCTTGCCCCGGTAGTCGTCTTTCAGGCCGGGCTCCAACTTGCGTTCGACCTCCAACTGGTCGGACGCACCCGACACCAACAAAAACCACACCAAGCCCAGGGCCGCTGCGGCGACGGCGATCCAGGCACAGACCTTGGGCAGCAAGGGCCACTGGCCGGGCTCTTGCGGGTTCAGGCCCTTGAATTGCAGCGACGCGCGGTCAAACGCGGTGGCCACATCGATAGTCATCGGGCGCGTGGTGTTGTTGGCCATGGCCATGTCCTCAAGCAGGCTGGCGGTTGACGGCTGAGCTGGCGGCGCGGCCTGGGCCGGACGCCGCCCCTGCCGCCATACCCGCACCAACCGGCGCCGATGCCGCCACACCCGGCAGCTTGATCGACACGCGCAGCGAAAACTCATAAAGGCGGCGTTGTTCACGCGCGCCCGGGGTCACCGGCTGGGTGATGGCCTTGATCTCGACCAACTCCATGCGGTCCAGCCAGGGTGAGTCGGTTTGCGCAATGCGCAAGAACTCGGACACCCGCTCGTTGGTTTGCGCCACGCCAGTGACCAGCACCACACCGTCGGTCTGCTTGATGCTGGTGAGGTAAATGCCCTCGGGTGTCATGCGCACCAGTTCATCGAGCAGGTGCACCGGCACGTTGCGGTTGAGCTGCAGGTCTTCAACCGCGCGCTGGCGGGCCTTGAGGCCCTCGATCTCGGTGCGCAGGCTGGCGATGTCCTTGATCTGGCCCTCAAGGCGTCCAATCTCGGTGCGCAAAAAGGTGTTGCGCGCCTGCTGAATTTGGGTGAGTTGCTGCACTGCGCCGAACCACAGCAACGCCACCACCACGCCGCCCGCAGCCGCCACGCCCAGGCCGACAAAAAACAGGCGTTTGCGCTGGCGCCGCCGCTCTTCGCGGTGTGGCAGCAGGTTGATCAGGATCACGGCAGAAACCTCCGCATCGCCAGGCCGCAGGCGGTGAGGTAGGACGGCGACTCTTTGCGCACCTTGGCCTCGCGCACACCCGAGCCGACCTTCATGCCGTCGAAGGGGTTGACCACCATCGAGGCAAAACCGGTGAGGTCGGTGACGCGGTCTTTCAGGCCGGGCAAGGTGGCAGTGCCGCCGGCCAGCATCACGTAATGCACCTTGTGGTGCGGCGTGCTGGTGAAGAAGTACTGCAGTGCACGGCCGATTTCTTGCGACAAGGTGTCGACAAACCCGGTCAGGATGGTGCTCTCGAAGTCCTCGGGCAACTCACCGGCCAGCTTTTTTTGCTCGGCTTCTTCGAACGAGAAGCCGTACTGGCGGGAGATCAGCGTGGTGAGTTGCGAGCCGCCAAACGCCTGGTCGCGGTCATAGAGCATCTCGCCCTCGCGCAGCACTTTCAGACTGGTCGTGTCGGCGCCGATCTCGAACAACGCAATCAGCGCGTCCTGGCCGGCATTGGGCAGG